>NZ_CP014870.1:1934666-2236833 GCF_001661075.1 Pseudomonas silesiensis
GGGGCGCGGTATCGATAGGTACGATGCCAAATCCGGGCACAGGTTCAACCGGGGCGACCGTTAACGCCCCTCCAACAACTCCGCCGCCTGATCCAGCAACACCAAAGGCTCTTTCGCCTTATGAATATCCACCGACAACAACTGCCGAAACTTGCGTGCCCCCGGAAACCCGGTGCCCAGCCCCAACACATGCCTAGTGATGTGGTGCATCGAACCACCCGCATCGATATGCGCCGCGATATAAGGCCGCAATTGCGCCAGCGCCTCGGCCCGGCTGATCACCGGCGCCGTGCTGCCGAACAGCTGCTGATCCACCTCGGCCATCACATAAGGGTTGTGATAAGCCTCACGACCCAGCATCACACCATCAAACGTCTGCAAGTGCTCGCGACAAGCCTCCAGCGTCTTGATCCCGCCATTGAGAATGATCTCCAGCTCCGGAAAATCCGTCTTCAACCGCGCCGCCACGTCATACCGCAGGGGCGGAATGTCGCGGTTCTCCTTCGGCGACAACCCCTCCAGAATCGCAATCCGCGCATGCACCGTAAAACTCGTGCACCCGGCATCCCGCACCGTGCCGACGAAATCGCACAACTGCTCGTAACTGTCCCGGCCATTGATCCCGATCCGGTGTTTCACCGTCACCGGGATCGACACCGCATCACGCATCGCCTTCACACAATCGGCCACCAACTGCGGATGCCCCATAAGGCAGGCGCCGATCATATTATTCTGCACCCGATCACTCGGGCAGCCGACATTCAGATTCACCTCGTCGTAACCATGGTCCTGCGCCATGCGCGCGCACATGGCCAAGTCCAGCGGCACACTGCCACCGAGTTGCAGGGCGAGAGGGTGTTCGGCTTCGTTGTGGCGCAGGAAGCGCTCGTGATCGCCGTTGAGCAGCGCGCCGGTGGTGACCATCTCGGTGTAGAGGAGGGCGTGCTTGGAGAGCAGGCGCAAGAAGAAGCGGCAGTGGCGGTCGGTCCAATCCATCATCGGTGCGACGGAGAAGCGGCGGGCGAGCAGGGCGGTTTTTAAGGACATTGGGGATCTGAATCGGAGAGGCGAAAGGTCGCAGTTTATCAGGGATGCGTAGGTGGTGTTGGGGATAGGGATGCCGTTCAAGTGTGGTGTGTTCTTTGGGCCTGAATCAGCTGGCTGAATATCTGTTTGACAGATATCTGTATTCGAGATAATTTTGCTCGCATGGAAGAACGCCGGAGAAGGTATGCGGGTAATAGCGAAAGCGGCGGTCACGCAAGCCATGCAGAAATACAGTCAGTGGCACGCAGCGCTGAGTCTATGGCTAACGACGTTTGATAAGCCAGGCCTGCGCTTCGAGTCGTTTGAGCAGACTCGAAACCTTTGGTCCGCCACGTCTGGATGGAACGTTGATCGAGTCCCTCGCTCAAAACTTCGGGAGTCGAGCAGGAAGGGGCCCCTTGATATTTATATTTTTGATATCAAGAAGAATGAGTGCCGGATTATTTGTTGGATAAATACGATGAATGGCACCATTTATATTAAAAACATCCTGCCTCACGCCGGATACGACAAGTGGTGTAAAAGTGAGGTCGAGTAGTTCTGATTGGATGATCTACTTTTATGTACTGAAAAAATACAGGTGATAAAATGAAGCGTGATAAAATCGAAGCCACTGGACTAGATGCCTTCATAGCTAATATTTCACCGATGCTTGATGGTCTTAGCGATCAGATGGCGACCATGTCCCGGTTATTGTCTGCCTGTCATGAAAAAATCAAGGATGATAAAGACTTACAGGGGCGCATGGCGCTAATCGATGAGCTTTACTCTCATGCTGATAGTGAAGGGCATGTAGCAGCACGCTTCGCGGAGTTGGTGGCTGATCGTGTTTATGAGTACGAGACTGAGACGGTTTTGATCCCTTACTCCTCTCAATCGGAAGCGTTGGCGTTTCTTATTGCCGATAGGGGAGTTAAACAAAAGGACTTGTCCGAAATTGCTTCTCAAAGTGCCATTTCAGAAATGCTGAACAATAAAAGAAAAATGACTGTTTCTCAGATAAAAGGCTTTTCTGATTACTTTAAGGTTCCTGTCGAGTTTTTTATGCACGGTGTAGTTTGATCACTATTTTTTAGCGATCCAGTGAAAAAGGCGCGCTCCGGAGGGCGCGCCTTGCTTTATCCCGGCAGGATACATTTCGATCCCGCAAGTCCTTCAGACTATCTTCAACCCTTCAAACGGGTTCCACCCCTGCGAGCCTTTTTCCTGTTTCAGGTAATACGCATAGTTGGCGCTCAACCCATACATCAGTGCAAAGACGACGTTCAGGCCGCTGCCCAAGGCGTAGGGCAATTCACGGCCCAGGATTGTGAAGATCAACGACAGGCTGAAGCTGACGACGACGATGATCGCTATCAGCGCCAGGTTCTTTTTCCACAGGCCAAGCACGAAAAGATAAACCGGGCCGAAGAAAATCGCGATGAAGTTCATATTGATCAGCATGCGCTTGCGGGTCGTTAGCTGCTTGAGCGCGGAGCTGAAGGTGGGGTTTTTGGGGCTGCCGTGCTGATTGAAAAAAGCGAATCGCTCTTTCCATTTCGGGCTGGCATCGTGGTTTTGCAATTCGTCCGTGCTGCTCATGTTCTGTCCTTTTTTTGGGGCGCTGCTCGGTCGAGACATCGACCAGCTTTTTGCAGGCTGCAGGTCAGTGACCAATGTGGCGACTTGAGTCTCGGGCAGCGCAGGAATTTTCACAAGCCATTATGTTCAGCCCCGATGAAGCTTGGAATCAGAAGGGGGACGCATGAAATAAATCTGTCGCCGTTTCCGCACAATCAGAGCGCAAAACCTGCCAGCCATTGGTGATGGTGCTGCTTTGACGTCGACTGCCTGGCAACAATGGATCGCCGACCGTCACCAACAGCGCAAATAAGCGTGAATTGTTAACGGCGGCCTGCTATTACCCTGTAACCACCTGAACGAAGGAGCGCTGACATGTCGACCACCAAGAAGCTGGCCCTGATGATCGCTGCGCTGTACTTCTCGAGCTTTGCCCAGGCCCGCGAGCTTGAGGTTGCCACGGGCGGCGCGACCGTGACCATCAATGGCATTACCTACACCGGGAAAAACATCAGCGTTGACGGCAACCGGGTGGTGGTCGATGGCGTCGAGCAGGCTGTGCCAGTGACAGGTCCGGTCAGCGTCGTCGTGAACGGTAACCCCGCCTCGGTTGAAACGGCCGCTGGCAGGGTTCAGGTCACCGGCAATGTCGGCAGCGTCCGCACCATGAGCGGCCATGTCGACAGTGGTGATATCAATGGCGATGTCACCACCATGTCGGGCGATGTGAGTTGCAAGGTTCATACGGGCGACACTAAAACAGTCTCCGGCAACATCAGGTAATCAGCGCCGATGGCCGATAGTCCTGGAGATGTTCCCGGGTGGCACCTGTGTCCAGGTGCCTTGAACCCTGCAGTTACAGCCAGGCTTTGATTTGCGTGCAAACCGCTTGAGTTGAAATACCGTAGCGATCATGGAGTGTTGGCAGCGCGCCGGCATCGAGGAAGGCGTCCGGTAAGGCTATTTGCCTGAAAGTAGGTGTTACGCCGTTCCGCAGCAGGACCGTGGCAACCGCCTCACCCAGTCCACCGATGATGGAGCTGTTTTCCGCGGTAATGACCAGTCGACCGGGTTTTCTGGCTTCAGCCAGAATGGTTTGTTCATCCAGGGGCTTGATCGTCGGTACATGTAGCACGGCCACATCAACGCCATCAGCTTGAAGTTCTTTGGCCGCTTCCAACGCGCGCATCGTCATTAAACCGGTGGAGATGATTAAAACATCATTGCCGGTACGCAGGGTTTTGGCTTTGCCGATCTCGAATTTGTAGCCGTATTCGTCCAGCACCAGCGGCACATTTCCGCGTAGCAGACGCATGTAGACGGGCCCTTGGTGAGCGGCGATGGCAGGCACTGCCTGTTCGATCTCGAGCGCGTCGCACGGGTCGACGATCATCAGGTTGGGCATGGCACGGAAGATCGCCAGGTCGTCCGTGGCCTGGTGGCTTGGGCCGTAACCGGTGGTGAGACCGGGCAAGCCGCAGACGATTTTGACGTTGAGGTTTTCCTCGGCAATCGCCATGCAGATGAAGTCATAGGCGCGGCGGGAGGCGAATACGGCATAGGTCGTGGCGAAGGGTACGAAGCCTTCCCGGGCCATCCCCGCTGCCGCGCTCATCAACAACTGCTCGGCCATGCCCATTTGATAGAAACGATCTGGGTGGGCCTTGGCGAAAATGTGCAGGTCGGTGTACTTGGACAAGTCGGCGGACATGCCCACGATGTCTGAACGCTGATCCGCCAGCGCGGCTAACGCATGGCCAAAAGGTGCTGAGCGGGTGGCCTGGCCTTCAGAGGCAATCGACGCGATCATCGCCGAGGTGGTCAGGCGTTTTTTAGGCGGCTCGATCATTGAAGTCGGGGTATTGGTTGCGTTGTTCATTGGTTTTTTCCTTCTTCAAGATTGCTCAGTGCCAGATCCCATTCGTGCTCTTCCACACGGATGAAGTGGGTCTTCTCGCGGTTTTCCAGGAAGGGCACGCCTTTACCCATTTTGGTGTCGCAGATGATGACTCGCGGTTGCGTGCCGGGATGGTTGCGCGCGGCATCGAATGCGGCGACCAGTGCCTCCAGGTCATTGCCATCGACCCGTTGGGTGAACCAGCCAAATGCCTGCCAGCGATCAACGATCGGTTCGAACGAGAGGATTTCGCTGGAGTAGCCATCGGCTTGCTGGTTGTTGACATCGACTATGGCAATCAGGTTGTCGAGCTTCCAGTGCGAGGCCGACATCACCGCTTCCCAGGTCGAGCCTTCATTCAGTTCGCCGTCCGACAGCAAGTTGTAGACGAAGGAAGACGAACCTTTGCGCTTGAGGCCCAGGCAGGCCCCGACCGCGATGCCCAGGCCCTGACCCAGCGAACCGCCGGTGATTTCCATGCCTGGGGTGTAGGTCGCCATGCCCGACATCGGCAGCCGGCTGTCATCCGATCCGTAGGTTTGCAGCTCATCGAGCGGGATGATTTCGGCTTCGATCAATGCGGCGTACAGCGCAATCGCGTAGTGACCGATGGAGAGGTAGAAGCGGTCTCGCTCCTCCCACTGCGGGTTTTCCGGCCGATAGTTCAGGGCGTGAAAGTAAGACACTGCCAGCAGGTCGGCGGCACCGAGGGCCTGGCCGACATAGCCCTGGCCCTGGACTTGACCCATTTGCAGCGCGTGCCGACGAATATTGTGGGCGCGCTGCACCAGGGTTTTGGATGACGCGTATGAAGGATGGGTAGTCATGCTAAAAACTCCGTTAAATCAACGATTGACCAGGGCGGCGGGAATGCGCAGTACCAACAGGGCACCGGCCACCAGTACACCGGTGATCAGGTACATGCCGATGGCGCTGGAGCCGGTGAGGGTGGTGATCCAGCCGATCAGGTAAGGCGAGCAGAAGCCGGCGAGGTTGGCGAAGCTGTTGACCGCCGCGATGCCCGCGGCGGCAGACACTCCACCGAGCAACGTGGTGGGTAACATCCAGAACATCGACGTCGCGGACAGAATTCCGGAAGCGGCCAGGCATAGACTCAGAATCGAGAGCGTCACATTTCCCCCCATCATTGCCGCCAGGGTCAGTCCGATGGCACCCGCGAACATCGGTATGATGAGGTGCCAGCGGCGCTCGCGATGTTTGTCGCCGCTGCGTCCGGCATACAGCATGGCCACGATTGCGCAGAGGTAGGGCAGGCTGGTCAGCACGCCGATTTGCATCGGGTCGGACACCCCTGCGTTACGCACCAGGGTCGGCAGCCAGAAGGTGATTGCGTACTGGCCCATCACGACACAGAAGTAGATGGCGGCCAATAACCAGAGACGACGGTCGCGGATGAACTCGCCCACAGAGGCATGGGTGACTTTGTGCTGGTCATCCTCGGCCAGCTCGCGGGCGATCAGCGCTTTTTCGTCGTCGTTGAGCCAGCTGGCTTGATGCACGCCGTCCTTGAGATAGCTCAATACCAGAAGTCCAACCACGACCGTGGGCACCGCCTCCAGCACGAACATCCACTGCCATCCCGCCCAGCCATGCATCCCTGCGAAGTGGGTCATGATCCAGCCGGAGAGGGGGCCACCCACCATGCCTGACAGCGGAATGGCGATGAACCACAACACGGTCATGCGGGCACGACGGTAGGATGGAAACCAGTAGGTCAGATACAGCAACAGACCCGGCGCCAGGCCGGCTTCGGCAATGCCCAGCAGAAAGCGCAACGCATAGAACTGCCAAGCGGTTTCGACGAAGGCGAACAGAGCGGAAACGATGCCCCAGGTGATCATGATGCGCGCGATCCAGACCCGCGCACCGACCTTGTGCAGGATGATGTTGCTGGGGACTTCGCAGAGGAAGTAGCCGATGAAGAACATGCCAGCGCCCAGCCCGTAGACCGTTTCGCTGAGCGCCAGATCGTTCATCATTTGCAGTTTGGCAAAGCCGACATTGACTCGATCCAGATAGGCGCACAGGTAGCACAGCATCAGGAACGGCATCAGGCGCCACGCGGTTTTCCGGTAGGCGTTGGAGCGCACGGTCGAAACCGCTTCGAGCGACAGGGTTGTCATGATGGTCCGATCTCTTGTTTTTATTGACCGCCAGGCTATAAAGCCTGGCTGCGTCGTCGATCCAGAACCGCACGGGCCGCGCAGGCCCGCCAGGTATCATCAGTGAATCAGCATGCCGCCGTTCACATCCAGCGTGATGCCAGTCAGGTAGGAGGAAAGGTCACTGGCCAGGAACAGGGCCGCGTTGGCGACGTCCTGCGCTTCACCAAGGCGGCCTAACGGAATGCCGTCGATGATCGCGTGGCGGCGTTCGTCCTGCATCAGGCCGCCGGTGATGTCGGTGTGAATCAAACCAGGTGCGATGGAGTTGACGCGAATCTTGTCCGGCCCCAGTTCTCGTGCCATGGCTTTGCCCAGACCCAACACGCCCGCTTTGGCGGCACTGTAATGCGGGCCACCGAAAATGCCGCCACCGCGCTGGGCCGAAACGGAAGACATGCACACGATGCTGCCGGAAGACTGTTGACGCATGGTCGGAATCACCGCCTGCGACATCAGCAAGGTACCGCGCAAGCTGACGTCCAGTACCTTGTCGTAATCGCAAGGGCGAATGTCCAATGTCTTGAGGGGCTGGGTGATGCCGGCGTTGTTGACGAGAATGTCGATGCGGCCAAAGTGCTCGATGATTTTGGCGACGGCCGACTGAACCTGCGATTCGTCAGCAACGTTGGCTGCAAGACCGAGATGTCCTTCACCCAGGGAAGCAGCGGCATCACGGGCGGCGGATTCATCCAGATCGAGGATCACGACGTGTGCACCCTGTTGCGCAAAGGTGGTCGCTGTAGCGCGGCCAATGCCTCGTGCGGAAGCTGCACCGGTGATGATCGCGACTTTGCCTTGAAGAAGCATGGAAGAGTACCTCTGATTGTTTTTATTGGGTCGACCCACAATGAATCGATGACTCAGCTTGGTCCCCAGGCATGCCTTGAGCAATAACGTGAATGTCACTCGATGCTGAAAAAAATTCAGCACTCGTCAATCGGGTTATCGGGTGTTTGAATAGGAAGAACCCCGGTTCATGTCACTTGCAGCGGAATAACATAATGATGCGTTCACCCGGCGACGCGCCTCCGATACTGCCACCCCTGAAAGCCATTCAGGCCTTCGAGCAGACGGCCCGATTCGGCAACGTTGCCCGCGCCGCGGAACTGCTCGACCTGACGCCCTCGGCGGTCAGTCACCAATTGGCCAAACTGGAGGCGATGATCGGCCGGCAGTTGTTCTTGCGAACGGCGCGGGGCGTGACACTCACACCGGTCGGCGAGCAATACCTCAAGGAAGTGTCTGGCATCCTCCACAGTCTCGCGATAGCGACCGAACGTGCCGCCAGTGATGTCAGCCTGGACTGCCTGCGGTTGCACTCGTCGCCCAGTTTCGGCCTGTTGTGGCTGATGCCGCGCCTGGAGCAGTTCCGGGAAAGTCATCCGGATATCCAGCTCAACCTGTCGTGCTCCTACGAGTCGCTGCACTTCAGTCGGGACAAGATCGATGTCGATATTCGCCATGGTTTGCCCAACTGGCCAAGCTTCGAAGTGCGGACAGTGAGAGACGAAAAAATTGCGGTGATGGCGTCACCGAAACTGCTGGAAAAGCGCCCTGTGCACAGTGTTGTCGATTTGCTGGACAGCAACCTGATCATGTCGGAGGCGACGCTGATCAAGTGGCCGCAGTTGTTCGCGCAGCATGGCGTCTCACGCCCGGATAAACCCTATACCCTGAGCTTCGACCGTTCGTATATGACACTGGAAGCTGCAAGCCATGGGCTTGGTTTTGCCCTCGAAAGTACCTTGCTCGCCCAGGACTACCTCGCTCGGGGCGTATTGGTCGAAGTGGCGCCGGAGCTGAGCGCGCCTATTACGGCGCACCATCTGGTATTTCCCCGGGCCCATTCCAATTTTCCAAGGGTGCGGCGGTTCCTGGAATGGATGCAAAAGGAATTGGGACATGATTTTGCGTACTGATTGCAACATCAAGTCCGATGTACCGAGGCGCCCGTAGCGCATCACGATGACCAAGGGGTTGGTCGCTGCATGAACAGGGTAAGGCGAGCAGTTGAACTAAAAACTGACCGGTTAGTCAGGATGGTTGGCTGCTCTTCTCCCATTACGAGGATCCCCCCATGCACAACTACACCGTGAAATACCTGTTCAACGGCGAGCCCCGCACTCACAGTTTCGAACTCAGCCAGGCTCGGCTACCCGTGCATGAGGCGGCAATGCATCTGCTACAGCTGCATTTGGGGGATGCCGAGAACAGCCTGGTCATGCCCACGGCGGATTCGACGCCGGAGGAGATTTTAGAGCAGGCGGAGCGGGTAGGGCTGACGCGGATCGAGGTTGTTGGTCTTGCTGGTTGAGGTCAGGCGCAATCACATTAAGGGCGCTTCCTTGGGGAGGCGCACTTTTTGCTGTTCGAACTTATAAAAAATGGATCCGCTATTTAGCCACAGGCACCGCCAACCACTGCTCCAAAACCTTCTGATAATTCCCCGTCACCTTCGCCAGATGCAGCCACTGATCGACATACAACTTCCAGCTGATGTCGTCCCGCGGCAGCAGATAGGCCTTCTCCCCATATTGCATGAACCGGGTTGGATTGACCGCGCACAAACCGGGTTTGAGTTTCTGCTGGTACAGCGCTTCCGAAGCATCAGTGATCATCACGTCGGCCTTCTTGTCCAGCAGCTCCTGGAAGATGGTCACGTTGTCATGCAGGCGCAATTGCGCCTTGGGCAGGAAGGCGTGGACAAAGGCTTCGTTGGTGCCGCCGGCCGGTTCGACCAGGCGCACCGAAGGCTGGTTGATTTGCTCGATGGTCTGGTACGACGCCTGCTCTTCGCAGCGCACCAGCGGGATCTTGCCGTCGACATCCAGGGTGGTGCTGAAGAAGGCTTTTTTCTGGCGCTCCAGCGTGACCGAGATGCCGCCGACGCCGATGTCGCATTTGCCTGCCAGCATGTCGGGCATCAGGGTTTTCCAGGTGGTCTGCACCCATTCGACCTTGACGCCAAGGCTGTCGGCCAGCGAGCGGGCCATGGCGATGTCGATCCCCGAGTATTCGCCGTCATCGGCTTTGGAGGTATAGGGTTTGTAGTCGCCCGTGGTGCAGACGCGCAGCTGGCCTTGTTGAATGACGGTGTCCAGGTGCGATGGGCTTTGCTGGGCCTGAACGCCGAAGGATAGGACGAGCAGGCCTCCGAGCGTCATCGCGGTTTTGATTTTTTTCATTGTTATTGGGCTTTTGAATTGGAATGTCGGCCGAGTGTAGTGAATTGGTTCCTCAACTTGAAGAACTGGCGACCCAACTCGTAAAGCGCGTACAGCTAACATGAGCGCAGTGAGGCGCATGCAGCTTTCCATTCAGGACAAAAACCGGTCGTGATTACGGGAGCATTGTCGCTGCCGAAGTTCTTATTGGCGGGTCGTGGACTTTGAAGACGACGCAACCGTGGCGCCACCACAATTGATGTACGAAGAAGACTTCAGCCACCGCTGGTCGGGATAGTAAGAGAACAGCAACTGCCCATCTTTCATCGAGTCGATCAGCTTGTGCGCAATGGCCGGTCGTACTGCCGGGCAACCCAGGCTTCGACCGATTCGCCCATTCGCCCGTGCAAGTACCGGGCTGACATAAGGTGCGCCGTGGATAACGATCGCCCGGTCAAACGCATTGTCGTTGAAACCCGGCTCCAGTCCTTCCATGCGAAGCGAGTAACCGTTCTGCCCGACATAACTCGCCTGGGTGCGGTACAGGCCGAGGCTGGTGGCAAAACTTTCGTTCTGATTGGAGAATTTGACCGCCATGTTCTCGCCGCTGTTGCGACCGTGGGCCACCAGTTCGTGGAACAGCAACTTGCGTTTCTTCAGATCGAAAACCCATAGCCGCTGTTCGGTGGAGGGCAGTGAGTAATCGATCACTGCTAGCCTTTGCACCGGGGCTTTGCCCTGGGCGATGCTACATTGGGAAGCGCGTACCGCCAGTCCAATGACTTTGGCGTTGGCATGGGGAGCCGCTTTGATCAGCGCGGCTTCAAGCGAATCGGCGTACGCTGCCGGTATTGAGAGGGAGGTCAGCAGCAGGGCCGTGATTGCCATGCCAATGCGGTCTAGCGCCATAGTCGTGTCTCATTAGATGGTGTCAAGTCTAGCAGTCTGTAGGATGCTAGTTGTTGAATGCAGGAGATTAAGGATTATCCATGGTGCAGTTAACAAGGTTATTCGTCATAAGCCGCGTCTTTTTTATGGTCTTTCTGATCAGCGGTGCAGCGCAGGGGCAAACGTCGCCGATCATGCTGTCATCTCCAGCGGATGCGATGAACGAGACGGCACCTGATGACATCGTCGCTCAGGCGATTCAGGCCGAACTGGCGCCACTGGCAACTGCGTTCCCGCCGTTGCTCACCTCGCCGCGTCATCAGCGGGTGGATGTGAACCGGGTGGTGATGGATTTTTACAGCCATCGCGGTTATCGCGCCGCCTGGTCCCATGACAGCGACGTTGCACAGTTGCTGAAAAGCCTGGGCGAAACCCAGGTCGACGGGCTCGACCCCGCGGATTTTCGCATTGCCGAGCTGGCCGGGGCGCAAACATTGATGCAGTCCATGGTGCCCACCCCGGCGCAACGCGCTGCGTTCGATATGGCGGCCACCCATACCTTCATCACGGCATTGCTGCAGCTACGACGCGGCAAGGTCGACCCATCGCGACTGGACATGCATTGGAACTTCGACCCTGTCGGCGTCGATCCTCGTGCAGACGTAAACAATTTCTTCGCCGCGCTCGACAACCACGATGTGGCGCGGGCGTTCGCCCAAGCGCCACCACAAGAAGCGATTTATGGCAGCTTGCGGATGGGCCTGGCGCAATTGCGCACGGTGCGGGACAGGGGGGGCTGGCCGAAGGTTGCCGAAGGTGAGTCGCTCAAGCCCGGCATGGATAACGCTGCGGTCGGGCAGTTGCGGACCCGTTTGGTGGCGGGGGGCTATCTGGCTCCACAACGAACGCCGCGCACGATTTACGACGACGCCGTCATCGCTGCGGTGAAGAAGTATCAATCCGAGCAATACCTGGGCGCGGACGGTGTGGCGGGGGCGGCGACGCTGGCGGCCCTGAACGTACCCGTCGAGGCGCGGATCGACCAGGTCCGGGTGAACATGGAGCGCGCGCGCTGGTTGCTGTACAAGCTGCAGGGCACGTTCGTCATCGTCGATATCGCCGGCTACAAGGTGGCGCTCTACCGCGACGGCAAGGCGATATGGCGTTCACGGGTACAGGTCGGCAAGCCGTACCGCAGTACGCCGGTGTTCCAGTCCGAGATCACCTACGTCACGTTCAACCCGACCTGGACCGTGCCGCCGACGATCCTGGTCCAGGATATGCTGCCCAAGATCCGCAGTAATCCAGGCTACCTGGCCGCGAACCGCATCAGGGTCCTGGATCGCGAAGGCAATGTGCTCGATCCGGCGGGCGTTGATTGGGATCACCCGCGCGGCCTGACCTTGCGTCAGGATGCCGGTGCGGAGAACTCGCTGGGTCAGGTGGTGATCCGGTTTCCTAACGACTATGCGATCTATCTTCACGACACCCCCCACCGCGAGTTGTTTGCCAAACCCTTCCGTGCCACCAGTTCCGGTTGCATACGGGTGGAAAACCCGTTGCAATTGGTGGAGCTTTTGTTTAACGATCCGGTTCGGTGGAATGCCGCCGGGATCCAGGCCCAATTGGCAAACGGCAAAACTGAAAACATCAAGCTTCCCGTGAAAGTGCCGGTGTTGCTGGCGTATTGGACGGTAGACTTGAGCAACGATGGCCGGGTGATTTTCAAACCCGACATTTACGGGTATGACACGGCTGTGCTTCGAGGGTTGAACAAGCCGTTGAAACTACCCATCCTGGATTGGCAGCGCGCAGGTAGTCCCGCGGTCGTGGCGGGGCAGAACCAACAGTAGCCAGGACGGGCGCTGGATCTAATATCGTTAAAGGAGGGAATCTGAAGATGGATGTTGCGCAAAAAAAACCGTCATTGACTACGCGTCAGCTTGCGGTGCATGACTTCGATGAGTGTCGCAACATTCAAAAGGGTCCGGTGTTTATCATTGCCTCGGGCGCGTCCGCGAAAGATTTTCCGCTGGAGAAGTATGCCGACGTTCCGATGATTACCATGAACGGGGCTATTTCGATGTTCGTCGAGCCTGATATCAAACCGTTCTTTTACGCCTGTACGGACGACGATTTTTGCCGACAACAGCCTTATCTTTTTGCTGAAGCCATGCGCCGCAGTCAGCGGATAGCCTTGTGGAAAGACCTCGTCAGGTATGAAGCGCTGGCGCCCGAGGGCGAACTTTATTTGCTGACGCAGGCGCCCAAACTCTCCTGGGGCGAGTTGCTGTTCCGGCGGGATAAAGAGCTTGTCCGAAGACGAAAGTTAGGGACTGGCCGCAATCGAAGCCTGGGTTTCAGCAAGAACCTCAAACGAGGCTTTTTCGATGCCCGCACAGTGGCCTACCTGGCGTTGCAAATCGCCTATCACGCGGGGTTCACCAAGGTGTTTCTGGTGGGCGTCGACCTGGATCAGTCGGCAGGTCGCTTTTATGAAAAGGCCGGCGCCGTTGTTTCGCCGTGCAACCTCGACGATCACTTTCATACGAGAATCCTGCCGTCGTTCGAGATCATGGCGAAGTACGTCATGGATGATGATTTTCAGGTCTACAACCTCTCCGGTTCATCGCGGATTCCCGGTGAACTCGTGCCCCAGGTGACGCTGGATCAAATCGACAGGATGATTTGAAGAGATGAGCGTCATCAGGACATCGGTCAAAGGAACCGTCAACATGCCTTGCCAACTTCTTCGCGCAAAAAATCCACCAGCGCCCGCTGCAACCCGGTCAGCGCGCCATCCCGGCTGATCAGTGCCAGCTCCGTCGGCGACAGTTCGGGCAGGTCATTGCACACGCTGTGCTCAGGCAATACCGCCGAAACCGGCAGTATTGACACGCCCAGGCCGCAAGCGACCGCAGCCTGAATGCCTGTCAGGCTATGACTGCCAAAGGCAACCCGCCATGGCCGCTGTGCCACGTCCAGCAGACGGATGGCCCGCTGCCGATAAATGCAGCCTTGGGGAAACAGCGCCAACGGGACCACTGCGTTGGCTGTATCCACATCCACATCGCCTGGAGCAGATCCCGCCCCATCGTTCGTTTCGTCAGTTGGGCACCCTCGGCCTGCACCTCGCCCTGGAAGACTTGGGGCTGTCCAGCGCTCCCGAAGACAGTCAGCGCCTGGCCGCCGAGATCCCGCGCATGCCGCCGTTTCCCGAAGTGATCGAGACCCTGGCGCAACTCAAGGCAATGGGGTTCAAGTTGTGCATCGTGTCCAATACGGATGACGACATCATCGCCGGCAATGTCGCGCAGCTCGGCGGGTCTATCGATCGTGTCATCACCGCCCAGCAGGCTGGCGCCTACAAGCCGACCCCGCGATTGTTTGACTACGCTCATGAACAGCTCGGCGTCAGTCGCGAGCAGGTGGTGCACATTTGCGCCAGCCCGATGCTGGATCACGCCGCTGCCCGGGACATGCATTTTCGGTGCGTGTGGATCGATCGCGGCACCGGTCGGCAATTGCTGCCGGATTATCGACCTGATGCCATATTGAGCACGCTGGATCAGGTCGTCCCCTTATTTAAATCTCTTGGCTGGTAGCACACGGAGTCGTCGTCATGGCACATACGCTTGCAGGCAGTTCCCGTCCTTCGCGTTACGCTGATCTGCAGCTCGACTCGCCAGCCGCCATCACCGCGCGCACGGAGTTGGCGGCATGCTTTCAATTGGCGGCGCTGCACGGATTGGAAGAGGGCATCTGTAACCATTTTTCCGCCATGGTCCCAGGCCGCGATGACCTGTTTTTCGTCAATCCCTACGGCTATGCGTTCGCTGAAGTGACCGCTGAAAACCTGTTGGTCTGCGATTTTCACGGCCATGTCGTGGACGGCGAAGGCCTGCCGGAAGCAACGGCGTTTTACATCCATGCTCGCCTGCACAAACAGTTACCGCGGGTGAAAGTGGCGTTTCACACGCATATGCCGCACGCCACGGCGTTGTGTCTGCTGCAAGGCCCGCCGCTGTTGTGGCTGGGTCAGACGGCGCTGAAGTTTTACGGCCGTACCGCGGTGGATGAGCACTACAACGGCCTGGCCCTCGATGAATCCGAAGGCGACCGGATCGCCAGCGTCATGGGCAATGCCGACATTGTTTTTTTGAAGAACCACGGGGTGATCATCGCTGCGCCGACCATCGCCGAGGCCTGGGACGATCTGTATTACCTGGAGCGCGCCGCCCAGGTGCAGCTGATGGCGATGGCGACCCAGCGCGAACTCAAACCGGTGCCTCACGAGATCGCCCAGCGAGCTTACGAACAAATGCGCCTGGGCGATGCCGAGAGTGCCCGGGCGCATTTGCACAGTGCGATGCGACGGCTGGCCAAAGGTGATCTCCGTCCCACCACGGCGTAGCCCGGATGAAAAGCAGCCGACGTTCATCGGCTGCGTTTATTCGTTCAACTGCCCGTGCCGCCGCCCGCACCACCCGTTCCGCCCCCTGCGGCCCCCGTGCCGCCGCCCGCACCGGAGCCAGAACCGCTGGCCCCGCCGGTGGTGCCGGTGTCCGAGCCGCCCGAGTCGGTCTGATTGCCGCTCGAGGGCTCGCCGGGGGTGTTATCCGGTGGCGTGGTCGGACCGCTGGTGGCGCCGGATTGGGTCCCGGTCGCATCGGCACCATCGCTCGACCCTGCGAATGTGGCCGCTGACGCCACCGATAACAATCCGGCCAACAACAACGAAGTGATTTTGCTGTTCATCATGGTGGGTCTCCAAAAGAAGAATCGTTACCTGAAGTTGGTGTGAGAGGGCGGGGAGTTGGTGCCGGTTGGATGACGAGTGGTGGGGGGCGCCATTCATCATCAACGCGGGGCTGGCGACGCAACCACCAAAACCTGCAGATGTCACACGCTAGGCACCCCGCCATCAGGAGCGTTGGCCTCATGAAGAATTTGCGAATCGCGACCTTCAACATCAACGGCATGCGCGCCCGGCTGCCGAACCTGCTGGCCTGGCTGGAGCGAGAAAAACCGGACATTGCCTGCTTGCAGGAACTCAAGTCGGTGGACACTGCGTTCCCCGCCGCAGAACTTGAGGCCGCTGGCTACGGCGCGATCTGGCAAGGTCAGTCGTCATGGAACGGGGTGGCGATCCTGGCGCGGGATGCACAACCGCTGGAGAGTCGGCGCGGTTTGCCGGGCGATGACAGCGATACCCACAGTCGTTATCTGGAAGCCGCCGTGCACGGCATCCTGGTGGGTTGCCTGTACCTGCCCAACGGCAATCCGCAACCGGGGCCGAAGTTCGATTACAAACTGGCATGGTTCGAACGGTTGATCGCCTATGCCAAGAACCTGCAAAGCAGCGAACACCCGGTGGTGCTGGCGGGCGACTACAACGTGGTGCCGACCGACCTGGACATCTACAACCCGCGGTCCTGGCTCAAGGATGCGTTGCTGCAACCGCAAAGCCGCGAGTGTTATCAGCGGTTGCTGGATCAGGGCTGGACCGATTCCCTGCGTCACCTGTATCCGGAGGATCGCCTTTACACCTTCTGGGATTACTTCCGGCAGCACTGGCAGAAAAACTCGGGGCTGCGCATCGATCACCTGTTGCTCAACCCGGCATTGAGTCCTTACTTGCAAGAGGCGGGTGTCGACGCCTGGGTGCGCAACGAACCCCATGCCAGCGATCATGCGCCGACCTGGATTCGACTGGGTTCGCGCAAGCGGCGCTGATTTTACCTGGGTGGCGATTGGCTAAATCAATTGTCGGCCGGACCGGTTTTTCCCTTATACATGGCGGCCAATAGCGCAGAAATCTGCGGCCCCTGCATAAGGATCGAGCAATGAGCGAGCCACGCCTGACCCACCTGGCGGTGTACCTGCAACGCCTGGGCTACGATGCCCCTCCGGCACCGACCCTGGAAACCCTGCGCCTGTTGCAACGGCGCCACACCGGTGCCTTTGCGTTCGAAAATCTCACCACCCTGTCGGGCGAGCCGGTGCTCATCGATTTACCGTCCGTGGAGCAAAAAGTCCTGCTCGAGGGTCGCGGCGGGTACTGCTATGAGCTCAACAGCCTGTACCTGGCCTTGCTCAAGGAGCTGGGCTTTGACGCGCGCGGTATCTCCGGGCGGGTAGTCATGGGCCAGCCCGAAGGCGCCTGGACCGCGCGAACGCACCGCTTGAGCCTGGTGACCCTGGGCGGTGTGCGCTACATCACCGACGTCGGCTTCGGCGGCATGGTGCCCACCGCGCCGCTCATACTCGATTCGACGACCGAACAGCTCACCCCCCACGAACCCTATCGCATCGAGCAGCATGACGACGGCTACACCCTGCGCGCCAACGTCGCCGGGGAGTGGAAAGCGATGTACATCTTCGATCTGCAACGCCAGGAAGACATCGATTATGCCGTCGGCAACTGGTACGTCTCGACCCATCCTGAATCGTCGTTCAGAAAACAGCTGATGGTGGCGCGAACGGGGGAGGGATGGCGACGTACGTTGAATAACGGCAGCTTTGCGATTCATCGGGTCGGCAGCGAGAGCGAGCGGCGGCAGGTGGCGGACGTAGACGAACTGGTGGCGTTGCTGGCGCGCGAGTTTGGGATTCGGGTGCCGGAGCATGCAGGGTTGAAAAGCGTGCTGGGGCGGTTGATCGAGCCTGCACAGGAGGCAAGCCAAATGTCGTGAGGGAAATATTTCAAGGTTTTTTGATGGCCGCTTGCGGCGAGCCTGTAAGGCGGAAATGGACATATGTCCATAATCTGACCGACGAGTTGTATACAACTCTATAGACATTTGTCCTGAGTCTTGCATACAGTGTGCGCACAACAAAAACCAGGGAACCCCCCAAACCATGAAAACGCCCTCTGTTTCACACCAACGGCCCGAGGACGAGAATCTCGGGGTCGGCGCGAATATGGCTTATGGCCTGCAACATGTTCTGACCATGTACGGCGGCATCGTCGCGGTGCCCTTGATCATCGGCCAGGCGGCCGGGCTCTCGCCGGCGGACATCGGATTGTTGATTGCTGCTTCATTGTTTGCGGGGGGCTTGGCGACATTACTGCAAACACTGGGTTTACCGTTTTTCGGTTGTCAGTTGCCGCTGGTCCAGGGCGTGTCGTTCTCCGGCGTCGCGACCATGGTGGCGATTGTCAGCAGTGGCGGGGAGGGTGGCTTCCAGTCGATTCTCGGGGCGGTGATTGCCGCGTCCCTGATCGGTTTGCTGATCACGCCGGTGTTCTCGCGCATCACCAAGTTCTTCCCGCCGTTGGTGACGGGCATCGTCATCACCACCATCGGCCTGACGCTGATGCCGGTGGCGGCGCGCTGGGCTATGGGTGGCAACAGTCACGCGCCGGACTTCGGCAGCATGGCGAACATCGGGCTGGCGGCGGTGACGCTGGTGCTGGTCCTGTTGTTGAGCAAGGTCGGCAGCGCGACCATCTCCCGTTTGTCGATTCTACTGGCCATGGTGATCGGTACGGTGCTCGCGGTGTTCCTCGGCATGGCGGACTTCTCGTCGGTGACTCAGGGCCCGATGTTCGGCTTCCCGACCCCCTTCCACTTCGGCATGCCGACCTTTCACTTCGCGGCGATTCTGTCGATGTGCATCGTGGTCATGGTGACCCTGGTGGAAACGTCGGCGGACATCCTGGCAGTGGGTGAAATCATCGATACCAAGGTGGATTCCAAACGCCTGGGCAATGGCCTGCGGGCCGACATGCTGTCGAGCATGATCGCGCCGATCTTCGGCTCCTTCACCCAAAGCGCCTTTGCCCAGAACGTCGGGCTGGTGGCCGTGACCGGGATCAAGAGCCGCTTCGTGGTCGCCACCGGCGGCTTGTTCCTGGTGATTCTCGGCTTGCTGCCGTTCATGGGCCGGGTCATCGCCGCGGTACCGACCTCGGTACTCGGCGGTGCCGGCATCGTGTTGTTCGGCACTGTGGCCGCCAGCGGCATTCGGACGCTGTCCAAGGTCGACTACCGCAACAACGTCAACCTGATCATCGTTGCCACCTCCATCGGCTTCGGCATGATCCCCATTGCCGCACCGAACTTCTACGACCACTTCCCCAGCTGGTTCGCCACGATCTTCCACTCGGGCATCAGCTCCTCGGCGATCATGGCCATCGTGCTGAACCTGGCCTTCAACCACCTCACTGCCGGTAACTCCGACCAGCAATCGGTGTTTGCGGCGGGTACCGAGCGGGTGCTGCGTTACCAGGACCTGGCGGCATTGCGCGAAGGGGATTATTTCAGCGAAGGCAAGTTGCATGACTGTGATGGCAAGGAGATTCCGGTGATAGAGGCGGAGCATGAGCATGAGCATGAGCATGAGCATGAGCATGAGCATGGGCATGCCGAGCCGCGGGCGGGGCATGCGAAAAGCGGTGAGCATGTGTGATTGAAAGAGGCGTCCTACGGGGCGCCTCTTTTGCAACTGACAAGCGCCGGCCCCTGTGGTTTACACCTGTTTCACCCCAACGCCCGATGCACCGCATCGGGCGTTTTGTATTTTAAGGACAGGTGCGGGCGCTCCTGGTTGTAGATCAGGATCGCTTCCCGCACCATTTGCTCCGCTTGCGCCCAGTTGTCGTGCCTTGGACGTTTGTGCGGAGAAATGCTCGGGCAATTCCACACGGGGTTCTGAGTAGTCGGGGCCCACTGCGCAACCTGCAACCATACCCAAACACAGTAAGACGGCGAAACGAGGAGGAGGGTGCATGCGATGCCTGCGAAAGGGTCGGTTTGTGACGATATTACAATTTGGTCACAAGTTGTCAACCACCTTTGGGATGAGTAAGCTGCTCGCATGAATCAGCCATCAGTTTCTTCGCCCAGCGCCCGTGGCCCAGCCGATCACGACATTCGAGACCAGATTGTCGCGGCGGCCAACGAACATTTCAGTCAATATGGTTATGGCAAAACAACGGTTTCTGACCTAGCCAAGGCCATCGGCTTTTCCAAGGCTTACATCTACAAATTCTTTGAATCCAAGCAGGCGATTGGTGAAGCAATCTGTACAAATTGCCTGACTGAAATCGTTGCGGCAGTGGAGCAAGCCATCAATGTAGACGGCATCTCCCCGACTGAACGTTTTCGGCGCCTGGTCAAAACCTTAATCGCTACAGGTGTGAGCCTGTTCTTTAACGACCGTAAACTCTACGACATCGCAGCGTTCGCCGCGTCGGAGCGATGGCCCAGCTCACAAGTCTATGACGCTCGGATCAAGAGCTTCGTGTTGCAAATCGTGCGTGAGGGGCGAGAGCTCGGCGAGTTTGAACGCAAGACTCCGCTGGACGAGACGGTAGAGTCGATTCATCTCGCTCTGCGGCCTTTCATGAATCCTCTGCTATTGCAGTACAACCTCGATTTTGTTGAAGAAGCCCCTTCTCTCATCTCCAATCTTGTTCTGCGCAGCCTGATGCCTTAAACCTCTGCTGACGGATGCGCTGTGCATCCGTATCAGCGTGTGCGCCTGAAAAAACCAGATATCAAGCCTCTCTGCTTTGCTCTGATCAAGTGGGCGATGTTCATTCATCTCGGTAGTGACTATTGACAGAAATGGTCACTTGAATAAGCATGGTGCATCCGCTACCGAGAGGTCTTTATGATCCAGCGCCACCGCATGTCAGCCATTTTCATTGTCTTGTTGCCGTTTGCGCTGGCGGCCTGCAACGAGGCCACGCCTGCCGATCCTCGCCTTCAAGTGCCCTTGGTGCGCATCGGCGTGGTTCAACCCTCCGCGCCTGCGGCACGGGTATTCACTGGTATCGTCGCGGCCCGGGTTCAGAGCGATCTCGGTTTTCGGGTACCTGGGAAGGTCTTGGAGCGTTTGGTGGATGCTGGACAGAGTGTCAAGCGCGGGCAGCCCCTTATGCGAATCGATGCCAACGACCTGACGCTGACCGCGCGGGCACAGCAGGAAGCGGTACTGGCCGCCATGGCCCGAGCTCGGCAGGCCTCCGATGACGAGCTTCGCTACCGTGATCTGGTGTCCGTCGGAGCGGTATCTGCTTCAGCTTACGCAGGGTTCAAAGCAGCTGCCGACTCGGCGAAAGCCCAACTCAACGCTGCCCGGGCCCAGGCTGATGTGGCGAAAAACGCGACCGGTTATTCGACGTTGCTGGCGGATGCTGACGGGGTGGTAGTGGATACCTTGGCGGAGCCGGGGCAGGTAGTTGGCGCTGGGCAGGTGGTGGTACGCGTTGCCCATTCGGGGCAGCGCGAGGCCGTGATCCAGTTACCCGAGACGCTACGTCCTGCGCTGGGCTCGGCGGCGACGGTTGAGCTATACGGCCAGCACCAGACTGCAGGTAAAGCGCGTTTACGCCAGTTGTCCGACTCTGCCGACCGACAGACCCGAACGTTTGAAGCGCGTTATGTGCTGGAGGGGGCACTCTCCAACGCCACCCTGGGTTCGACGATCTCAGTGGTTATCGCTGACACGGATGTTGCTGATGCCAAGGAATTACAGGTGCCCATGGGGGCCCTCTACGACGCCGGTAAAGGTCCGGGGGTCTGGGTGGTGGGCGGGGAACCTGAGCAGGTGGCATGGCGCCCGATCAAGGTTCGCGGCCTGAATAATGAGGCCATCGCGCGCGTGACGGGGGATCTGCAGGTGGGTGATCGTGTTGTCGCATTGGGTGCTCACTTGCTGAGCGAGGGAGAGAAGGTCAGGACTGAACTCGCCGATGCTCCGCAAAATTCAGTGGTTGAGGTAAGTCGATGAGCGGCTTCAATCTTTCGGCGCTGGCCGTACGCGAGCGCTCAATCACCCTGTTTTTGATCCTGCTGATTTCTGTGGGTGGGTTGTACGCCTTCTTCAAACTGGGGCGTGCGGAAGATCCCGCATTCACCATTAAACAAATGACGGTGGTCACTGCCTGGCCTGGGGCGACGGCCCAGGAGATGCAAGACCAGGTGGTAGAAAAGCTGGAAAAACGCATGCAGGAGCTGCGTTGGTACGATCGGACCGAGACCTTTACCCGGCCCGGCTTGGCATTCACTACAGTGTACCTGCTCGACAGCACGCCGCCCTCAGCGGTCCAGGAGGAGTTTTACCAGGCGCGCAAGAAAATTCTGGATGAGCAGAAGGGGTTGCCGTCTGGGGTGATCGGCCCGATGGTCAATGATGAGTATTCCGATGTCACCTTCGCGCTCTATGCGCTCAAGGCCAAGGGCGAGCCGCAACGTCTGTTGGTGCGCGAAGCCGAGAGCTTGCGCCAGCGTCTGCTGCATGTGGCGGGTGTGAAGAAGGTCAACATCATTGGTGAACAGGCCGAGCGCGTTTTTGTCGAGCTGTCCTACGAGCGTCTGGCGACACTGGGCATTTCTGCACGAGACATCTTCAGTGCGCTGAACACGCAAAACATGATAACCCCGGCCGGTTCGGTAGAAGCGAAGGGGCCCCAGGTTTTCATCCGCCTGGATGGCGCGTTTGATGACCTGCAGAAGATTCGTAATACCCCACTGACGGTGCAGGGCAGAACCCTCAAGTTGTCCGATGTGGCTGAGGTCAAGCGCGGTTATGAGGACCCCGCGACATTCCTGGTACGCAACAACAGCGAGCCGGCACTGTTGCTCGGCGTGGTCATGCGCGATGGCTGGAACGGCCTGGATTTGGGGAAGTCGCTGGATGCTGAGGCAACAGCGACCAATGAGCAGATGCCTTTGGGCATGAGCCTGACCAAGGTCACGGATCAGGCGGTGAATATTGGCGCCTCCGTCAACGAGTTCATGGTGAAGTTTTTTGCTGCCTTGGGCGTGGTGCTGCTGGTGTGTTTTCTCAGCATGGGCTGGCGTGTCGGCGTTGTGGTTGCCGCAGCGGTGCCGCTGACTCTGGCGGCCGTGTTCATTGTCATGGCGGCCACGGGCAAAGACTTCGATCGAATTACCCTGGGCTCGTTGATTCTGGCGCTGGGGCTGCTGGTGGACGATGCAATCATTGCCATTGAAATGATGGTGGTGAAGATGGAGGAGGGCTACGACCGAATCAAGGCCTCCGCTTATGCCTGGAGCCACACGGCCGCGCCGATGTTGTCGGGGACGTTGGTGACGGCGATCGGCTTTATGCCCAACGGTTTTGCCAAGTCGACCGCTGGTGAGTACACCGCGAACATGTTCTGGATCGTTGGCATTGCGCTGATCACTTCCTGGGTGGTGGCCGTGGTGTTTACCCCTTACCTGGGCGTCAAACTGCTGCCGCAGATCAAGGTGCCTGAAGGCGGGCATACGGCGATTTACGGTACACCGAACTACCAGCGTTTCAGGCGCCTTCTGGGCAGTGTGATCCGCCGCAAAGGCCTGGTGGCGACATCCGTCGTGGGCTTGTTTGTTGTTGCGATTCTGGGCATGGGCGTGGTCAACAAGCAGTTCTTCCCAACGTCCGACCGGCCTGAGGTGCTGGTTGAGGTGCAGATGCCTTACGGCACCTCTATCGAACAGACTGATGTGGCGGCGGCCAAGGTCGAGGCGTGGTTGGCTCAGCAGCCGGAGGCCAGGATCGTCACCGCTTACATTGGCCAGGGCGCGCCGCGCTTCTACTTGGCGATGGCCCCTGAACTACCCGATCCATCCTTCGCAAAAATCGTCGTCCTGACCGCGAATCAGCAAGAGCGTGAGGCGCTCAAGCTCCGCCTCAGACAAGCCGCGGCCGATGGCTTGGCACCTGAAGCTCGGGTGCGGGTGACGCAGTTGGTATTTGGTCCTTATTCACCGTATCCGGTGGCCTTTCGGGTGATGGGCGCCGACCCCGCAGTGTTGCGGGATATCGCCGCGCAGGTGCGTGAGGTCATGACCGCCAGCCCCATGATGAGAACCGTCAACACCGACTTGGGCGAGCGCGTGCCGGCACTTCATCTCACGCTGGATCAGGATCGCCTGCAAGCATTCGGCTTGACCTCGACCGATGTCGCGCAACAGCTGCAATTTCTGCTCACGGGGGTGCCTGTCACCGAGGTGCGTGAGGACATTCGTTCGGTTCAGGTGGTCGCTCGCTCCGCTGGTGAGACGCGTCTGGATCCATCGAAAATTGCCGCCTTCACGCTGAACGGCGTCCAAGGCCAGCGCGTTTCGCTGTCCCAGGTAGGGGCAGTGGATGTGCGCATGGAAGAGCCCATCCTGCGACGTCGTGATCGTACGCCGACAATAACCGTGCGCGGTGACGTGGCTGAAGGTCTTCAGCCTCCCGATGTCTCCAACGCCTTGAAAACGCAGTTGCAACCTATCATCGAAAAGCTGCCGGCGGGCTACCGCATTGAGTTTGCTGGCGCGATCGAGGAGTCGGGTAAAGCAAACAAGGCATTGCTGCCGTTGTTCCCGATCATGATCGCGCTGATGTTGCTGACCATCATCATTCAGGTGCGCTCGATGTCGGCAATGATGATGGTGTTTGCCACCGCGCCTTTGGGCCTGATTGGTGTGGTGCCAATTCTGCTGCTGTTCCAGCAGCCGTTCGGGATCAACGCCTTGGTGGGATTGATTGCCTTGTCAGGGATTCTGATGCGCAACACGCTGATCCTCATTGGCCAGATTCACTCTAATAAACAAGCCGGCCTGTCGCCTTACAACGCCGTGGTCGAAGCCACTGTGCAGCGTGCACGGCCAGTGATTCTCACGGCGTTGGCGGCGATGCTGGCGTTCATTCCGCTGACCCATTCTGTGTTCTGGGGAACGCTGGCCTACACCCTGATTGGCGGTACGTTTGCTGGCACCGTGCTGACCCTGGTGTTCCTGCCAGCGATGTACGCCCTCTGGTTCAAGATCAAGCCCGAGCCCGCGCATGAGCTTGCAGCGAACACTCATGTTGCTTGATACCTGCGTGCCTGGATCGTTTCAAAAAGCCTGTTTGGATGGGCTCGCAAACTCTGCCCTTAAAACGGCTGGTACCCACCGGAATCCGACAGAACGCCAAAACGAAAAAACCCGCCAGAAGGCGGGTTTTTCGGGGGGGGGGTCAGAGATTTTGAAAGCCTTCTCTGGAACCTTGTCTGGCTCCACGACCTGGACTCGAACCAGGGACCCAGTGATTAACAGTCACTTGCTCTACCAACTGAGCTATCGCGGAATGCCGTGTATGTTACTGATTCAAAAAGAGAAGTCAAGCATCTGTTGGCGATGGGACGGTTTCGATGAGACGGACGGTGGTTTATCGATCATTGACGGTTACCAGAACGGGCTCAGGGGTCTACCATGGCCGCCCGGAAGTGGTTACACGCGCTGCCGGCCATTCGCCGAAAAGGTACGCGCCATGAATCACCCAATCCTCACGCCTCGCCACCACGAGGTGCTTGCATGAGCATCGCTCAGATCAGCCTGCCCAAAGGCGTCGGCCCTCACGCCGAGAAATTGTTCGACGCGATCACTCAGGCCAGCACCGCCGACGAGTTGAACCGCGCCGGTGGCAAGGCCGAAGGCTTCGTCCTCGGCCTGGAAAGCACCAAGGCGATCAAGAGTCAGGTCGCCGAATCGCTGTATGTGGCCTATGACGATGCCGCCAGCCAGCGTGCAACCGAACTGGCCTAACCGCCGAAGGTGATAGTGCCGAGCATCAGTTTGGCGTACAGCATCGTCGCGGCCAGTTGCACCAGCCACAAGGCCAGGCCGCCGAGGAAGACGCCGGTGGCCACTTGCATCACCAGGTTGTTCCCGCGTTTGGCCGGGGTGCGCGGGACGAAGGCATCCAGGTCGTCCAGGTCATCGCGCTCGGCGCGTAGGTCATCGTTTTTCATGTGCATTCTCATCAGAATTCTCGGGTGTACATGAACCTGTAGGAGCCGGCTTGTCGGATCGCCGCACCGCGGCGAAGGCGTCTTCATGGGCGATGTAAGTCTTGAGGCCGCCTTCGCTGGCAAGCCAGCTCCTACAGGGGGGACAGATGTGTGCAGTCTAGAGCGCTTGCCTGGCGGGTTGAAAATTATCTGGGACAAATAAAAACGGGAAGCCCGAAGGCTTCCCGTTTCACATCGCAAAGTTGAATCAAATCACCTGAACGATCGCATCCGTCACAACCTTGATGTTGCTCTGGTTCAACGCCGCAACGCAGATTCGGCCAGTATCCAGCGCGTAGATACCGAACTCGTTGCGCAGACGGGTCACCTGCTCAACCGTCAGGCCGGAGTAGGAGAACATGCCGCGCTGACGACCGACGAAGCTGAAATCACGCTGGGGCGCGTTTTTCGCCAGCAGGTCGACCATCTGGGTGCGCATGTCGCGAATCCGCAGGCGCATTTCGGCCAGTTCTTCTTCCCACTGGGCGCGCAATTGCGGGCTGTTCAGCACCGCGGCGACGATGCTGGCACCGTGGGTCGGCGGGTTGGAGTAGTTGGTGCGGATCACGCGCTTGACTTGCGACAGTACGCGCGCGCTTTCTTCTTTCGATTCGCTGACGATCGACAGGGCGCCTACGCGCTCGCCGTACAACGAGAAGGATTTGGAGAACGAGCTGGAGACGAAGAACGTCAGGCCCGACTCGGCGAACAGGCGCACGGCAGCCGCGTCTTCGTCGATACCGTCGCCAAAGCCCTGGTAGGCCATGTCGAGGAACGGCACGTGACCTTTGGCTTTCACCACTTCCAGGACGTTGTTCCAGTCCTCCGGGCTCAGGTCGACGCCGGTCGGGTTGTGGCAGCAGGCGTGCAGCACCACGATCGAACCGGACGGCAGGGCGTTCAGGTCTTCCAGCAGGCCGGTACGGTTTACGTCGTGGGTCGCGGCGTCGTAGTAGCGGTAGTTCTGCACCGGGAAGCCGGCGGTTTCGAACAGTGCGCGGTGGTTTTCCCAGCTCGGGTCGCTGATCGCCACGACGGCGTTCGGCAGCAGTTGCTTGAGGAAGTCGGCGCCGATTTTCAGGGCGCCAGTACCGCCGACGGCCTGGGTGGTGATGACGCGGCCGGCAGCGATCAGCGGCGAGTCATTGCCAAACAGCAGTTTCTGTACGGCCTGGTCATAGGCCGCGATGCCGTCGATCGGCAAGTAGCCCCGGGACGCGTGTTGAGCGACGCGAATCGTCTCGGCTTCGACAACGGCGCGCAGGAGTGGAATTCGCCCCTCCTCGTTGCAATAAACACCGACCCCCAGGTTGACCTTGTTGGTACGGGTATCGGCGTTGAATGCTTCGTTGAGGCCCAGGATTGGATCGCGTGGTGCCATTTCGACAGCGGAGAACAGGCTCATTTTTGCGGCGGCTCTGAATGGAGAGTGGAGGGACGTGTCGCGCTCCAGCCGAATGCACTAGAGCGGTGCACAAACGGGGAGCTAGTATAGAGGCCATCACTGATCCAAGGCGACAGGCATTTCGACTTTTAACGTAGGTTTTCAGGATTATTTTTCGATCGATCGTCGATTGATTGCGTCAAAGACTTCAAGGGTTGTAGGACGTTTGCCTTGAAAGCGCAGGCAATCGGCGCCACATTGAGCATAATCCCAGTTTTTTCCTCGGGCGACATCGGTCGTTTGCGGTCTTTTTCGTTGCTGTCCAGTTGCCCGGCCAGGCGCGAACCCAGAGGTTTTGTATGTCTGAATTCCAGCTAGTGACCCGCTTCGAGCCCGCCGGCGATCAGCCGGAAGCCATCCGCCTGATGGTCGAGGGTATCGAAGCCGGGCTGGCGCACCAGACGTTGCTCGGTGTGACCGGCTCGGGCAAGACCTTCAGCATCGCCAACGTCATCGCCCAGGTGCAGCGCCCGACCCTGGTGCTGGCGCCGAACAAGACCCTGGCCGCCCAGTTGTACGGTGAGTTCAAGGCGTTCTTCCCGAACAACGCAGTGGAGTACTTCGTTTCCTACTACGACTACTACCAGCCGGAAGCTTACGTACCGTCTTCGGACACCTTCATCGAGAAGGATGCGTCGATCAACGACCACATCGAGCAGATGCGTTTGTCCGCCACCAAGGCGCTGCTGGAGCGCAAGGACGCGATCATTGTCACCACGGTGTCATGCATCTACGGTCTGGGTAGCCCGGAAACCTATTTGAAGATGGTGCTGCACGTGGATCGTGGCGACAAACTCGATCAGCGTGCGTTGCTGCGCCGGCTCGCCGACCTGCAATACACCCGCAACGATATGGAGTTCGCCCGCGCGACCTTCCGGGTGCGTGGCGATGTGATTGATATCCACCCGGCAGAATCCGATTTCGAAGCGATCCGCATCGAGCTGTTCGATGACGAGGTCGAGAGCCTGTCCGCCTTCGATCCGCTGACCGGGGAAGTGATCCGCAAGCTGCCGCGTTTCACCTTCTACCCGAAAAGCCACTACGTGACGCCGCGGGAGACCCTGCTTGGCGCCGTGGAAGGGATCAAGGTCGAGCTGCAGGAGCGCCTGGACTACCTGCGGTCCAACAACAAACTGGTGGAAGCCCAGCGTCTGGAGCAGCGTACCCGGTTCGACCTGGAGATGATCCTCGAGCTGGGTTATTGCAACGGTATCGAAAACTACTCGCGCTACCTGTCCGGCCGCGAATCCGGCCAGGCGCCGCCCACCCTGTTCGACTACCTGCCGGCCGATGCCTTGCTGGTGATCGACGAATCCCACGTCAGCGTGCCGCAGGTCGGCGCGATGTACAAAGGGGACCGCTCGCGCAAGGAAACGCTGGTGGAATACGGTTTCCGCCTGCCGTCGGCGCTGGATAACCGGCCGATGCGGTTCGACGAATTCGAACACATCAGCCCGCAGACGATTTTCGTCTCGGCGACGCCGGGCAATTACGAGGCGGAGCACGCCGGTCGCGTGGTCGAGCAACTGGTCCGTCCGACGGGCCTGGTGGACCCGCAAATCGAAATCCGTCCGGCGCTGACCCAGGTCGACGATCTGCTTTCGGAAATCTCCAAGCGCGTGGCATTGGAGGAGCGGGTGCTGGTGACCACGCTGACCAAGCGCATGTCCGAAGACCTGACCGATTACCTGGCCGACCACGGCGTGCGTGTGCGTTACCTGCACTCGGACATCGACACGGTGGAGCGGGTCGAGATCATCCGCGACCTGCGCCTCGGAACCTTCGATGTGCTGGTGGGGATCAACCTGCTGCGTGAAGGCCTGGACATGCCGGAAGTCTCGCTGGTGGCGATTCTCGATGCGGACAAGGAAGGTTTCCTGCGTTCCGAGCGCTCACTGATCCAGACCATCGGCCGCGCGGCACGTAACCTCAATGGCCGGGCGATTCTGTATGCGGACCGGATCACCGGCTCGATGGAGCGGGCGATCGGCGAGACCGAGCGGCGTCGCGACAAGCAGATCGCCTTCAACCTGGCCAACGGCATCACGCCCAAGGGGGTGTTCAAGGACGTGGCCGACATCATGGAAGGCGCCACCGTACCGGGTTCGCGCAGCAAGAAGCGCAAAGGCATGGCCAAGGCCGCCGAGGAAAGCGCCAAATACGAAGCCGAACTGCGCTCGCCGGGTGAAATCGCCAAACGCATTAAAGCCCTGGAAGAGAAGATGTACGCGCTGGCCCGTGACCTGGAATTCGAAGCGGCAGCGCAGATGCGCGATGAAATTAGCAAGTTGCGGGAGCGGTTGATTACGGTTTGAGATGTTCAGTGAATGGGCAGGCCTCATCGCGGGCAAGCCCGCTCCCACAGGGTATGTGGGTGAACACATAGTGTGTGGACACCTTCAATCCTTGTGGGAGCGGGCTTGCCCGCGATGAGGCCCGTCAGTGCGCTACACATATCAATCAGTTCGCTTGCCCAACCTTCACCCTTACCGGCAATCCCCTGGTAGACAACACCGCCACAAAGCTGATCCCCCAACGCAATATTGGCTTAAATGCCCCACCGACTAGAGCCGGGCAGCCTGCGCCTGTTACCATTCGCCCCCTGTTTTATCTTCGCTTTTCATTCTTTTCGAGACATGCCATGACCACCGTCCGCACTCGCATCGCGCCATCGCCTACCGGGGATCCCCACGTAGGTACCGCTTACATCGCTTTGTTCAACTACTGCTTTGCCAAGCAGCACGGCGGTGAGTTCATCCTGCGGATCGAGGACACCGATCAACTGCGTTCGACCCGCGAGTCCGAACAGCAGATTTTCGACGCCCTGCGCTGGCTGGGGATCGACTGGAGCGAAGGCCCGGACGTCGGCGGCCCGCATGGTCCTTACCGGCAGAGCGAGCGCGGCGATATCTATCAGAAGTATTGCCAGCAGCTGGTCGAGATGGGCCACGCCTTCCCGTGCTTCTGCACCGCCGAAGAGCTGGATCAGATGCGCGCCGAGCAAATGGCCCGTGGCGAAACCCCGCGCTACGACGGCCGTGCGCTGTTGCTGTCCAAGGAAGAAGTGGCGCGCCGCCTGGCCGCCGGCGAGCCCCATGTGATCCGCATGAAGGTGCCAAGCGAAGGCGTCTGTGTGGTGCCGGACATGTTGCGTGGCGACGTCGAGATCCCGTGGGATCGCATGGACATGCAGGTGTTGATGAAGACCGACGGCTTGCCGACGTACTTCCTGGCCAACGTGGTCGACGACCACCTGATGGGCATCACCCACGTCCTGCGCGGCGAAGAATGGCTGCCCTCGGCACCGAAGCTGATTCTGCTGTACGAATACTTTGGCTGGGAACAGCCGGAGCTGTGCTACATGCCGCTGCTGCGCAACCCGGACAAGAGCAAGCTGTCCAAGCGCAAGAACCCGACCTCGGTCACGTTCTACGAGCGCATGGGCTTCATGCCGGAAGCCATGCTCAACTACCTCGGCCGCATGGGCTGGTCGATGCCGGACGAGCGCGAGAAGTTCTCGCTGCAGGAAATGGTCGACCACTTCGACCTGAAACGCGTGTCCCTCGGCGGGCCGATTTTCGACATCGAGAAACTGTCGTGGCTCAATGGCCAGTGGCTGCGTGACCTGCCGGTGGAAGAATTCGCTTCGCGCCTGCAGACCTGGGCGCTGAACCCTGAATACATGATGAAGATCGCGCCGCACGTGCAAGGCCGGGTTGAAACCTTCAGCCAGGTGGCACCGCTGGCTGGTTTCTTCTTCGCTGGTGGCGTTAACCCGGACGCCAAACTGTTCGAATCGAAAAAGCTCTCGGGTGATCAGGTTCGCCAGTTGATGCAGTTGATCCTGTGGAAGCTCGAAAGCCTGCGCCAGTGGGAGAAGGACAGCATCACCGCGACGATCCAGGCGGTGGTCGAGTCCCTGGAACTGAAGTTGCGAGACGCCATGCCACTAATGTTCGCCGCAATCACCGGCCAGGCCAGTTCGGTGTCGGTGCTCGATGCGATGGAGATCCTCGGTCCGGACCTGACCCGATTCCGTCTGCGCCAGGCCATCGACCTGCTGGGCGGCGTGTCGAAGAAAGAAAACAAGGAGTGGGAAAAGCTGTTGGGCAATATCGCCTGACTCCGTTTGCCCCTGTGTAGGAGCGAGCTTGCTCCGGGCGGCGTTCCGACGAAGGTCTCAAGGGCAACGCGTTCATTCAGAAAGCACGCGTTATCGTTAACGTCCATCGCGAGCAGGCTCGCTCCTACACTCTCCGAGTCGCCGCAAGCTGCGATCGCTTGATCCTGACTTTCGGCACCCACACTCCCGGTTTTCCGGGGGGAGGGCGGTAAGTGGTTGTTATGCCGACAAAAAATTTTGAAATATTTCAAAAATAAATTTGACAGGCTTTCGATACGCCCTTAAGATTCGCCCCGTCCTCAGCGATGACATCAACGATGAGGGGCTATAGCTCAGCTGGGAGAGCGCTTGCATGGCATGCAAGAGGTCGACGGTTCGATCCCGTCTAGCTCCACCAATTTACACTTCAGGGCCTGGCCACACCGGCCTTGAAGCGATCAACACTCAGCGTTGATCTGTTGTATAGAAGGGTTTGCGTCCCCTTCGTCTAGTGGCCTAGGACACCGCCCTTTCACGGCGGTAACAGGGGTTAGAGTCCCCTAGGGGACGCCAGTTTTACAGAAGCGATGTTGCAAGATGTCGCTCCGCCGCGAGGCGAAAAATCCGGGGCTTTAGCTCAGCTGGGAGAGCGCCTGCATGGCATGCAGGAGGTCAGCGGTTCGATCCCGCTAAGCTCCACCAATTTTACAGTTCAAGGTCTGGCCACACCGGCCTTGAATCGATCAGCACTCAGCACTGATCAGTTGTATAGAAGGTTTTGCGTCCCCTTCGTCTAGTGGCCTAGGACACCGCCCTTTCACGGCGGTAACAGGGGTTCGAGTCCCCTAGGGGACGCCACGATTACCCGCTCTGCGGGATTTATAGGGGTCATTCAATCATTGAATGGCCCTTTTGTTTGTCTGGCGTTTGGCCAAATCCCCCCACTTCTCTCAAACTGTTCTTCAGACCAGCGGTCACATCCACGACTTGCGGAAAATTATTATGAGAATAATATTCTAGTCGTAATATTCGGAGGCAACGATGAACGATAAAAAAGCTCAAACCCGCGAACGCATTCTCAAGGCCGCCAGCGCAGCGCTGATCCAGCGCGGTCCGGCCGAACCGAGCGTGGGCGAAGTGATGGGCGCAGCCGGCCTGACCGTCGGTGGTTTCTACGCCCACTTCGACAGCAAGGACGCGATGATGCTGGAAGCGTTCAAGCAACTGCTCACTCATCGCCGTGGCTTGATTGCCGACATGGATGCCGGGTTGACCGGCGAAGAGCGTCGCGCCCTGGTCGCTGCGTTCTACTTGTCGCGCAAGCACCGTGATTCCTCTGAATCAGCGTGCCCGATCCCGGCGTCTGTCGGCGAGCTGGGCCGGCTGCCGGACGAATTTCGCGTGGCCTTGAATGAGCACGTGGAAATGATGGTCGCGCAATTGGCGGCCAGCCCCGAAGAGACCGACAAAGCCTTGGCCGACATGGCCTTGATGGTCGGTGGCCTGGCCCTGGCACGCGCGCTGGGGCCGGGAGAGTTGTCCGATCGATTGCTGCGCGCCGCCAAGTCGGCGGTGCTGTGACCTGAAGGCATTAGCCTGGGGAGTGAGAGCGATGAGCACGTTGAAGTGGGTTCGTGGCGTAAATGGCACCTTGGGCTGGTTCGCACCGAAACTGGTGGCGAGCAAAATGCGACTGGCGTTCATGACGCCGCGGGAGCTGCCGCCCCGTGACTGGGAGTTGCCGCTGTTGGCCAATTCCGAACGGATCACCTTGCGCTTCGGCCTCTCGGCCCTGCGTTGGGGGCAGGGGCCGGCGGTGTTGCTGATGCACGGTTGGGAAGGGCGGCCGACGCAGTTTGCCAGCCTGATCACCGCGCTGGTCGATGCCGGTTATACCGTGGTGGCCCTGGACGGCCCCGCCCACGGTCGCTCGCCCGGCAATGAAGCAAATGTCGTGCTGTTTGCCCGGGCCATGCTCGAGGCGGCTGCCGAGTTGCCGCCACTGCAGGCGGTCATCGGCCACTCCATGGGCGGCGCCAGTGCCATGCTCGCCGTTCAGTTCGGGCTGCGTACTGAAACCCTGGTGTCCATCGCCGCCCCCGCTCGAATCCTCGGGGTGCTGCGCGGGTTTGCGCGGTATGTGCGGCTGCCGCCCAAAGCCCGTTCGGCGTTCATTCGTCAGGTCGAGAAAGACGTCGGCATGCGCGCCGCGACGCTGGACGTCGCGCATTATCAGCTCGACATGCCCGGCCTGATCGTGCATGCCGAAGACGACAACTTTGTCTCGGTCAAGGAATCCCAGCTGATCCACGAAGCCTGGTTCGACAGCCGTCTGTTGCGCCTGGAGGAGGGCGGTCATCAACGGGTGCTGGCCGATCCCCGGGTGATTGATGGCGTGCTGGCACTGTTGTCCGGTCGGAGCCTGCAATCGCGCCAATCGGCTTGAGCATCCGTTACACTGCGCCGGTCGACATCATTTGACCGGGAGTGAGGCATGGGTTGGGATCGGGCAACGCCGTTTATCATTGATCTGCAAGTGGGCGCCGAGGACATCGACGGGCTGGGTCACGCCAATAACGCGGTGTACGTGACCTGGCTCGAACGCTGCGCCTGGCGCCACTCCCAGCGACTCGGCCTGGACCTGGTCGAGTACCGGCGGCTGGACCGGGCGATGGCGGTGGTGCGGCACGAGATCGATTACCTGGCGGCCGCCTACGAAGAGGATGAGTTGCAATTGGCGACCTGGATCGTCGATTGGGACCAGCGCCTGAAAATGACCCGGCACTTCCAGTTGAAGCGCCCTAGCGACAACACCACGCTGCTGCGGGCGCAGACCACTTTCGTCTGTATCGAACTGTCCACTGGCAAGCCCAAGCGCATGCCGGCGGAGTTTATCGAAGGCTATGGCCCGGCGTTGCAAGTGTTGACCTGATTGAAGCTTTCGCGGGCAAGCCTCGCTCCTACAGGACCGTGATGACCGTAGGAGCGAGGCTTGCCCGCGAAGGCGTCCTATCTGACGAAATACCTTCCGCACGCCGAAACCAGTAAACTGCCCCACGTTTTTCGTCGAGTGTGTTTTTCATGCAAATTGCTTTGGCGCCCATGGAGGGGTTGGTCGACAACATCCTGCGGGACGTGCTGACCCGTGTGGGCGGTATCGACTGGTGCGTGACCGAGTTCATCCGGATCAACGATCAGCTGCTCACCCCTGCCTATTACCACAAGTTCGGTCCGGAACTGCTGACCGGCGCCCGGACGGCGTCCGGCGTGCCGTTGCGGGTGCAGCTGCTCGGTTCCGACCCGGTGTGCCTGGCTGAAAACGCCGCCCTGGCCTGCGAGCTCGGTTCCGAGGTCATCGACCTGAACTTCGGCTGCCCGGCCAAGACCGTCAACAAGTCTCGCGGCGGTGCGGTATTGCTCAAGGAGCCTGAACTGCTCAACGAAATCGTCGAGCACGTGCGTCGCGCGGTACCGGCGCACATCCCGGTGACCGCCAAGATGCGCCTCGGTTTCGACAGCCCCGACGGTGCCCTGGTCTGTGCCACGGCCCTGGCCGAAGGCGGCGCGGCGCACATCGTGGTGCATGCGCGGACCAAGACCGATGGCTACAAGCCGCCGGCCCATTGGGAGTGGATCCCGCGGGTGCAGGAGGTGGTCAAGGTGCCGGTGTTTGCCAATGGCGATATCTGGAGCGTCGAGGACTGGCGCCGTTGCCGTGAAATCAGCGGCGTGGAAGACATCATGCTTGGTCGCGGCCTGGTTTCGCGCCCGGACCTGGCTCGGCAAATCGCTGCTGCGCGCGCCGGCGAGGACGTGGTCGAGATGACCTGGGCCGAGCTGCTGCCGCTGATCCAGGACTTCTGGTTGCAGGCCAAGGCGCAGATGACCGCGCGGCAATCGCCGGGTCGCTTGAAGCAGTGGCTGGCGATGCTGACCCGCAATTATCCCGAAGCGGTGGAGCTGTTCACCGTCCTGCGTCGAGAAACCGAACTGGATCAGGTCTCGCGTTTACTGGGGCTGCAGGTGGCCGAAGCGGCCTGAAAAAAATTTGAAAATACCCTCTTGAAAACCAGTCAGCGGTCCCTATTTTTGAATTACGCGATGCCGAATCCGGGTCGCGGAGACAAAAAAACTTGCTGATCTGTTTTCAGGAGATTTGAATCATGAGTACTGCATTTTCCATGGCACCCCTGTTCCGTTCCTCGGTGGGCTTCGACCGCTTCAACGACCTGTTCGAAACCGCCCTGCGCAACGAGCCAGGCAGCACCTATCCACCTTACAACGTGGAAAAACACGGCGACGACCAATACCGCATCGTCGTAGCGGCCGCCGGCTTCCAGGAAGACGACCTGGAGCTGCAAGTGGAAAAAGGTGTGCTGACCATCAGTGGCGGCGGTAAACGTGACGTGAACGAAGGCGTCACTTATCTGTACCAGGGCATCGCCCAGCGGGCCTTCAAACTGTCCTTCCGCCTGGCGGACCACATCCAGATCCAGGCCGCCGACCTGAGCAACGGTTTGTTGAGCATCGACCTGTTGCGGGTGGTTCCGGAAGAGGCGAAAGCCAAGCGCATCCCGATCAACAACGGGACGCAGAAACCGGCTCTGCAGCATTGAGCCGGACCCCGGGCAGGGTTGTCTGAGTACGACCCGACCGGCTGAAGCAAAAAGACCCCGACTTGTCGGGGTCTTTTTTTTGCAGGGCCGGTTTATGAAATCAGGTCCACCCATACCGGACCAGGTGAAAGAAGATCGGCGCCGCAAAGCACACCGAGTCCAGGCGGTCGAGCATGCCGCCGTGGCCTTCGATCATGTGCCCCCAATCCTTCACCCCGCGGTCGCGCTTGATGGCCGACATCACAATGCCGCCGGCGAACCCCAGCAGGTTGATCAGCAGGGCGATGAGCAGTGACTGCCAGGGACTGAACGGTGTGATCCACCACAAGGCACAACCGATCAACGAGGCCAGGAGGATGCCACCGACAAAGCCTTCCACTGTCTTGGACGGCGACAGGTTGGGGGCGATCTTGCGTTTGCCGAACAGTTTTCCACAGACGTACTGCAGCACATCCGACATCTGCACCACGATCACCAGGTAGGCGATCAACAGCAGGTTTCGTCCCTCGTAACCGGTGATGTCGAGGGTCAACAGGGCGGGCACGTGGGACACACAGAACACCGCGATCATCAGGCCCCACTGGACTTTGGAGGCGCGTTCGAGAAAGTGCGTGCTGTCGCCGCCCAGGGACGCGAGGATTGGCAGCAGCAGGAACACGTACACCGGGATGAAGATCGAGAATAGCCCGTACCAGTCGTAGTAGATGAGCAGGTACTGCAGCGGCAGTGCCAGGTAGAACGCCGCCACCAGTGCCGGGTAATCGCTGCGACGGGTCGGTGTGAGGGTCATGAATTCGCGCAGGGCGTAGAAGGACACGGTGTAGAACAGCAGGATCACCGCCGTGGTGCCGAGCCAGAAGGCGATTCCGATCACCAGCACCATGACCCACCAGGCGTTGATCCGGGCGTTGAGGTTGTCGACCACCGGGTTCGCCGTGCCGCCCGCGCGCCGCTTGAGAATGAAACCGATCACCGAGGCCAGCAGCAGAAACGCGCCAATCCCGCCAAACAACATCAGGGTTTGTCTGTCCATGTCAGGCATGCTCCTCGGCCAGGCTCAACAGCGCGTCGCGGCTGCGTTCGAGAAATTGCGCCTTGGTTTCGTCTTCGCCAAGGGCCAGGATGGCGCCAAAGCTGATGGTGCATAACAGTGGCAGCGGCAGGACGCGGCCTTTGGGCATCACGCGGTTGAGGTTGGCGATCCACACCGGGATCAATTGAGCCTGGGGATAGGCTTTTGCCAGGTGATACAGCCCGCTTTTGAACGGCAGCAGGCCGTCCTCTGGGTTGCGTGTGCCTTCAGGGAAAATGATCAGCGAATCGCCGCTTTCCAGGGCGTCGAGCATCGGCTGCAAGGGATTGTCGCCGGTCTCCTTGCGTTCGCGGTCGATCATTACGCCATTGAACACCCGGTTGATGATGTAGCGGCGCAGGGGACTTTTGAGCCAGTAATCGGCACCGGCCACCGGCCGGGTGATGCTGCGCAAGGTGGGTGGCAAGGAAGCCCACAACAACACGAAGTCGCCATGGCTGCTGTGGTTGGCGAAGTAGATGCGCTGCACCGCCTGCGGTGCACAGCCGAGCCACAGGCTGCGGGCTCCCGTGAGCAGGCGGGCGCCCGAGATGATGAGGGTGGCAATCGCGGGTGCGAGCATGAAAACTCCTTATCCAGCAAAGGTCAGCCAGGGGCCGGCCACAATGAAAACCAGGGTCAGCAGCACTTGTGCCGCCACCAGCAATGCCTGGCGACGTAACAGCTTCAGAGCGCCAGAGATACGTTCGTTCCAGGGACGTCCGCCACGGTCGGCGGGCTGCAGGCCCAGCGCTGTCAGCGCATGGTCCAGGGCCTGGGTGCGTTCGGGGAGGTCTTGTGCACTGGCGGCCAGGTGCTGGAACAGATCGGCATCGAAGGCGACCCGCAGTGCCCAGTATTTTTGCCACAGGCCCAGTACCAGCAGCGCGACGCTGCAGGTCAGCCCCCAGGTTCCCGGGCTGGTCATGACAAATTGGCTCAGTCCGAGCAAGGCCCCCAGCAGCGTGAGCCCGGTGGACAGTCGGTCCAGCGAACCACCACGGCGCAACAGGCTCGCGGTCGCTTGCAGCTGCATATCAGTGGACACAGACGTGCTCCGTGCTCATGGGTAACTGCTGCAGCACCTGTCGGTGCGCAGGGCCCAGGACGATCCCCGGACGTGCTCGCTGAATCAGCAGGATGGCGTCATCGACACTGGCGGCCCTGCCGCTGTGCAACAGCCACGCGGCTACGGCGATGGCGCTGCGTGAATAGCCCAGGGCGCAGCAGACCAGCAGCGGACCTTGCTGACGCAGGCTTTCGATCGCCTCGGCCGCTGCCTGGCATTGCGCGGCGGTGGGTACCGTAAGGTCCAGTACCGGCAGCGAGCGGTAACTGACCGAAACCGGATTCAGCGACAGCTCGGAACACAGGTCGAGTACCGCCCGAAACGGCGAGTGCTGCAATTCCCGTCGACCTGGCAGGCGTCCGAGCCAGACGTCATCGGTCACCCGGTCGGGCTGCGGATGGTGGCGAGTCCACAGGCGCGAGTTGAGCCAGGCCGCTGCCAGGTAGGGGGCCAGTAGCCAACGTACCGCGGGGGACAGGCGCCCATCGACGCGTTTCTGGAAACCGCGAGCGTCCAGCAGGGCGTAATTGAGCGCTACCAGCAGCAAGGCCACCGCTGGCCAGATCAACCACAGCCACGCGCCCCTCAAAGTAAAGGCCGGAATCGTGAAGGCTGCGGCACCCAAGCTGTAATACAACGCCAGTTGCCAGCGTTTTCTATCCTTTGGCAGATGAGCACCGTGCAGAGGGCCAGCTCCCTCCAGTGGCCACAGCCAGACGCACAGCCAACCGAGCAGCGCACCGGTGGGCAGGTCGACGAAATGGTGTTGGTAAGTGGTCAGCACCGACACTCCGATCAGGATGAACCAGCCATGCATCAACCCGCGCCACAGGCCCCGCAAGTGCCGCTGGTAGCAGCTCCATAACACCACCAGCAGAGCGATGTGCAGGGAGGGCGCCTGATTGAACGGCTTGTCGAAACCTGCCAGGACATCGAACAGCCAGCCGAATACCCCATCCAGTTCGGGCCGGGCAAAGGTAAAGCGCAACGGCCAGATCAGAAAACAACTGACGGCGACCAACTGGGCGGTTATCAGGCGCAGGGCGTGGCGCCTGAGTTCCAGGCGACTGGTCGGCAGCAACAGCGACAGGCCGTAGAGCAGGTCTATGGACCAGTACGGGACGATGCTCCAGGCCCAGAACGGCATTTGGGTTTCCCAGTCGAACACCAGGCTGGCGACATCGTCCCGTTGAGTGGTGACCCAGGTGGCGAAGCCGTAGGTGGCGAAGAACAGCGGGGCCAGCAGCAACAGCCAGAGCAGTGCCGGTTTGAACAGGCCGGGTTCGCGTCCGGGCGTGGCAGTCAGGGGCATCATTGCACCCGTTGCGCCAGGGATACGCTGAAAATGCCCCATTGATCGACCCGCATGCCGATCTTGCGAAAGCCGGCGGCGGCTACGAGTTGGTCCATTTCCGCCTGGGTACGCCGGCGCATGACCCAGGCCAGGCCTTCACGGTGACTGGTCAAGGCGCGGGCGATCAGTTCCAGTTGCGGGTGCCAGGGCTGGCCGGTGTAGACCAGATATCCACCGGGTTCCACGGCGTCGGCCAGTCCGGCGAGTGAGCCACTGACCATCTGGTTGTCGGCGAACAGCTCATACAGGCCGGACACCACCGCCAGCGTCGGCTTGGGATCGAGTGCGGCGAGGTCGGCACGGTCGAACGCATCGCCTTTGACGAATCGTGCGATAGCCTCCAGGCCTTTGTCGCGGATCAGTGCACCGCCGTCGCGCACGTTGATGTCGCTGTAGTCGCGCAACAGGATCGACTCGGGAAGCGGGTCGATGCCCTGTAAGGCTTCAAGAATGTAGCGCCCATGCCCGGCGGCAATGTCGACGATGCGCACTTCGCGACCCTGGTCACGCAGTTGTGCCATGGCCAGGCGCAGCAGTTCTTCGACATGCAGCTTGCGTTGGCGAATGCCGCGCCAGCCGATGGAGTCCAGGTAGTTACGGTCGATCAGGCGGCCAACGGCAGACGTGCCGGTGGGTGTGTTGCGGTAGACGTAGTCCAGGGTACTGCCGGAGTCGAAGCCGGTGTCGAAACCCAGCTTGAGCCCGGACGACAGCCGGCTGCCGAAGCCCATGCCGGTGCGGGTCATGCGCCAGTACAGTTCGCGCAGGGAGTTGCGGGGCAATGGCGCGGCCAATGATTCTGATTCGGCGCAGGTCAGGCCCAGACGGTCGGCGGCCAGCAGGGAAGGGCGGGCAGCCGGTTGTTGAAAGTTGTGCAGGATAAAACGACGAACGCTGGCAACGACGCTCTCGCGACGCTGTTCACCCAGGGTGTCATGGAAGAATCCCGGCAGGACATGTTTCTCCTTGTGCAGGCTGCCGAGGCGCTCGAAGAACTGTTCCTGTGGCTGGCGATGCACCACGAAATCGGCACCGGAGATCAACAACTGCGTCGGCACCTGGATGGCCTGGGCATCGGCCACCACTCGCTCGGCAGCGTCGTAAAGACCGAGCAGGACATTGACCGAAATCGCCTTGGTGATCAGCGGGTCGTCGTCGTAGCTGGCGACCCGTTGCGGGTCGTGGCTGAGAAACCGCGCTTTAACGTAGCTGTTGACGAAAAAGTTGCCGCGCCACCGGCGCATCAGCGCCAGCCCCTGGCGCGCGAAGGGCACGTAGAGTTTGACCTTGAACGCCGGTGACGCCAGCACCAGCGAGCGTATGCGTGGCGCGTAATCGTGGACCCAGGTGGCCACGATCACTGCACCGACGCTCTGGGCGATCACCGCGATATTTTCTTCATCGATACCGTATGCCGCGCCCAGGTGATCGCAGAAGGTCTGCACGTCACGCACGCTGGTGGCAAAACCCGGGCTGTCGCCACGGGCACCGGGCGAGAGGCCATGACCCCGGGCGTCCCAGGCAAAGAAATCATGGTCGGGCAGGTTCAGTTCATCCACCAGATGAGCAATGCGCCCGGAGTGTTCATGGCCGCGGTGAAACAACAGCACGGCCTGTCGTGCTTCGCCCGGGGCCGTGGTGCCTGGCCAGTAGCGGTAAAACAATTCCACGCCGTCATGGGTGGTGAACGTCTGATGTTGAGCTTCGCGCATTGCGCTGTCCTTATGCTGAAGGGGTGTCTTCGTGTACTTCCTTGAGGCCCTGGCGGACCCGATTGATCAGCGTGTAAACCAATAACACGGCGATGACTGCGAACACGCCGTTGATCCAAATGGCGCTGATCCAGCCCAGTGCGATAGCGACCGCCACGACACCCAGCACAAAAGCCCGATCACTTTTGCCCATGGGCCCGTCATAGCGTCGCGAGGCGCCAACCATGGGCCCCAGCACGCCGCCGTATTCGCTGAACAAGGCGAGCAGGGCGACCAGCAACACCAACCACAGGCTGACGCCCGGGAGCAGGGCGAACGGCAATATCAGGGCACAGTCGGCGGCGATATCGCACAGCTCATTGAGATAGGCCCCCAGGTGCGACTGCTGGTTGAACTCCCGGGCGAGCATGCCATCGATGGCGTTGAGCGCCATGCGCAGGATCATCCATGCCGGCACCAGTAAAAATACCCATGGGTGCTGCGCGAAACCGGCGATCACCGCGCCCACCAGCACCGAGCCGATGCCTGCAATCAGGGTGATCTGGTTGGCGGTGGTGCCTTGGTTGAACAGTCGTTGCACCAATGGTCGCAGGAGGTTTTGAAACGCCGGTTTGATCTGGTAGATGCTGGGCACGTCAGTAGGATCTCAGGGGAAAACAGTGTGTGGGCGAGTTTCGGTGGAGGCGATTTTTCAGTGTAGATGGGTTCGTGTGGGGACACGTTTAGTTGGCTGAGGAGATGTCGGGGGACGTCATTAATGATTGGGGTCATGGCTTCACCCAGGGCGTGGCAAGCTGCAGAGCGCAGGGTCATGGTCTTCCCCACGGAGAGGCCAGCTGCAAGGTGATGAGATAGCGTTCCTCGGTAGGACGTTTAACGTCCCTGAAGCGATTCACCACCAGCATCACTTGGAATTTGTCCTCCGCGCGCCAGTAAGTCGAACCGCCTTTGTTTACGTCTCGTAAGCGGGCACGCCATTGCGGTGTGTCAGCGAAGGATGGAAAGTCCTGGAGCCGGATTGGCGTCCATCCGCCTTGGTGCCATTGCTCCTGCAAATCCAGGACGACCTTGAGCGTGTGGTCGAGCAATAGCGGCTCGATTTGGGGAGACATCCGAACACTGCTTACAGACTCATCGCTATTGAAACTGACAGAGAAAAAGCGGGCCAGTGGTGTCACGAATCCGTATTTGGGATCTAAAAAACGAAGGCGAGCATCCGACCCTGGTAATCTCCCCCAAAAATGCCCGGGAATCGCTGGATCAATGGCCGCGCTGGAGCGCTGGCGCATGTCCTCCCAAGGTTCACCAATTATCAGTGCAATTTCTGGATCATCCGAGAACGTTTGAATCGCCGTCAGCGTAATAACGGCAGCGACTGCCAGTGCCAGGCCCCGTCGCCAGTCCACACGTAAGCGCAAGCTCATAGCACGCCCCGACCTGCGGCAATGTCCTTAATCGACTTTTCGATCAGCTGGCGATCGGGGCCCCGTAGCAGGTCATCAAACTGAGTTGCAGCCTTTAGCACGAAAAGCATGCGTTGCTGGATATCGGCCAAATTCGCGCGGCGATCATTGCTGAAGCCAATGGTGCGTCCGTCATCGACTGGGCGGCACTGGCTGGCCAAGGTTAGTTCGATAGCCTCAGCGGCGCCGGACGGGACGCCGGTGATATAGGAAACATGGTTGCTACGCAGCAGCCATACCAGTCCTTGGTCGCTGTACATCACCGGTTGCAGAATGTTGCGCTGTTCGTGCAAAGCAAGATGCTCAACACTTTCAGCAATCTTGCCGTCCTCAATAGCCTTGAAAGCTCGCAGGATTTCCTTGTAATCAGTTCCAAATTTCAGCGTTTCCTGCGCGACCGGCCACAGGACCGGATGCTGATCATGTCCATAAATATTTTGGCGTGCCTCCAGGCAGGTTTCGAGCGACCACAAACCCCGCTCCTTGTAGAAAGCATGCAGCGCAAACACATCCAGAAACAGCGTGGTATTACCCATGGCCAGCATCTCGTACACGAATTTGTACATCCGCTGTGCGTACGGCAGTGCGTGGTCGCCGCCTCCGATGCCACTACCCGGCACCGGATTGTTGCGGTCGGCTTGCTCGTAGTCGCGCTGCGCCTGCTCGAACTCCCGCAGTTTCGCCTGCCGTTCACGCTCACTGGGGCCGAACAAGCCAAAGAATCCTTTCCTGGCGCTGTTCTTCAAACGTTGTGCCGCTTCATATTCCGCCTGCATCTTGTCGATCGAATTGGCGGCATGCAGCAGGCCACACCCAACTTGCTTTGAGGCGAAAGCCGCAAGTCCCGCCCATTGAAAACGCCGATCGTCCAGCCACAACTGCGCGTAAGCGGCATTGATCGCACGATTGCGCGCCTTGGGATCGGCAATCAGTACGCCGCCCGGCGCCACGATGGCTTCGGCGCGTTGTTGATACCCGCGCCAGAGGTTCTGACAGACCAGCCCCGGCAGTTCGCTGAAAGACGGTGAGGGTGCCGTTCGCGCCGGCGAATAGCTGGATGGGCGTGGTGCTGCCGGATCGCTGCGGAAAGTAGTAGTGGCTGGCTGAGCTGCGGCACGGGTGCCTTGCGGCGCAACGGCCTCCCTGGAGGAGTAAGTGGCCGTTTTTAGCGAGGGGATCAACTCGGCTCTGCAAGGGCAAGAGCTGACGCTGTCCAGCGTCCCTGCCAAGAGCCGGCCGTTGCTTCGCATGTGCGAAATCCCGCCGGCGATCGCGTAAGTCTTACCGGTTATTCCGCAGGAAACTCCATCCCCGTCGCGGGCATGGTTTTCGCCAAACATCGTAATGCAGGGTTCGGCATCCAGCACAGTGCCGCCGCAGGTGGTCTTGTCGCCTTGGCGAATGTAGTACCCGACTGCCATTGATTGAGGTCCTTGTCTGCTGGCGACTTGAGCGAGGCGCTTTGGCGCGCCTGCTGGCGATCAACTTGCTCTGGGGCCCGAAGGAATTGGGGCAAGGCAAGGTGCAGCGCAAAGGGTCGGCGAAGGGGTTTTCAAGGTAAATCGGATGTTTCTCGGAAGCGTGTAGGAAATGGCGATTCGAATCTTGATGAGGGCGACGGTTTGGTCGGTATAGAGGGATTACGGTTAGGAGGTGGGATGGCTGCCAGGGGCGGTGGCCTCAAGTTTTGCAGCGCACGTGAAGACGCATTCGCCAGCAAGCCGGCTCCTACAGTGACCGTGGTATATCTGTAGGAACAGGTTGTGGGGACGTCTTCGCCGGCAAGCCGGTCTCGCTCCCACAGGCAAACGCGCCCGTACGGTAGACGGGGGGCCTTACAGCGACCGCGTTATTTCAGGAGTTTTTGAAATTCCTCCACCGGCAACGGCCGGCTGTGCAAATACCCCTGATAGAAATGACAGCCCAACCCCTGCAGGAAATCCAGCTGGTCCTGGGTTTCCACCCCTTCGGCGATCACCTTCAACTCCAGGCTGCGGGCCATGGCGACGATGGCGCGGATGATCTCGGCGTCGTTGGGGTCGGTGGTGGCGTCACGTATGAAGGACTGGTCGATTTTCAGGGTGTCGACCGGCAGGCGCTTGAGGTAGGTCAGCGAGGAGTAGCCGGTGCCGAAGTCGTCCATGGCGAAGCTCACGCCGAGTTTTTTCAGGCGGCGCATTTTGCTGATGGTGTCTTCCAGGTTCTGGATGACGATGCCTTCGGTGATTTCCAGCTTCAGCAGCGAGCAGGGCAGGCCGTGGCTGGCGAGGCTCCGTTCGATGCGTTCGACGAAGTCGGTCTGGCGGAATTGCCGCGGGCTGATGTTTACGCACAGGCTGAAGTCGAGCGGGTCGATCAGGTTTTTGGTGGCTAGTTGTTTGAAGGCGGCGCAGACCTCGTCGATGATCCAGGTGCCCACTTCGAGGATCAGCCCGCTGTCCTCCAGCACCTTGATGAACTCCGTGGGCGACTGCGCGCCGAATTCCGGGTGGTCCCAGCGCACCAGCGCCTCGGCGCCGACGATGCGGCCGTTGCGCGCGTCCACCTGCGGTTGGTAATTCACGCGAAATTCGCCGCGGGACAGGGCCTGGCGCAGGTCGGTCTCCAGGCGCAGGCGTTGGCTCGCGGCCTTCTGCATGGTGTTGTGATACATCTGCGTGGTGTTGCGCCCCGAATCCTTGGCCCGATACAGCGCGATGTCGGCGCGCTTGAGCAGGTCGGTCGGGGTCGAGCCGTGATCGGGAATCAGTGCGATGCCGATGCTCGGGGTCACTTGCAGGCGCTGGCCGTCGAGGAACATCGGTTCGGACAACAGTTCACGCAAGGTGTCGGCCAGATCCAGGACCTGATCGCTGACGTCGTTGCGCGAGCCTTCCAGGCCGCTGAGCAGCACCACGAACTCATCACCCCCCAGCCGCGCAACGGTGTCCTCCATGCGCACGCTGGCTTCAAGGCGCGCGGTGATGATTTTCAGCACCGTATCGCCCACCGGATGGCCGAGCGAATCGTTGATGTGCTTGAAGTGGTCGAGGTCGAGAAACATCAGGGCGCCGCGCAGGTTGTGGCGCTTGAGCAGGGCGATCTGCTGGCTCAGGCGATCCATCAGCAGCGCGCGGTTGGGCAGGTTGGTCAAAGGGTCGTGGTAGGCCAAGTGGCGGATCTGCGCTTCGGCGTTTTTCAGCAGGCTGACGTCTCGCGCTGTCAGCAGCAGGCAGGCGGTTTCGTTCAGGGTGATGGGTTCCACCGAGACTTCGACGGTCAGCAGTTCGCCGCGTTTGTTGCGCCCGAGCATTTCCAGGTGATGCACCCGGCCCTTGAGCTGTAGCTCGGCCAGGAGGATCGAACGTTGTTTTTCTTCGGCCCAGATGCCGACCTGGTACACCGTGCGGCCGATCACTTCGTCGGCGCGATAGCCGGTCAGGCGGCAGAAGCCATCGTTGACTTCTAGATAGCGTCCGGTGTCGCGCTCGGTGATGGTGATGGCATCGGGACTGGAGTGGAAGGCTTTGGCGAACTTCTCTTCGCTGGCCTTGAGCGCCGCTTCCGAGCGTTGCTGCTGGGTGATGTCGCGCAGGGTGGTGACGATGCACGGCTGGTCGCCGACGCTGATCTGGCGGCTGGAAATCACGCAGGTCAGGGTCTGTCCGTCTTTGTGCTGAACCAGGATCGCCACATTGTTCAGGCCTTGTTCGCGGATGACGCGTTCGATCCGCCGCAGGCTTTTCTCCGAAGCGTCCCACATGCCGATTTCGTCGGCAGTGCGACCGATCACCTCGGCGGTGCTCCAGCCGAAGGTCTGGGTGAAGCTGGAGTTGATCTCGATGAACAGGCCGGTGTCCTGGTGGGTCACGCAGATCGGGTCCGGGCTGACCTGGAACAGGGTGGCGAATTTCTCTTCGGAGGCCAACAGGCGTTGTTCGCGCTCCACCTGATCGGTGATGTCGAGCAGCGTGCCGGCCATGCGCAGCGGCGCACCGTCTTCATCGCGGTACAGCCGGGCGCGGCTTTCCAGGTAGCGCGAACTGCCGTCCGGCAACTGCACGCGGTAGGTCAACTGGTAATTGCCGGCGGGGCCTTCGCGCAAGCTGCGGTAGGCGTCGCGCATGCTGTTGCGTTCTTCGTCGGGCACGCCTTCGAAAAAATCGTCGAAGGCTTCATGGAAAGGCTTGGCTTCCAGCCCGTGCAGTTGGGCGGCTCGCGCCGAACCGTAGAGCATGCCGCTGGGAATGTGCCAGTCCCAGGTGCCCAGTTGCGCCGAATCCAGGGCCAGGTCGAGGCGTTCCTGGCTGTCTTTGAGGGCGTGTTCGGCGGCTTTGCGTTCGGTGGTATCAAGGAAGGTGCTCAGCAGGTAGGGCTGGCCTTCGAGCTCGACTTTCTGCGCGCTGAGGATGCCGTCGTGGACCTGGCCATTGCTGGCGCGAAGCTGCACTTCCATGTTGATCAATTCGCCCTTGGCCTTGGTGGCCTTGACCAGTTGCGCCCGTTGTTCCGGGTGCACCCACAGGCCCAGTTCGAGGGTGGTGCGGCCAATCGCATCCTGGACCGGCCAGCCGAACAGGCTTTCGAAATACTGGTTGGCTTCGCTGATCAGGCCGTCTTCCTGGCGGGTCAGCAACACCATGTTCGGACACAGGTGAAACAGCGTGGCGAAGCGTTTTTCCGAACTGCTCAGGGCTTGTTCACGCTGACGCTGGTGGGTGATCTCGCGGATGACACCGATCATCCGTGGCCGGCCGTGCTTGTCCGGCAGCAGGCTGCCGTTGATCTCCAGCCAGTGCAGGCTGCCGTCGGGCCAGCGGATGCGGTGGTGCATCGCCTGTTCCAATGGGGCGCCGGCAATCACCGCGTGGAAGGCGCGAATGGTTTTCGCCCGGTCCTCGGGTGGCAGCAAGTCAAGGTATTCCAGATCGGCCGGCAGCGGTTGCCGGGGATCGAAGCCGAACAATGCCTGGGTGCCCCGGGACCAACTGATCTGCCCGCGCTCGATGTCCCAGTACCAGGCGCCCAGGCGCGCGCCGTTGAGGGCGGCCAGCAATTGCGGGGCGCTTTCCCAACTCTGCTCGGACCGTTTCGGGTCGAGCGCCTGAATGCGCGGCATCGGCGGAATTCGGTCAACAGATTTCGGCATTTTCAAGCCTTGGGCTGAATTGGGCGTTAGGCACAGGAATTCACGGCATATTGACGCTATGGACGTAGCACAGCTTAGCCTTGAATCCCTGGCCCATCGATTTGTGCATCCAGCAGGGCCATAAAGGCCCGTGCCGCGTTCGAGAGCGTCCGTTCGGTGTGCAAGATATAGCCTAGCTGGCGAGTCAGTTGTATGCCCGGTAAAGGTATCCGTGCAACTTGCTCGTCAAGCATGGTGCGCGGCAACACGCTCCAGGCCAGGCCGATCGAGACCATCATCTTGATCGTTTCCAGATAATTGGTGCTCATGGCGATGTTCGGCGTCAGGCCCCGGGCTTCGAACAGGCGCTGGACGATGTGGTGGGTAAAGGTGTTGCCGCCGGGGAATACCGCCGGGTGCAGGGCGATGTCCGCCAGGCTGACCGGGCCGTTGCTGATCAGCGAATGCTCCGGGGCGACCACGAAATCCAGCGGGTCGTCCCATACGGGCGTGGCCTTGACCAGGGCGTGGGGCTCCGGCGCCAGGGTGATGACCGCCAGTTCGGCGCGGCCATGGAGGATTTCTTCGTAGGCCACTTCCGAGTCGAGGAACTGGATATCCAGCGCCACCTGTGGGTAACGGCGGGTGAACTCCCTCAATAAAGGCGGCAGGCGGTGCAGGCCGATGTGGTGACTGGTGGCCAGAGTCAGGCGGCCGCTCACTTCGCCGGTCAGGTTGGTCAGGGCGCGGCGGGTGTCATCCAGCACGTTCAGGATCTGATAGGCCCGCGGCAGCAAGGCGCGGCCGGCCTCGGTAAGCCCGACTTCCCGCCCCAGGCGATCGAACAGGCGCACCTTCAATTGCTGCTCCAGCCCGGCGATACGCTTGCTGATGGCCGGTTGCGTGAGGTGCAGCCTTTCACCGGCACCGGAGAAGCTGCCGGTCTCGGCAATGGCTATGAAAGCATTGAGGTTGGCCAGATCCATTGTCGTATTCCAGTTGGTTATCCAAAGCATAAAAAATATGAATTTGAGTTATTTAATGTAACCCCCTAGGATCGACCTCACAAGCCAAAGGGTTATTGAACCATTCGATGCCCGGGGCATAGAAACACGCTGATGAGGAAACCGTCTGATGGCCGGCAAAACGCTCTACGACAAGCTCTGGGATTCGCACTTGGTCAAGCAGCGCGACGATGGCTCTGCGCTGATCTACATCGATCGTCACATCATCCATGAAGTGACCTCGCCGCAAGCCTTCGAAGGCCTGCGCCTGGCCGGGCGCAAGCCTTGGCGCATCGATGCCAACATCGCGACCCCGGACCACAACGTACCGACCACACCGGAGCGCAAGGGCGGCATCGAAGCCATTGCCGACGAAGTCTCGCGCCTGCAGGTTCAGACCCTCGACGATAACTGTGACGAATACGGCATCGTCGAATTCAAGATGAATGACGTGCGCCAGGGCATCGTCCACGTCATCGGCCCGGAGCAGGGCGCGACCTTGCCGGGCATGACCGTGGTCTGCGGCGACTCCCATACCTCGACCCATGGCGCATTCGGCGCATTGGCTCACGGTATCGGCACTTCCGAGGTCGAGCATGTGCTCGCCACCCAGTGCCTGGTCGCCAAGAAAATGAAGAACATGCTGGTGTCGGTCGAAGGCAAGTTGCCGTTCGGCGTGACCGCCAAGGACATCGTCCTCGCCGTGATCGGCAAGATCGGCACCGCCGGCGGTAACGGCCATGCCATCGAGTTCGCCGGTAGCGCGATTCGCGACTTGTCCGTCGAAGGCCGCATGACCATCTGCAACATGTCGATCGAGGCCGGTGCCCGCGTCGGCCTGGTGGCGGCGGACGAAAAGACCGTGGAATACGTCAAGGGCCGTCCATTTGCGCCGAAAGGCGCGGAATGGGACCTGGCTGTCGAAGCCTGGAAAGACCTGGTGACTGACAAGGACGCGAAGTTCGACACCGTCGTCGAACTCGACGCGACCCAGATCAAACCGCAAGTCAGCTGGGGCACCTCGCCGGAGATGGTGCTGGCCGTTGATCAGAACGTGCCGGACCCGGCCAAGGAAATGGACCTGGTCAAGCGTGGTTCCATCGAACGCGCCTTGAAGTACATGGGCTTGACCGCCAACCAGGCGATCACCGACATCCAGCTGGACCGGGTATTCATCGGTTCCTGCACCAACTCGCGGATCGAAGACCTGCGTGCGGCGGCCGTGATCGCCAAGGGCCGCAAAGTGGCGTCGACCATCAAGCAGGCCATCGTGGTGCCGGGCTCGGGCCTGGTCAAGGCGCAGGCCGAATCGGAAGGCCTGGACAAGATCTTCCTCGATGCCGGTTTCGAATGGCGTGAGCCGGGCTGCTCGATGTGCCTGGCGATGAACCCGGACCGTTTGGAAAGTGGCGAGCATTGCGCCTCGACCTCCAACCGTAACTTCGAAGGCCGTCAGGGTGCCGGTGGTCGTACTCACCTGGTGAGCCCGGCCATGGCCGCCGCCGCCGCTGTGAACGGTCGTTTCGTCGACGTCCGTGAATTGATCTAAAGGAGCGCAGCATGAAAGCTTTTACCCAGCACACTGGACTTGTCGCGCCTCTGGATCGTGCCAACGTCGACACCGACCAGATCATCCCGAAGCAATTCTTGAAGTCGATCAAGCGCACGGGTTTCGGCCCGAACCTGTTCGATGAATGGCGCTACCTGGATGTGGGGCAGCCGTATCAGGACAACTCCAAGCGTCCGTTGAACAAGGACTTCGTGCTCAACGCCGAGCGTTACCAAGGCGCCAGCGTGTTGCTGGCCCGTGAGAACTTCGGTTGCGGCTCCAGCCGCGAACACGCGCCGTGGGCGCTGGAAGAGTACGGTTTTCGCAGCATCATCGCGCCGAGCTATGCCGACATCTTCTTCAACAACAGCTTCAAGAACGGCTTGCTGCCGATCATCTTGAGCGACGCTGAGGTGGATGAGCTGTTCCAGCAGGTTGAAGCGAATCCTGGGTACCAGTTGCAGGTCGATCTGGAAGCCCAGACCGTGACCCGTCCGGATGGCAAGGTGCTGAAATTTGAAATCGACGCGTTCCGTAAGCATTGCCTGCTCAATGGGCTGGACGATATCGGGCTGACGTTGATGGACCATGAGGCGATTGCGACGTTTGAAGCCAGGCATCGGGCTAGCCAGCCTTGGTTGTTTCGTGACGCTTGATTGATCTGAAATCGTTGTAGTCAGGGCCGGCCTCATCGCGGGCAAGCCCGCTCCCACAGGGATTTGCGGCGTTCACAAAACCCTGTAGGAGCTGGCTTGCCAGCGAAGAGGCCCGGACAGACACCACAAGACTAAACCCTGAAAAAGGAAGTCCAATGATCAGCACCCCCCAGCACACCCAGGTTGTCCAAAAGCAATTCGGTGAACAGGCCGCCGCCTACCTGAGCAGCGCCGTGCATGCTCAAGGCACCGAATTCGCCCTGCTGCAGGCTGAACTGGCAGGGCAGGGCGACGCCCGGGTGCTGGACCTGGGTTGCGGCGCCGGTCACGTGAGTTTCCACGTGGCCTCGCTGGTCAAGGAAGTAGTGGCCTACGACCTGTCCCAACAGATGCTCGACGTGGTCGCCGCCGCTGCGGTCGACCGTGGCCTGGGCAACGTGACCACGGTCAACGGTGCCGCCGAGCGCCTGCCGTTCGCCGATGGCGAATTCGACTTCGTGTTCAGCCGTTATTCGGCGCACCATTGGAGCGACCTCGGGCTGGCCCTGCGGGAAGTTCGTCGGGTACTGAAGCCGGGCGGGGTGGCGGCGTTCGTCGACGTGTTGTCACCGGGCAGCCCGCTGTTCGACACTTACCTGCAAAGCGTCGAAGTGCTGCGCGACACCAGCCACGTGCGCGATTATTCTGCGGGTGAGTGGCTGCGCCAGGTCAGCGAAGCGGGGTTGCATACCCGCAGCACCACGCGCCAACGCTTGCGCCTGGAGTACACCAGCTGGGTCGAGCGCATGCGCACGCCGCCAGTGATGCGCGCCGCGATCCGCGAGTTGCAGCAGTCGATGGGCAATGAAGTGCGCGAATATTTTGAGATTGAGGCCGATGGTTCGTTCAGTACCGATGTGCTGGTGCTGATAGCTGAACGATAGCCGCTGAACGATAGAATTTTTCCCGGCTAACCCGTGACCCACGGGCGCACCGACTGATGACATGAGGAAAGCATGAGCAAGCAGATTCTGATTCTTCCAGGCGACGGTATTGGTCCGGAAATCATGGCCGAAGCGGTCAAGGTGCTGGAACTGGCCAACGCCAAGTACAGCCTGGGCTTCGAGCTGAGCTTTGACGTGATCGGTGGCGCGGCCATCGACAAGCACGGCGTGCCTTTGGCCGACGAAACCCTGGATCGTGCTCGCGCGGCGGACGCTGTGTTGCTGGGCGCCGTGGGCGGCCCGAAATGGGACGCTATCGAGCGTGACATTCGCCCGGAGCGCGGCCTGCTGAAAATCCGTGCGCAACTGGGCCTGTTCGGCAACCTGCGTCCGGCGATCCTCTACCCGCAACTGGCCGAGGCTTCGAGCCTGAAGCCGGAAATCGTCGCCGGCCTGGACATCCTGATCGTCCGCGAGCTGACCGGCGGCATCTACTTCGGCGCGCCCCGTGGCACCCGCACCCTGGAAAACGGCGAGCGTCAGTCCTACGACACCCTGCCGTACAGCGAAAGCGAAATCCGCCGTATCGCCCGTGTCGGTTTCGACATGGCCATGGTCCGCGGCAAGAAGCTGTGCTCGGTGGACAAGGCCAACGTATTGGCGTCCAGCCAGTTGTGGCGTGAAATCGTCGAAGAAGTGGCCAAGGATTACCCTGAAGTCGAACTGAGCCACATGTACGTCGACAACGCCGCCATGCAGCTGGTACGTGCACCGAAGCAATTCGACGTGATCGTCACCGACAACATGTTCGGCGACATTCTGTCCGACCAGGCTTCGATGCTCACCGGCTCCATCGGCATGCTGCCGTCGGCGTCGCTGGATACCAACAACAAGGGCATGTACGAGCCGTGCCATGGTTCGGCGCCGGACATCGCGGGCCAGGGCATTGCCAACCCGTTGGCGACCATTTTGTCGGTGTCGATGATGTTGCGTTACAGCTTCAACCAGTCGGGCGCGGCAGATGCGATCGAGAAGGCGGTGAGCCTGGTTCTGGATCAGGGCCTGCGCACCGGCGACATCTGGTCGGCCGGTTGCACTAAAGTCGGGACGCAGGAAATGGGCGACGCAGTAGTCGCCGCGCTGCGGAATCTGTAATCTCTCGGGCCCGCTGCCAAATTCAAGACAAGGTAGCGGCCCACATTTCAAGAAGGTGTAGTTGCGATGAAACGTGTAGGTCTGATCGGTTGGCGCGGTATGGTCGGTTCCGTGCTCATGCAGCGGATGCTGGAAGAGCAGGATTTCGATCTTATCGAGCCGGTGTTTTTCACCACTTCCAATGTCGGTGGCCAAGGCCCGTCCGTGGGCAAGGACATTGCTCCGCTCAAGGACGCTTACAGCATTGAAGAGCTGAAGACCCTCGACGTGATTCTGACGTGCCAGGGTGGCGACTACACCAGCGAAGTCTTCCCGAAACTGCGCGAAGCCGGCTGGCAGGGCTACTGGATCGACGCCGCTTCCAGCCTGCGCATGCAGGATGACGCGGTGATCGTGCTGGACCCGGTGAACCGCAAGGTCATCGACCAGCAGCTCGATGCGGGCACCAAGAACTACATCGGCGGCAACTGCACCGTCAGCCTGATGCTGATGGGTCTGGGCGGTCTGTTCGAAGCCGGTCTGGTGGAGTGGATGAGCGCCATGACCTATCAGGCGGCCTCCGGTGCCGGCGCGCAGAACATGCGTGAACTGATCAAGCAGATGGGCGCGACCCACGCCGCTGTCGCCGATCAACTGGCCGACCCGGCCAGCGCGATCCTCGACATCGACCGCCGTGTTGCCGAAGCCATGCGCAGCGACGCGTACCCGACCGAAAACTTCGGCGTACCGCTGGCCGGCAGCCTGATCCCGTGGATCGACAAGGAACTGCCGAACGGCCAGAGCCGCGAAGAGTGGAAGGCCCAGGCCGAGACCAACAAGATCCTCGGTCGCTTCAAGAGCCCGATCCCGGTGGACGGCATCTGCGTGCGCATCGGCGCCATGCGTTGCCACAGCCAGGCGCTGACCATCAAGCTGAACAAAGACGTGCCGATCGCCGACATCGAAGGGCTGATCAGCCAGCACAACCCTTGGGTCAAGCTGGTGCCGAACAGCCGCGAAGCCAGCATTCAGGAACTGAGCCCGACCAAGGTCACCGGCACCCTGAACGTTCCGGTGGGCCGTCTGCGCAAGCTGAACATGGGCACGCAGTACGTCGGCGCGTTCACCGTCGGCGACCAGCTGCTGTGGGGCGCGGCCGAACCGCTGCGTCGCATGCTGCGGATTCTGCTCGAGCGTTGATCGGTTGAAGCAATGAAAGAACCCGTGCCTTGAAAGAGGTGCGGGTTTTTTTGTTTTTGGCAGTCTGATGTTGATGGGTTGATTGACAGTGCGCTATCGCGAGCAAGCTCGCTCCCACAGATTTTTGAGCTGCCATCATAGTTTGTGTACGACACAAACCTTGTGGGAGCGAGCTTGCTCGCGATGAGGCCGGCACAGGCGCCGCATATCCCCCGCCCAATTGCCTGCACGCCACCCACCCGGTAAAGTGCCGCTCCCCCCGTTTCGCCAGAGGTAAAACCATGAGCCAGTCCTTTGATATTGCCGTGATCGGCGCCACCGGTACTGTCGGCGAAACCCTCGTGCAGATTCTCGAAGAACGCGACTTCCCGGTCGGCAACCTGCACCTGCTGGCCAGCAGCGAATCCGCCGGGCATTCGGTGCCGTATCGCGGCAAGAACGTGCGGGTGCGGGAGGTCGATGAGTTCGACTTCGGCAAAGTCCAGCTGGTGTTCTTCGCCGCCGGCCCGGCGGTCACCCTCAGTTTCGCCTCGCGCGCCACCGCCGCCGGTTGCTCGCTGATCGACCTGTCCGGCGCCTTGCCGGCCGATCAGGCGCCGCACGTGGTGCCGGAAGCCAATGCACAGGTGCTCGCCGGTTTAAAAAAACCCTTCCAGGTCAGCAGCCCAAGCCCGTCGGCCACCACGCTGGCCGTGGTGCTGGCGCCGTTGCTCGGTTTGCTCGACCTGCAACGCATCCACCTGACCGCTGCTTTGGCGGTCTCCGCCCAAGGTCGCGAAGCCGTGACCGAACTGGCCCGGCAAACCGCCGAACTGCTAAACGTGCGTCCGCTGGAACCGACGTTCTTCGATCGGCAGATGGCCTTCAACCTGCTGGCCCAAGTCGGCAAGCCGGATGAACAAGGTCATACGCTGCTGGAAAAACGCCTGGTGCGCGAACTGCGCCAGGTCATGGCCCTGCCTGCCTTGAAGATTTCGGTCACGTGCATTCAAGCCCCGGTGTTTTTTGGCGATAGCTTCAGTGTGGCCTTGCAGTCGGCGAGCGACATCGATCTGGCGAAAGTCAATGCCGCCCTGGAAGACGCCCCGGGCATCGAACTGGTGGAAGCCGGCGATTATCCGACCCCGGTCGGCGATGCGGTCGGGCAGGACGTGGTCTACGTTGGTCGGGTTCGCCATGGAATCGACGACCTGTCGGAACTAAATGTGTGGCTGACGTCAGATAACGTGCGCAAAGGCGCGGCGCTCAACGCTGTGCAGGTGGCCGAATTGTTGATAAAACAACTTGTGTAAAAGATACTTGGCAACAATTTTTCCAAGGGTTCCAGCCAACGCTATGCTTGGTCCGGACTGCTGAAGGCGAGCCACCCTGCGGGGGCTTTCCCCCGGCATGAATGAAACGACCGCGCGCGACGACTCCTCGTTGCCGCGCGCAATGCCTTGCGGCAGCGACTATCAACACCTTCTCGCTGGCCGAGGAATGTTCAAACAAAGGATGAGGCTATGGTTCAAGTTCGCAAACTGGTGTTAGCAATAGCGGCCGCCTCGGCGCTGTCCTCCGGTGTGGCGCATGCGCTCGGGCTTGGGGAGCTGACCCTGAAATCGACGCTGGACCAGCCGCTGGTGGCGGAAATCGAATTGCTCGACGTCAAGGAACTCACCGCTAGCGACGTGGTGCCGAGCCTGGCTTCGCCGGAAGATTTCGCCAAGGCCGGGGTCGACCGCCAGGCGTTTCTCGACGACCTGAGCTTTACCCCCGTGCTCAACCCCAGCGGTAAAAGCGTCCTGCGTGTGACGTCCAGCAAGCCCCTGTCCGAACCTATGGTGAAATTCCTGGTTCAGGTCATGTGGCCCAACGGCCGTCTGCTGCGCGATTACAGCGTGCTGCTCGACCCTTCCAGGTTCTCGCCGCAAACCGCCGATGCAGCTGCGCAGCCGGCGCCGACGTCTGCCGTCACCGCCCCCGTGGCCGGTGCCACCGAGCCTGGCCAATACACCACCACGCCACGGGATACCCTGTGGGAAATCGCGGCGAAGGCGCGTAACGGCGGCTCGGTCCAGCAAACCATGCTGGCCATCCAGGCGCTGAACCCGGATGCCTTTATCGACGGCAACATCAACCGACTGAAAACCGGTCAGGTCTTGCGGCTGCCGGATCAGGCCCAGAGCGCCAGCCTGCCGCAGCACAAAGCCATTGCCGAAGTGGCCGCGCAGAACTCGGCGTGGCGTCAGGGCCGGCGCTATGTGCCGAAGACCGGGGCAGGGCAGCAGCAACTCGATGCCACCAACCGTCCGCGTGGTGAAGGCGCAGCCGGGCAAGCCCCCAGGGACAATTTGAGCCTGGTGTCCGCCGAGACTGGCAAGGCCGGTGGCAAAGGTGCCGCAGGCGACGCCAAGGCCTTGAACAACAAGCTGGCCATGACTCAGGAAAGCCTCGACACGACCCGTCGTGACAACGAGGAACTGAAAAGCCGCATGACCGATCTGCAAAGCCAGCTGGACAAGCTGCAACGCCTGATCGAACTGAAGAACAATCAACTGGCCAAGCTGCAGGCCGAAGGCGCCGCGGACGCTCCGGCTGATGCGGCGGCCATTGCGGCAATCTCCGCCGATCCCGCGGCAGCGCCCGGGCAAGCGAATGCAGATACACCTGGCGCAGCGCCTGGGCAAGCGGATGCGGCCGCACCTGCGCCTGCATCCGAAGCTGCGCCGGCTGCTCCCGAGACCACAGCGGCACCGGCCGAAACGCCAGTGGAGCCGACGCCGGTAACGTCCGACGAGCAAAAATTCAACGAGCTGCTGACCAATCCGGTGTTGATGGGGCTGGTGGGTGGCGGGGCCGTGGTCCTGCTGCTGTTGCTGCTATTGCTGGCGCGTCGCCGCAAAGCGCAGCAAGAAGCCGAGAAACACGTGCGCATGGCCCGGGAACTGGCCGAAGAGCAGCAAAATCCTGCCGAACAGGATCAATTGGAAGACAGCTTCGAAGGCCTGGAAGTGCCACCGCCGAGCGTGAAGCTCGATACCGCGCAAGCGCCGACCCCGGCACCGGTGCCAACGCCAGTGCCAAAGCCTGCACCCGCTCCGCTGATTGTTCCGGTCGTGGTCACGCCGCCGATTGCCGCGCCGCTGGTATCGCCCGCCGTCGATCGCCACGATGACGATGTACTGCGCAAGGCGCATACGCATTATGCCGCCGGTCGCTTGAACCAGGCTGCCGCGCTGCTTGAAGACAGCATCAAGTTCGAACCGCAACGCAGTGACCTGCGCCTGAAGCTGATGGAAGTCTACGGCCAACAGGGCAACCGTACCGCCTTTGTCGCCCAGGAACGCAAGCTGGTGGCCAACGGCGAAAACTTTGCCCGGGTCGAACAGCTGAAGCACCGCTTCCCGGCCATGGCCGTCGGCGGTATCGCCGCTGCCTCCATGGCTGCCGAGCTGGACGCGCAATACGTCAGGGAGTTGCTGCTGGACGACCCGCAGGCGCCAGAAGTGCCCGATGACTTCGACAGTGCCTTCGACCTGAGTCTGGATGAGCCGCAAAGTCCTGTTGCGACGCCAGTGGTGTCCGATGACTTCGACAATGGCTTCGACCTGAGTCTGGATGAGCCGCAAAGTCCTGTTGCGACGCCAGCGGTGCCCGATGACTTTGACAGTGCCTTCGATCTGAGTCTGGATGAGCCACAAAGTCCCGTTGCGGCGCCAGCGGTGTCCGATGACGTCGACAGTGCCTTCGATCCGAGTCTGGATCAGCCACAAAGTCCTGTTGCGGCGCCAGCGGTGTCCGATGACTTCGACAGTGCTTTCGATCCAAGTCTGGATGAGCCACGAAGCCCTGCGACTTCGCCGGTTGCATTGACTCCGGCCGCGGCGGCCGAACTGGATGATTTTCCAGCGGATGACGACTTGAGCTTCGAGTCGGTATTGCAACAACAGACAGACGTCAGGGAAAACCTCGACGACCTGTCGGACTTCGATCTGGACATGGACCTCGGTGGCGAGGCGTCGCCGGCGATCCTGGCCGAAGACGATTTCCTGTTGAACCTGGATGACGAGGGCAAGGATCCCTCTGTTGCTGCAGCGCCGGCGGCTCCGGCAATGGCGCCGGACGATCTCGAACTGCCGGCCGACTTCGACCTGTCCCTGGCCGATGAAATGGACACTGCTGCCGCTCCGGACGCCTTTTCGACCGAGCTCACTGATGTCAATGCCGAGCTGGATCGTCTGTCGCAGAGCCTGGGCGAGCCGACGTTCACCGCCGAAGATGCCTTGGCCTCGGCGGATGACGAGCCGGAATTCGACTTCCTGTCCGGTACCGACGAAGTCGCCACCAAGCTCGATCTGGCCCAGGCCTACATCGACATGGGCGATGCCGATGGTGCGCGGGATATCCTCAATGAGGTGGTGAACGAGGGTGATGCGGAGCAGAAGGATGAGGCCAGGGAGCTGCTTTCGCGTTTGGCGTGATTGATTAATAAGGCTTGAACTGAGCGGCAGCCCATTGGGGCTGCCGTTTTTGTTTGCGGGTGATGAGATGGCGACTGTCAGGCCGCCATCGCGGGCAAGCCCGCTCCCACAGTGGTCGGTGTCGAGCCCAAAGTTTATGTACACCAATGAAACCTGTGGGAGCGGGCTTGCCCGCGATGGGGCCGGTACATTCAACACAGTATCGACAGTTACACTGGCATCCCGATCCAGCAGCCTTATAATGCCCGCCTTTGCGCACATCAGCAGGCTGTCACTCCTTGGCAAATATAGATAACCCGGCCGCCGAAATGGCGGCCGACGGCTTTTTCCGGATCGCGTTGGGTGTTGAATACAAGGGCTCGCGCTATCGCGGCTGGCAGCGCCAGGCCTCCGGCGTGCTCACCGTGCAGGAAACCCTCGAAAAGGCCCTGTCCAAAGTCGCCGATTCCCCGGTGTCGCTGCTCTGCGCCGGGCGCACCGATGCTGGCGTGCATGCCTGCGGTCAGGTCGTGCACTTCGACACGTCGGTCGAGCGCTCGATGAAAGCCTGGGTCATGGGCGCCAACATCAACTTGCCCCACGACGTCAGTGTCAGCTGGGCAAAAGTCATGCCGGCGCATTTTCATGCGCGCTTCAAGGCCATCGCCCGACGCTATCGCTACGTGATCTACAACGATCAGATCCGTCCGGCGCACATGAATGACGAGGTCACCTGGAACCACCGTCCGCTCGACGTCGAGCGCATGGCCGAGGCGGCGCAATACCTGGTCGGCACCCATGACTTCAGTGCCTTCCGCGCCGGTCAGTGCCAAGCCAAATCGCCGATCAAGGAACTGCATCACCTGCGCGTCACCCGTCACGGCAAGATGATCGTGCTGGACATCCGCGCCAGTGCCTTCCTGCACCATATGGTGCGCAACATCGCCGGCGTGCTGATGACCATCGGTGCCGGCGAGCGCCCGGTCGAGTGGATGAAAGAAGTCCTGGAAAGCCGCATTCGCCGCTCCGGCGGGGTCACGGCGCACCCGTTCGGCTTGTACCTGGTACAGGTCGAGTACCGCGACGAGTTCCAGCTGCCCGAGCGTTACATCGGGCCGCACTTCCTGACCGGCTTCTCGGAACTTGACGGCTGACGCCTGCGAACGCTTTTGTTACCATCCGGGACTTTCTCGGATTTGCCGTGGGGTTGTCTCGAAATGTCGTCCGTTCGCAGCAAGATTTGCGGGATTACCCGCACGGAAGATGCGTTGGCCGCGGTCGAGGCCGGGGCCGACGCCCTCGGCTTTGTGTTCTACGCCAAAAGCCCGCGGGCGGTGACGTTCGAGCAGGCGCGCAGGATCATCAAGGCGCTGCCGCCGTTCGTGACCACCGTGGGTTTGTTCGTCAACGCCAGCCGCTGCGAGTTGGGGGAAATCCTCGACGCCGTGCCGCTGGATCTGTTGCAGTTCCATGGCGACGAAACCGCGGCCGATTGCGAAGGCTGGCACCGTCCGTATATCAAGGCGCTGCGGGTCAAGGCCGGGGATGACATCGCGGCGGCTTGCGAGGCGTTTCCAGGTGCCAGCGGGATTCTGCTGGATGCCTACGTCGAAGGCGTACCGGGCGGAACCGGGGAAGCGTTCGATTGGTCTCTGATACCGCAAGGCTTGAGCAAACCGATTATCCTGGCGGGCGGCTTGACGCCGGACAACGTCGCCGAGGCCATTGCCCGGGTTCGGCCTTATGCCGTGGATGTCAGTGGCGGGGTAGAGGCGAGCAAGGGAATCAAGGATCACGCAAAGATCCGGGCGTTCATCAAGGCGGTACATACGATGATGTGACGGCTGGCAGGCTGCCGCCGTCCACAGGCATGGCTGAGGGGTTTTTGGGTTGTACGCAGGTCGCATCTCGCTGATCCGGCAACCCATCGATCATCGCCGCACACATGAATTTAGCTCAAGGGCATACGCGGGGCTGCGAACCAGAGCGTTCGGGCCGCCGGTACTGGAGAAAGAAAGCATGAGCAACTGGTTAGTAGACAAACTGATCCCTTCGATCATGCGTTCCGAGGTCAAGAAGAGCTCGGTGCCTGAAGGTCTGTGGCACAAATGCCCGTCTTGCGAGGCTGTGCTGTATCGTCCGGAGCTGGAAAAGACCCTGGACGTTTGCCCCAAGTGCAACCACCACATGCGTATCAGCGCCCGCGCGCGCATCGACATCTTCCTCGACGTTGAAGGCCGTGCCGAACTGGGTGCGGACCTGGAACCGGTCGACCGTCTGAAATTCCGCGACGGCAAGAAGTACAAGGATCGCCTGACCGCTGCCCAGAAGCAGACCGGCGAAAAAGACGCCCTGATCTCCATGAGCGGCACCCTGCTGGGCATGCCGGTGGTGGTGTCGGCCTTCGAATTCTCCTTCATGGGCGGTTCGATGGGCGCGATCGTCGGCGAGCGCTTCGTTCGCGCCGCCAACTACGCCCTGGAACACCGTTGCCCGATGATCTGCTTCGCCGCCTCCGGTGGTGCGCGGATGCAGGAAGCCCTGATCTCGCTGATGCAAATGGCCAAGACCTCCGCGGTACTGGCGCGTCTGCGTGAAGAAGGCATTCCGTTCATTTCCGTACTGACTGACCCGGTCTACGGCGGTGTTTCCGCCAGCCTGGCGATGCTTGGCGACGTGATCGTCGGCGAGCCGAAGGCCCTGATCGGCTTTGCCGGCCCACGCGTGATCGAGCAGACCGTGCGTGAAAAACTGCCGGAAGGCTTCCAGCGCAGCGAGTTCCTGCTGGAGCACGGCGCGATCGACATGATCATCCACCGTCAGGAGCTGCGTCCGCGCCTGGGCAACCTGCTGGCACAAATGATGGGCCTGCCGACGCCTCAATTCGTCGCCGCCCCCATCGAACCGATCGTTGTTCCACCGGTGCCTGCCAACATATGACCCAACGTACCCTTGGCGAATGGCTCGCCTACCTCGAGCAGTTGCACCCTTCGGCCATCGACATGGGCCTTGCGCGTTCGCAACAGGTAGCGTCCCGCATGGGACTGGGCAAGCCGGCGCCTCGGGTGATCACGGTTACCGGCACCAACGGCAAGGGTTCCACCTGTGCGTTCGTGGCCTCGCTGCTGCGGGCGCAAGGCCTGAAAGTCGGGGTCTACAGTTCTCCGCACCTGCTGCGCTACAACGAGCGGGTGCAGGTCAATGGCGTCGAAGCCACTGACGCCGAGCTGTGCCAGGCCTTCGTGGCCGTCGAGGCCGGTCGTGGCGACACGACCCTGACGTACTTCGAAATGGGCACCCTGGCGGCATTCTGGCTGTTTCAACAGGCCGGTCTCGATGCGGTGGTGCTGGAAGTCGGCCTGGGCGGGCGTCTGGACACGGTCAACGTGGTGGATGCCGACATGGCGCTGGTGACCAGCATCGGCGTCGACCATGCGGACTATCTGGGGGATACCCGTGAGTCCGTGGCCTTCGAGAAGGCCGGTATCTTCCGCCAGGGCGCGCCTGCGCTCTGTGGCGACCTGAATCCTCCGCAAATCCTGCTGGACAAGGCGCGGGAGCTCGGTTGCCCGTTTTTCCTGCGGGGCCGCGATTTTGACCTGGGCGTGACCGATCACGCCTGGCAATGGCGCGGCCTGGACGCGCAAGGGCGGGTGGTCGAACTGCGTGATCTGCCGCTGCTCGATCTGCCGATGGAAAACGCCGCGCTGGCACTGCAAGCCTATCTGCTGCTCGGCCTGCCTTGGGTGGATGCGCAGATCAAGGCTGCCCTGAAAGCGACGCGGGTGGTCGGTCGTCTCGATCGCCGCCAGTTCGACTGGCAGGGCAAGCGCCTGAACTTGTTGCTGGATGTGGGGCACAATCCGCATGCGGCCGAGTATCTGGCCCGGCGCCTGGCCAGCCAGCCACCGGCCGGCAAGCGCCTGGCGGTGTTCGGCTTGCTGGCGGACAAGGATCTGGAGGGTGTTGTCGGCGAATTGAATGCCAGTGTCGGGCATTGGGCCGTCGCGCCACTGGATTCGCCCCGGGCACGACCGGTCGGCGATTTGCACCAGGCGTTACAGAACCTCGGTGCATCGGTAACGTCTTATGACAGTGTGACCGCCGCCCTGGAAGGGCAGTGCGCACTGGCATCGAGCGACGACGAGATTCTGTTGTTCGGATCATTTTATTGTGTCGCCGAGGCCCTGCAATGGCTGGCCCGGCGCTCCACGGAGGACGCGGCAAATGGCATTGCTGGATAAGGCATACAAACAGCGCATGGTCGGCGCCCTGGTCCTGGTGGCGCTGGCGGTGATTTTCCTGCCGATGCTGTTTTCCCGCCAGGACGAACAGCGTCAGGTGACGGTCGAAGCGCCGGCGGCCCCGCAAGCCCCTGCAGTGCCGCAAGTGCAGGTCGAGCCGGTGGTGGTACCCGAGCCGCAAGCCTTGCCGCAGGAGCCGGTGCCGAGCGACGAAGAAATCGCCCGTCAGGAACAGCCGTCGACGCCGATTGCACCGACTGCGCCCGTAGCGCCGGCACCGGCCGCCAAGCCGGTCACGCCGCCTCCAGCCCCTGTGCCGATGACCCGGCCGACCACTGCGCCGTCCCAGCCGATCACAGCCGGGCCGGGTGCATCGGGCAAACCCGATACCACCCAGAGCCGGGTCGATGCCAATGGCCTGTCGGTCAGCTGGTCGGTGCAAGTGGCCAGCCTGGCGAACCGGGCCAGTGCGGAAAGCCTGCAGAAAAAACTGCGCAGCCAGGGCTACAACGCCTATATCCGCACGGCCGACGGCAAGAATCGGGTGTTCGTCGGGCCGCTGATCGAGCGCGCGGAAGCCGATCGCCTGCGTGACTTGTTGGGTCGCCAGCAGAACCTCAAGGGCTTTGTGGTGCGTTTCCAGCCGGAACGGGGTTAAAACTATCGCCCCGATTTGAAATGCACGGACAATCGCAGCTTACCGATAAGCATGGGCTCTGCTAAAATGCGCCGCCTTATCCGTCTGTAGGCTGCACTGTGCCATTTACCTGGGTTGATTGGGCGATCGTTGCAATCGTCGCCATCTCCGCATTGATCAGTCTGAGCCGCGGCTTCGTCAAGGAAGCATTATCGCTGGTGACCTGGATCATCGCAGGAGTCGTCGCCTGGTTGTTCGGTGGTGCATTGTCCGAATATCTCGTCGGGTACATCGAAACGCCATCGGCTCGTGTGATCACGGGCTGTGCCATCATGTTTGTCGCCACGCTGATCGTAGGCGCAATGATCAATTATCTTATCGGCGAGTTGGTTCGCGTCACCGGGTTGTCCGGGACCGATCGATTCCTCGGCATGGCCTTCGGCGCCGCGCGTGGCGTGTTGCTGGTGGTCGTGGCGGTCGGGCTGTTGAGCCTGGGCCCGGTACAGCAGGACGAGTGGTGGAAACAATCGCAACTCGTGCCAAAGTTTTTATTGGTCGCAGACTGGTCCAAAAACCTGATTCTCGGGTGGAGCAGTCAGTGGCTTGCCAGCGGTATCAGCGTACCCGCTGAGATACCGTTCAAGGAGCACCTCTTGCCGACGGCCAAAACGCCTCAGTGAGTTGTGTTCAGTTCAGATCCATTAAGTAGGGGTTGCGTCGCATGTGTGGCATCGTCGGTATCGTCGGTAAGTCGAACGTCAATCAGGCGCTGTATGACGCGCTAACCGTCCTCCAGCACCGCGGCCAGGACGCTGCCGGTATCGTGACCAGCCATGATGGCCGGTTATTCCTGCGCAAGGACAATGGCCTGGTACGTGACGTGTTCCATCAGCGTCACATGCAGCGCCTGGTCGGCCACATGGGCATTGGCCATGTGCGTTACCCGACCGCGGGCAGCTCGACTTCGGCCGAAGCCCAACCGTTTTACGTCAACTCGCCTTACGGCATCACCCTGGCGCACAACGGTAACCTGACCAACGTTGAACAGCTGGCCAAGGAGATTTACGAATCTGACCTGCGCCACGTCAACACCAATTCCGATTCGGAAGTGCTGCTCAACGTGTTCGCCCACGAGCTGGCCCAACGCGGCAAGTTGCAGCCGACCGAAGAAGACGTGTTCGCCGCGGTCACTGACGTGCACAACCGTTGCGTCGGCGGCTACGCGGTCGTGGCGATGATCACCGGCTACGGCATCGTCGGTTTCCGCGACCCGCACGGCATCCGCCCGATCGTCTTCGGCCAGCGTCACACCGACGAAGGCGTCGAGTACATGATCGCCTCCGAAAGCGTGTCCCTGGACGTGCTCGGTTTCACCCTGATTCGCGACCTGGCGCCGGGCGAAGCGGTCTACATCACTGAAGACGGCAAGCTGCACACCCGCCAGTGCGCGACCAACCCGTCCCTGACCCCGTGCATCTTCGAACACGTCTACCTGGCGCGTCCGGACTCGATCATCGACGGCGTCTCGGTGTACAAGGCGCGCCTGCGCATGGGCGAGAAGCTCGCCGACAAGATCCTGCGCGAGCGTCCGGATCACGACATCGACGTGGTCATCCCGATCCCGGACACCAGCCGCACCGCGGCCCTGGAACTGGCGAACCACCTGGGCGTGAAGTTCCGCGAAGGCTTCGTGAAGAACCGCTACATCGGTCGGACCTTCATCATGCCGGGCCAGGCCGCACGGAAAAAATCCGTACGCCAGAAGCTCAACGCCATCGAACTGGAATTCCGCGGCAAGAACGTGATGCTGGTGGATGACTCGATCGTTCGCGGTACCACCTGCAAGCAGATCATCCAGATGGCGCGCGAAGCCGGCGCCAAGAACGTCTACTTCTGCTCCGCGGCACCGGCCGTGCGCTACCCGAACGTCTACGGCATCGACATGCCGAGCGCCCACGAACTGATCGCCCACAACCGTTCGACCCAGGACGTGGCCGACCTGATCGGCGCCGACTGGTTGATCTATCAGGACCTGCCTGACTTGATCGAAGCGGTCGGCGGCGGCAAGATCAAGATCGAGAAGTTCGATTGCGCGGTGTTCGACGGCCAGTACGTGACCGGCGACGTCGACGAGGCTTACCTGAACAAGATCGAGCAGGCCCGTAACGACGCCTCCAAGGTCAAGACCCAGGCGGTCAGTGCGATCATCGATCTGTACAACAACTAAGCTTCTACCGGCCTGCACCTGTAGGAGCGAGGCTTGCCCGCGAAGGCGGCATCACAGGCAACAATGATGTTGAATGTGATACCGCCTTCGCGGGCAAGCCTCGCTCCTACAGTAACGGGTGTGCCCCTCCAGGCCGGTTTTGTATCTACTACCGAGCAAGGCAAGGAGTGACAGCATGAGTCAGGATTGGGATGCCGGTCGGCTGGACAGCGACCTCGAAGGCGTAGCGTTCGATACCCTGGCCGTCCGCGCCGGTCAGCACCGCACGCCGGAAGCGGAACACGGTGATCCGATGTTCTTCACCTCCAGCTACGTGTTCCGTACCGCTGCCGACGCGGCGGCACGCTTTGCCGGGGAAGTGCCGGGCAACGTCTACTCGCGCTACACCAACCCGACCGTGCGTGCGTTCGAAGAGCGTATCGCCGCGCTGGAAAGCGCCGAGCAAGCGGTGGCCACGGCGACCGGCATGGCCGCGATCATGGCCGTGGTGATGAGCCTGTGCAGCGCCGGCGATCATGTGCTGGTGTCGCGCAGCGTCTTCGGCTCGACCATCAGCCTGTTCGAAAAGTACTTCAAGCGTTTTGGCATCGAAGTCGACTACGTGCCCCTGGCGGACCTGTCCGGCTGGGATGCGGCAATCAAGGCTAATACTAAATTGCTGTTCGTCGAGTCGCCGTCCAACCCGCTGGCGGAATTGGTGGACATCGCCGAACTGTCGAACATCGCTCACGCCAAAGGCGCGATGCTGGTGGTCGACAACTGCTTCTGCACCCCGGCATTGCAGCAGCCACTGAAGCTGGGCGCGGACATCGTCGTGCACTCGGCGACCAAGTTCATCGACGGCCAGGGCCGTTGCATGGGCGGTGTGGTAGCCGGTCGCAGCGAGCAGATGAAAGAAGTGGTCGGTTTCCTGCGCACCGCCGGGCCGACCCTGAGCCCGTTCAACGCCTGGATCTTCCTCAAGGGCCTGGAAACCCTGGGCCTGCGGATGAAGGCCCATTGTGCCAACGCCCAGCAACTGGCCGAATGGCTGGAGCAGCAGGACGGCATCGAGAAAGTCCATTACGCCGGCCTCCAGAGCCATCCGCAGCACGAACTGGCCTTGCGCCAGCAGAAGGGCTTCGGCGCGGTAGTGAGCTTTGAAGTCAAGGGCGGCAAAGAGGGCGCCTGGCGCTTTATCGATGCGACCCGGCTGATTTCCATCACCGCCAACCTCGGCGACACCAAGACCACCATCACTCACCCGAGCACCACCTCCCACGGCCGTCTGGCGCCGCAGGAACGTGAAGCCGCGGGCATTCGTGACAGCCTGATCCGCATCGCGGTCGGCCTGGAAGACGTGGCAGACCTGCAAGCCGATCTGGCGCGCGGCCTGGCGGCGCTGTGATCGAACTGTCGAGGCCGGGCACGGGCACCAACGGCCGCGTCGCCCTGGTCACCGGTGCCGCCCGCGGCATCGGGCTGGGCATTGCGGCCTGGCTGATCAGCGAAGGCTGGCAAGTGGTGTTGACCGACCTGGACCGGGTGCGCGGCTCGAAAGTGGCGAAGGTGCTGGGCGACAACGCCTGGTTCATCGCCATGGATGTTTCCAACGAAGGGCAGGTGGCGCTGGGCGTTGCCGAGGTGCTGGGGCAATTCGGGCGCCTGGATGCGCTGGTGTGCAACGCGGCGGTGGCCGATCCGCACAACATCACCCTGGAAAGCCTCGATCTGGCGTACTGGAACCGAGTGCTGGCGGTGAACCTCAGCGGGCCGATGCTGTTGGCCAAGCACTGTGCGCCGTACCTGCGCGCTCACAGCGGTGCGATCGTCAACCTGGCCTCGACCCGCGCCGGGCAGTCGGAACCCGACACCGAGGCCTACGCGGCGAGCAAGGGCGGTCTGCTGGCCCTGACGCACGCGTTGGCGATCAGCCTCGGGCCGGAAATCCGCGTCAACGCGGTCAGCCCGGGCTGGATCGATGCGCGGGACCCGTCGGTGCGCCGTGCCGAGCCGCTGACCGATGCCGACCATGCCCAGCATCCCGCGGGCAGGGTGGGGACGGTGGAGGATGTGGCGGCGATGGTGGCCTGGTTGCTGTCGAGGAATGCCGGGTTTGTCACGGGGCAGGAGTTCGTGGTGGATGGTGGCATGACCAAGAAGATGATTTACAGCGAATAAATCCCCATCGACCTGGCCAGCATTTGTGTTGACTGTGCCGCCGCCATCGCGGGCAAGCCCGCTCCCACAGGGTTCTCCTGGGTGTGAAAAAAAGTGTGCACACCGGAGATCCCTGTGGGAGCGGGCTTGCCCGCGAAGGCGATCTGACTGCAAAAGGATGATTGTGGGTAATGCCATCATCTTGCGAAATGACACGATTTTGTCTTTTTCAGAAAAACTTCAAGCAGGCTATTGACTTAGCTTCGTTAGGTGCGTAAATTTCGCGGCCTCAGAGAAGCAAAGGGTGATTAGCTCAGCTGGGAGAGCGTCTGCCTTACAAGCAGAATGTCGGCGGTTCGATCCCGTCATCACCCACCACTTCTTGAGAGTCTTGCGTAAGCAAGAAGGAAGCTGAAAAGCCTCCACCGACGCGCAGCGGTAGTTCAGTCGGTTAGAATACCGGCCTGTCACGCCGGGGGTCGCGGGTTCGAGTCCCGTCCGCTGCGCCATATTTGCGAGTCAGGTATTACCTGGCCCGAGATTGAAAAGCCTCGAAGCTTTCCAGTCACACGAGTTACTTGGGCGAAAGTCCAAAGCGATACGCAGCGGTAGTTCAGTCGGTTAGAATACCGGCCTGTCACGCCGGGGGTCGCGGGTTCGAGTCCCGTCCGCTGCGCCATATCTGCATCAAGGCCCACTGAACGCCTTGACGCTACGAAAAAGATTGCTGGCAAGCCAGTATCTGATTCGAGTCGATAGCAAAGACCCTGGTCGAAAGGCCGGGGTTTTTTGTGTCTGCGATTTGGCTTTTTCCTGCATTTCCCTCCTGCCGCCTAACCGCTTGATGCCCGTCGATCCGTTAGGCGCGATGATCCTGTCTTTCTCAATGCGGCTTCTCCAGCGTGCACAGACCTGACCAGTCGGGGCCTGTGAGCCCAATGGGCCTGTCTTTCCTTCACGTCAGCCACTGTTTCCCCGCGCTAAACCGTATAAAAGGCTTGGTTTGCAGCAACAACACTAATTAGAATGAGTCGCATTTAAAATATTTCCTGCGCAGGGTTCCTTGACATGAGTGAAGCAGCGATGCCGGCGGCGCAACATTTCCACGACTTGTACCGCGACCATCGTGGCTGGCTCGAAAGCTGGTTGAGGCGACGCATGAGCAACGGCAGCGACGCGGCGGACCTGAGCCAGGATACCTTCCTGCGGGTGCTTGCCAGTTCCCAGCGCATTGCCGAGCTGCAGGAACCCCGCGCCTATCTGGCGACCGTCGGCAAGCGGCTGCTCGCCAACTTCTACAAGCGTCGCAGTCTCGAGCAGGCCTACCTCGATGCCCTGATGCTGTTGCCGGAAGAGTGTGTGCCGTCCCCCGAGCAACGCTGGTTGCTGCTGGAAGCGCTGCAAGCCCTGGACGAACTGCTCGATGGCTTGCCGGTCGCGGTGCGACGGGCTTTTCTCTGGAGCCAGCTGGAAGGCCTGGGTTACGCCGAGATAGCCGAGCGCCTGCAAGTCTCCGAGCGCACGATCAAGCGCTATATGGCCCAAGCCTACGAACATTGCCTGCTGGTGGAATGGTGACAGGTTCGCCCCCTTCGGCCGAAGCTCGCCAGGTGGTGCGAGCCGCCGCTCAATGGCTTGCACTCATGGAATCGGGGGCCGCCAGTGACCGTGACCGGGCCAATCTGCAGCACTGGCGTGACAGCCACCCCAGTCACGAACACGCCTGGCAGAAGGCCCAGCTGTTGCGCCAACGCTTTGCCGACCTCCCGTCGACACTGGCCATGGCCAGTCTCGATCGGCCTCAGGCCAGTCGGCGCAAGGTGCTCAAGCGTGCTGTGGGGGCGGTGGCGCTGGTGCCGGCCGCCTGGCTGATCAGTCGACAGCTTCCGGTGGATGTGTGGCGCGCCGACCTGCGAACCGCAACCGGGGAGGGCAAGAAGGTCCAGTTGGCCGATGGCAGCTCGCTGCAACTGAACACGGCGAGTGCCGTCGACATCGACTTGCAGAACCGGCGACTGACCCTGGTGGAAGGCGAAATCGCGCTGAACGTGCCCGGGATCTCGCCGCTGACGGTTCAGACGCAGTTCGGGCAAGTGGTCGTCAGTCAGGGGCAGGTATGCGTTCGTCAGCGACAGACGGGTTGCCGGGTCTCAGTGCTCAAAGGCGCGGTGCAGTTGCAGCCGTTGCGCGGTCCGGTTTTTTCGTTGGGCGCCGGCCAGCAAGTCAGCCTGCTGGCGGCGGGTGCAGATGCGGTGGAGCCCTTCGACGTGCTCGCCCCAGGCTGGCGTGACGGCGTGCTGATGGCGCAGAACCAGCCCCTGGGGGATTTTTTGCGCGAACTCAGCAGCTATCGCCCGGGCGTGTTGCGCTGGGAGCCGGCGCTCGAATCCCTGCGCGTCACCGGCAGTTTCCGTCTGGAAGACACCGATCGCATCCTGTCGTTGCTGGCCGCCAGCTTGCCGCTGGAGGTGCATAGGCGCACCCGGTACTGGGTGACTTTATTGCCGCGCAAAAATATGGCATGAGGCGTGTCCCCTTTTTTCGCTCCGCTTGTCATTCAAGGCATGTGAAACGAAATCAGAGAGATTCTCAATGCTTCCAGTGATGGCCTGCAGTACGCGTCTGGCTTCTTCCAGGCTGCGCCCGTTGTTGCACCTGAGTCTGCTGTTGAGTCTGGGTGCCTGTCCTTTATTCGTCGCGGTCAGCTATGCCGAAGATTCTCCTCGTCGCAGTTATCAGGTGCCCGCCGGCAGCCTCAGCGCCGCGTTGACCCGCTTCGCCGGATTGGCCGGAGTCAACCTGTCGGTGGACCCGGCGCTGGTAAGCGGTCGCAACAGTCCCGGGTTGTCGGGGGACTACGCAGTGGAGGAGGGCTTTGCCCGGTTGCTGCAGGGTTCCGGCCTGCAATTGCAGCCGGTGGGCGAACAAGCTTACATCCTGACCCCGGCGCCGGAAGGCGGTAGCCTGCAACTGGCCCCCACCTCGATTCTCGGCGCCACGGGCGGCGAGGGCGGCGATGTCTATGCCGGCGGCCAGGTCGCGCGCCGCAGTTCCCAAGGCTTGCTCGGCTCCAGGGACTTCATGGAAACGCCCTTCAGCGTGACCACCTACACCAGTGAAGCGGTCAAGAACCAGCAGGCTCGAACCCTGGGCGAGCTGATCGCCAGCGATCCCTCGGTCCGCGCCACCAACCCGGCGGGCGGGCGCTATGAGCAGTTCACCATTCGCGGGTTGAGCCTGTTCAACAGCGATGTCGCCTACAACGGTCTGTACGGCATCCTGCCGACCTATTCGATCGACATGGAGATGGCGGACCGCGTCGACGTCATCAAAGGCCCGAGCCAGCTGATCAACGGCATCTCGCCACGGGGCAGCGTGGGGGGCGGGATCAACGTGGAGCCCAAGCGCGCGACCGACAAGCCCATCACCTCGTTTACCGGCATGTACGCGTCCGACAGCCAGGTCGGTGGTGCCGTGGATGTCGGCCGGCGCTTTGGTGAAGACAACAAGTTCGGCCTGCGTTTCAACGGCGTGAAGCAGTCCGGCGATACCGAATGGGATCACCAGAATGTCGACCGCGAGATGGCCGTGCTGGGCCTGGATTTTCGCGGTGAGCGCCTGCGACTGTCGACGGACATCGGGCGCACCGAGCGTGACACCGACGCCCCCCAGGAACGGGTGCAGGTCGGCCCCAACGCGCAGGTCCCCCGGGCCGGCGATGTGCGCCGCAACTATGCGCAGCCCTGGAGCCAGGCGAGCACCAACGACACCTTCGGCACTGTGAACGCCGAGTACGATGTCAACGATTCCGTCATGCTGTACGGCGGTGCGGGTGCGCGCAAAAGTAATCATGACTTCCTGCGCCATGCCGTTGCGGTCACCAACGACGCCGGCGATTTCAGCGTGCAACCCCGTGATTTTACCCGGGACGAAAATGTGCGGACGGCCACGGCAGGGGTGCGCAACTGGTTCCATACCGGCCCGGTGAGCCACGAAGTCAACCTGGCCGCCAGCTACTTCTACATGGACTTTGAAAACGGTGGTGCCCGTTATGGCGCGGCCCCGAGCAACATCTACAACCCGGTGGAAACACCCACCCCGAACACCCCGACCCGACAGGATTCGAAGGTCTACACCGAGAACCGCTTCAGCGGCGTGGCGTTGTCCGACACCCTCGGCTTCTTCGATGACCGGCTGCTGCTGACCCTCGGCGCCCGTTGGCAGCGGGTCAAGGTTGACGACTGGGCGGATAACGTCAAAGGCGACACCGCCTACGATGAGGAAAAGGTCTCGCCGTCGGGCGGCATCCTGTTCAAGGCGACCGACAAGCTGTCGCTGTATGCCAACTACATGGAAGGCCTGAGCCAGGGCAAGATCGCGCCATCGACCTCGGTGAACGAGGACGAGATCTTCCCGCCGTTCATCAGCCGCCAGGTCGAGGTCGGTGCCAAGTATGACGCCGGTGCATTCGCCGTGACCGCCGCAGTGTTCCGGATCAAGCAGCCGGCCTACGAGACCAACGCCACCACGCGGGTCTTCGGGCCCAACGGCAAGCGCGAGAACACGGGTGTGGAGCTGAGCGTGTTCGGCGAACCGCTCGACGGTTTCCGCCTGCTCGGCGGTGTCATGTACATCGACAGCAAGTTGAAGGAAACCACCAATGGCACCTTCGACGGCAACCGGGCACCGGCCACGCCGAAATATAACGTCAACCTCGGCGCCGAATGGGACGTGCCGAACGTCCAGGGCCTGACCCTGACCAGCCGCGGCATCTATTCCAGCTCGCAGTACCTGGACCAGTCCAACAACAAGGAAATCGATTCCTGGGAGCGTTTCGACGTGGGCGCACGCTATGCGTTCAAGGTCGAGCAGAAGAACGTCACCCTGCGGGCCAACATCGAGAACGTGGCGGACAAGCGCTACTGGAGTTCGGCCGGCGCCTCGGATGACAGCGAGCCAGGCTTGACGCTGTCGACCCCCCGCACCTACCTGCTTTCGGCCACTGTCGACTTCTGATTGGCCCGATACATGCGCCCCAGGGAGCGGGGCGTCTTCGTTGGATGGATTCGTATAGAGGAAGAATCTATGCACATCGTCAGTTAAATAACGATCAAGACACTTGCGGATAAGTTGCTGTCTGTCGGCGACCTCTATCGCAGCTGTTATTGCATTACAAGGTCATGGCTGGATCATGGCACTTTTCGGAGTTCATACCAGGTTCATTAACTTGGTCTTTGGCGTGTCTGATCGTTTTTAAAAGTAGTTCCAGTCGCTATAGATCAATATCCAAATAATGACCAAGAATGAGTTGCAACAACTTGTTAATGAGAATAAGTTGCATATCGAATTTAACGAGGGTGAACCGATGTTGAATGATGGCGTATTGCACTCTAAACCACTGCAAAAAACCAATGCCGACTATCTGGCTCGACAAAGCAAGTTCGAATCCAATGTGCGCAGTTACCCACGCAAGTTGCCGCTGGCCATCGCCAAGGCACACGGGCTCTGGGTCACTGATGTCGAGGGCCACACTTACCTCGATTGCCTGGCCGGTGCCGGCACTTTGGCCCTGGGCCACAATCACCCGGCCGTCATGGCCAGCCTCGACAGCTTCCTCGCTTCAGGCCTGCCGATGCACACGCTGGACCTGACCACCGCGGTCAAGGACGCTTTCAGCGAAACCCTGCTCAGCCTGTTGCCGAACCAGGGCCGTGATTACTGCCTGCAATTTTGCGGGCCGTCCGGGGCGGATGCGGTGGAGGCTGCGCTGAAACTGGCCAAGACCTATACCCGTCGCAGCAACGTCATCAGCTTCTCCGGGGCCTACCATGGCATGACCCACGGCGCCCTGGCCCTGACCGGCAACACCGCGCCGAAAAACGCCATCGCCAGCCTGATGCCGGGGGTGCAGTTCATGCCGTATCCCCACGAATATCGTTGCCCGCTGGGCATCGGCGGTGAGGCCGGGGTCGAGGCCCTGACCCACTATTTCACCCAGTTCATCGAAGACGTCGAAAGCGGCGTGTCACTGCCGGCGGCGGTCATCCTGGAAGCGGTGCAGGGCGAGGGCGGGGTCAACTGCGCCCCGGCGAGCTGGCTGCGGGCGATCCGCGAGGTGACACGCAAGCACGGGATCCTGCTGATCCTCGACGAAGTGCAGACCGGCTTCGGCCGCACCGGCAAGATGTTTGCCTTCGAGCACGCCGACATCGAGCCGGACCTGATCGTCATGTCCAAGGCGGTCGGTGGCGGTTTGCCCATGGCGGTGCTGGGTATCCGTCGGCAATTCGACGCCTGGGAGCCAGGCAATCACGCCGGCACCTTCCGCGGCAACCAGATGGCCATGGCCGCCGGGCTGGCGACGTTGCAGGTGCTGCAACAGCAAAACCTCGCCGCCCGGGCCGAGCGTCAAGGTCAGTGGCTCACGGACCGCTTGGTCGAGTTGCAGGCGCATTACCCGGCCCTGGGCCAGGTGCGCGGGCGTGGCCTGATGCTGGGCATCGAGATCGTCGACGAGCGCCAGCCGGCCGATCGCCTCGGGCATTTTCCGATGGACCCGGCGCTGGCCGCGGCCATCCAGCAACAGTGCTTCAAACAAGGCCTGTTGCTGGAACGCGGCGGGCGCAAGGGCAATGTCATCCGCTTGTTGCCGCCGTTGATTATCGACGATGAACAATGCCGGCAAGTGATTCAGCGTTTTGATAACGCCGTGGCTGCAGCGGTGGTGCAGTTGCGCACTTGAATGAACTAATCGGAGTTGCATTAGTCGCCAGTCATATTGAAGGTTAATGACAGTGGCGCCAGCTACTTTGGTCGTCTGATTATATGAAAGGTTCAGTGAAGTGATTTCGTTACGTGGGGTTTTGTCGACTGTTTAATCTGTCGATCATTCACTCATCTATTCGCCCTATAACGTATCCAGTGACCTCACAGGGCTACTGTGGAGCACCCATGAATCATCCAGATCGCACTGTTTTATCGAACATGGTCAGTGAATTGGCGACGACCTGCGCGTTGCTTAATTGTTTGATCAAAGAGTTCGCCTTGCCGGAAAACTGCCTCAGTTACAGTTGGCCGACGCAGATGCAAGGCATTGCCCCGGGCAGTTATCTCGAGGGCCTGGAATGGAAGGGCATTCCCCTGACCATCAAGCTGCCCAACCGGCAGCAGTTCTTCGTGATGGTGGACCGCCGTGACGGTCTGGGCAGCCATCGTTACCTGTCGGATGTCTACGCCCGGCGCGGTGAGGGCGACTGGTCGAGCCTGAGGTTCGCCGAATTCGTCGAGCAGATGCTCGCGGCGTGCGAACACATGACCCGCGCCAGCAACGACGAGTTGCTGGACCAGGTGTTGCAGAGCCAGTTGCTGACCGCGGCCATCGTCGGTCACAACTCACCGATGGACCCGGACCCGCTCAGCGGCTACCTGGCCAGCGAGCAGGGCTTGTGGTTCGGCCACCCGAATCACCCGGCACCCAAGGCGCGCCTGTGGCCGGCGCATCTGGCCCAGGAAACCTACGCGCCGGAATTCCAGGCCCGCACGCCCTTGCACCTGTTCGAGGTGCCGCTGGAAGGGCTGAGCGTCGGCGCCAACGGCCTGAGCAAAGCCCAGGTGCTGGCCGGTTTTGCCGATCAGGCCCAGGCGCGGCCCGGGCACGCCGTGATCTGCATGCACCCGGTCCAGGCGCAGTTGTTCATGCAGGACGCCCGGGTGCAGCGCTTGCTGAAATCCGCGGCGATCGTCGATCTGGGCGCCACGGGCTTGATGGCCAATCCCACCGCGTCCATCCGCACTTGGTACATCGAGGGCCATGATTTTTTCATCAAGGGTTCGCTGAACGTACGCATCACCAATTGCGTCAGGAAAAACGCCTGGTACGAACTGGAAAGCGCGCTGCTGATCGACCGGATCTTCCGCAACCTGCAACTGACCCAACCCGAGACGCTCGGCGGGCTGTCGGTGGTGGCTGAACCGGGCCTGTTGAGCTGGGCACCGCACCAGGCCAGCGAAGCCGACAGCCACTGGTTCCGCGAACAGACCGGGGCGATCCTGCGGGAGAATTTCTGCCTCGACACCGGCACCGACTGCAGCATCATGGCCGGTACGCTGTTTGCCCGGGGCCTGCATCTGCGGCCGCTGGTGCACGAGTTTCTCAGCCGGTTCAACGGCGACGACCTCCTCGATCAACAGCTGTTGAGCTGGTTCGACGACTATCAGGCGCTGTTGCTGCGGCCGGTGCTGGCGCTGTTCTTCAACCACGGCATCGTGATGGAACCGCATCTGCAGAACAGCGTGCTGGTGCATGACAACGGTCGCCCGCAACGCCTGCTGCTGCGGGACTTCGAAGGGGTCAAGCTGACCGGTGAACTGGGTGCTTCGCGGATCGACGCCGAGGTTCATCCCCGGGTGCGTGAGTCGCTGCTCTATTCCCGGCAGCAGGGCTGGAATCGCATCGTTTACTGCCTGTTCGTCAACAACCTGTCCGAGGCGGTGCTGGCCCTGAGTTGGGAGCGGCCGCACCTGGCGCCGCTGATGTGGCAACGAGTCGAGCAGCAATTGATCAGCATCCGCGCCGAATTGACCCGTGCCGCACCGGAGCTGGATGCGCTGATCGCCGGTCAGCCGATCGCCTGCAAGACCAATCTGAGAGTGCGCCTGGCCGCCAAGGCCGATCGCCAGGCCGGCTACGTCAACCTGGTGTCCCCGTGGGGCAAGGAGGTCCAGCATGGATAAGCTGCCCGCAACGGTGGTGGCCGCCATCGATCAAGCCCATGCACGGCAGGAAGATCCCCTGGCCCTGTTCATCTATGACCTGGATGCGCTGCAGCGGCATGTGACGCAGGTGATGGCGGCACTGCCTGAAGGGGTGGAGCTTTACTACGCGATCAAGGCCAACAGCGAGCCGCAGATCCTCGCCACCTTGGCGCCCTTGGTACACGGGTTCGAGATTTCCTCCGGGGGCGAGATCGATCGCCTCCAGGCCTGCCCGACGCGCAAGCCGTTCATCTTCTCCGGCCCCGGCAAACTGGATTCCGATCTGCGTGCGGCGCTGCAGCATCAGGTCGAAGCGATCCACATCGAAAGCCTGAATGAAATCGTCCGCCTGCAACGGCTGGCACTGGAAGCGGGGCGCGTGCAGGACGTGTTGCTGCGGATCAATCCCGAGCTGCCGTCGCCGCTGTCCAGCAAACTGGCAATGGCCGGCACCGCCACGCCCTTCGGGATCGACGAGTCGGAACTGGCCCGGGCCGTGAGCGGGGTCGATAACGCCAGCCATCTGCGGCTCAAGGGTTTCCACGTGCATGCGATGTCTCATCAGTTGCAGGTGGAGCGCCACGAACAGCTGCTCGACCTGTTTCTGCAGCGCTGGCCGCAATGGAAGGCGTTGTCGGCCGACCCTGCAGCCATCACTCACCTCAATGTCGGCGGAGGCCTGGGGGTCAATTACCTCGGCCCGCAGCAATTCGACTGGCAGCGCCTGTGCGCACACCTGGGACGGAGCCTGGCAGCCTGTGCCGATGCGCCCGTCGTGCGCTTCGAACCCGGTCGTTTCATCAGCGCCTTCTGCGGCTATTACGCCATCGAAGTGCTGGACAGCAAAACCAGTCACGGCAAGCACTTCCTGGTCTGTCGCGGCGGCACCCATCAGTTCCGGCTGCCGGTGGCCCAGGGGCACGATCACCCGGTCATTCATCTGCCCCGACATCGCCTGACACCGGCGGCGACACGGCAGGACTGGACCGTCGTCGGGCAACTCTGTACGCCCAAGGACGTGCTCAGCCGTGACTGCCCGCTGACCGGGGTGGAGATCGGCGACATGCTGGTGCTGCCGCTGGCGGGCGCCTACGGCTACAACATCTCCCATGCCGATTTCCTCTGTCATCCGCGACCGCCCCAGGTGTTCGTGCAAGAGGCCGGAGTCGCATCGTGGGGTTGACCTTTGCCGTGCCGCGCTGGCTGGTGGTGGTCAATGTGCTGTTGGGTACGCTGACGGTCAGCCTGAACAACAGTTCGCTGAATCCGGCGCTGCCGGCGTTCATGGAGGCCTTCGACATCGGCCCGCTGTTGGCCACCTGGATCGTCGCCGCGTTCATGGTGAGCATGGGCATGACCATGCCCCTCACCAGCTTTCTCAGCCAGCGCATGGGCCGAAAATCCTTGTATTTGTGGGGTGTGGCGTTGTTTGTCTGCGGCTCGCTACTGGGAGCCCTGGCCAACTCCATCGCCCTGGTGATCACCGCGCGGGTGGTGCAAGGCATCGCCAGCGGGCTGATGATTCCACTGTCGCTGGCGATCATTTTTTCGGTGTACGCCAAGGGCGAGCGGGGCCGGGTCACTGGCCTGTGGGGCGCGGCGGTGATGTTCGCACCGGCGCTGGGGCCGTTGTGCGGCAGCCTGATGCTGGAGTGGTTCAGCTGGCGTTCGCTGTTCCTGATGAATGTGCCCATCGGTTTGCTGGCGTTGGTGCTTGGCGTCGGCGTGCTGCCGGCTTCTGCCCCGTCGGAACGCAAGCCCTTCGACCTGGCGGGTTACCTGCTGATCGCGACGGGTATCGGCCTGCTGATGGTCGCCGTGGGTCGCCTGCGTCACGCCGAGGCCCTGGCCGATCCTTTCAATCTCGGGCTGTTGCTGGTGGCGATCCTGTGCCTCGTTGCCTTTGTGCGCCTGGAGCTGAACCGCACCGCACCGCTGCTCAATCTGCGCATCTTTGCCCTGCGCGGTTATCGCCTGAGCGTGATCATCGCCGTGGTGCAGTCGGTCGGCATGTTCGAGTGCCTGGTGCTGCTGCCCCTGCTGGTGCAGATGGTGATGGGCTACAGCGCGATCTGGACCGGCCTGTCGCTGCTGTGCACGGCCCTGTTCGCCAGCCTGTTCGGCCATCTCGGCGGCAAGTGGCTGGACCGTCACGGCCCGCGTGGGGTGGTGTTCTGGGGGTTGCTGTTGACCGGTGGCGCCACGTTGGGCCTGGGCCTGCTGGATGCCAGCGCTTCAATCGCCGTGGTGTTCATTTTGATGATGGTCCGGGGCGCCGGGCTGGGCCTGTCCTATCTCCCCATCACCACTGCCGGACTCGATGCGCTGCCGGAACCGATGGTCACCCAGGGCGCGGCGATGAACAACATCTCGCGCCGCCTCGTGTCGTCACTGGCCATCGTGGTCGCTTCGCTGTGGCTGGAGTTCCGCCTGGCGGGCGAGGCCGGGGGCGGGGCGGTTTCGATGGCCAGCCCCGGGGCGATCAGCGAGGTGTTCATGGCCACCGGCATCCTCATCCTGCTGGCATTGCCCTGTGCCTGGCGGTTCCCGCTTCCCGTATCCGACGAGCCGGCCGAGGCACTGCCTTCGGCCCTCGAACACCGTTAATTCTTTTCACCGACAAGGTTCATGACTATGGCGATTTCTTCACAGGCAACAACAGGTTCTGCGCCAGGCGTCTGGCTGGCGACGGCCGATCCCCGCCACTATCAACAAGTGGAACAGCGCGTGGTCGGTCAACTGCTACAAACGCTGCTGTATGAAAACGTATTGCCCTATCGTCATTCGCCGCTGGAAAGCGGTCAGCAGCGTTTCGTCGTCAGCGGCCTCGATGCCCGGCAACAGCCGGTGGAATACCGCTGCAACGGATTACTCAGCGCCAGCTTCGAGCTGATCCGCCTCGACTATGCCAGCCTCGAGCGCGTGGATGCCGCGGGCGAGCACCACCGGCCGCATTTGCATCAAGCCTTGGCGGAGCTGCTGGGCGAACTTCAGGACAGCCCGCACCTGCCACGCTTCACCCATGAGCTGGAACAGACCCTGCTCAAGGACCTGCAATCGCGCAGCCAGGGTTATCAAGCGGCCCAACCCAGCCATCAGCTGGATGTCGATGCGCTGGAACAGCACTTCATGGACGCCCACAGCTATCACCCTTGCTACAAGTCGCGCATCGGTTTCTCGCTCCAGGACAACGCCAGTTTCGGTCCGGAATTTGCCGCGCCCATCGCCATTGTCTGGCTGGCGGTGGCCAAGACCTGCGGAGCGATGAACATCTCGCGGCACCTGGATTACGACGGGTTCATTCAGCAGGAATTCGGCCTTCAGCGCTGGCAGCAACTCGCGGCGAATCTGCGCGACCAGGGCAAGGCGCTGGACGATTACTGGCTGATGCCGGTGCACCCGTGGCAGTGGGAAAACATCATCGTGCCGGTGTTTTACCCCGAGCTGGTCAGCGGTGAAGTGATCCATCTGGGCACCACGGATGATCGCTATCAGGCGCAGCAATCGATCCGCACCCTGGCCAACGTCACGGAAAAACAGCGGCCTTACGTCAAGCTCGCCCTGAGCATGACCAACACCTCCAGCACTCGCATCCTGGCGCGGCACACGGTGATGAACGGCCCGATCATCACCGACTGGCTGCAGCGGTTGATCGGCAGCGACAGCACTGCCCGCGACCTTGGCTTTGTGATTCTCGGCGAGGTGGTCGGCGTCAGTTTTGACTACGACCACCTGCCCGCCACGCGGATGTCCCAGGCCTACGGCACCCTGGGCACCCTGTGGCGCGAGAGCATTCACCAGTACCTGCACGACGATGAGCAGGCGGTGCCGTTCAATGGCTTGAGCTCCGTGGACAATCGCTACGGCAGTGGAGAACAAACCCCGTTCATCGATGCCTGGATCAAGCAATACGGCCTCCAGGCCTGGACCCGCCAACTGTTGCAGGTGGCGGTGTCGCCGATCATTCACATGCTGTACGCCGAAGGCATCGGCATGGAGTCCCATGGGCAGAATATCGTCCTGATCGTCAAGCAGGGCTGGCCGCAACGCATTGCCCTGAAGGACTTCCACGACGGCGTGCGCTACTCGCCGCAGCACCTGGGCCGCCCGGAGCTGTGCCCGACCCTGGTGCCGCTGCCCGCCAGCCACGCCAAACTCAACCGCAACTCGTTCATCCTCACCGACGACCTGGATGCGGTGCGGGATTTCTCCTGTGATTCGTTCTTCTTCATCGCCCTGGCCGAGATGGCGATCTTCCTGCACCAGCACTACCGGCTGGAAGAAGCCCTGTTCTGGCAGATGACCGCCGAAGTCATCGGCGGCTACCAGGCCGACCATCCGCAACACCGTGCGCGTTATGCGGCGTTTGACGTGTTCGCGCCGTTCTATGAAGTCGAAGAGCTGACCAAGCGCCGCCTGCTGGGCGACGGCGAGCGTCGTTTCAAATCGGTGCCCAATCCGCTGCACGCCTTTGGGCCGCAATCATGCTGAGGACCAATCTGCTCAAGCAGAAGCTCGTTGCGAGGGAGCCGGTCTACGGCTTGATCAGCTCGATTCCGGCCCCGGCCGCCATCGAATTGATTGCCGAGGCCGGTTTCGATTTCGTGATCATCGACATGGAGCACGTGCTGATCAATCCCGAAACCGTGGAGAACATGATCCGCACCGCCGAGAGCTACGCGCTGACACCCCTGGTGCGCGTGGCGGACCTCAACCCGAAAACCTTGCTGCGCCTGCTCGATGGCGGCGCCCAGGGCATCGTGCTGCCGATGATCGAAAGCGCCGAATCCCTGGCCGACAGCATTCGGGCCTGCAAGTACCACCCCCAGGGCACTCGCAGCCTGAATGCCGGGCGCCCCGGTGCGTTCGGCAAGCACAGCCTGGCGGAGTACATCGGGCTGGCCAACCAGCAAATCATGGTGGTGGCGATGATCGAAAGCGCTGAAGGCGTGCGCCGGGCGGCGGAGATTGCCGCGGTGCCTGGCCTGGACATGATCCTCGAAGGCGCTGCCGACTTGTCGCAATCGCTGGGCACGCCCTGGCAGATCGACCGGCCCGAGGTGCAGCAGGCGCTGCTCGCCAGCTGGCAGGCCGCCACTGCCGCCGGCGTGCCGTATTGCGCGATTCCACGCCAACCGGGCGACCACGAACGCTGGTTGGCCCGCGGGGTAAACAGTTTTGTTTTGGGAGATGAGCGTGGCATCGCTTTTCGTGCCCTCCAGGCCAGATTGGCCGCCACTTCAGCAGAAGGAAAATAATCGGATGAATTTCACCGCAATGGCCGCCGACAAAGTGATGCAGGACCTGGTCGACTGTTTGCTGGCCGAACATTTTTTCGGCACCGAGCCGCTGAACCTGGTGGCGCCCTCGGCATCCGCCGACCAGCCATTTACCGGTCTGAGCGCCGGGCAACGGGTCTGGGAATGGCCCTGCGGTCCCCAGAGCTGCATCGTCATTGCCCTGCGTCCCGGCATCACCCAGCAATGGGAAAAAGTACCGGGCACGCCGGTATGGGCGCGCCAGTCAGAGCAACTGACCGAGCTGTCGCCCGAGGCCTTCACCACCCAGGTGCTGGGCGAGATGACCGAGCGCTACCCGGACAATGAAAAGGGCTTTGCCCTGTTCCTCGATGTGCTGCGCACCAGCGTGCGCCAAACCGAGTTATCCCTGAGCCATGGCGTCGACAGCGAACGCTTGCTGGAAAAAGGCAACGCGGACTTCTTCCTGACCATGGAGCAGTGGGCCTCGCTACGTGATCGTCCTTATCACCCGCTGGCCAAGGCCAAGCAGGGTTTGAGCGACCGTGAATACCAGCAGTATCAAGCCGAGTTCGCTCGCCCGGTGGCCTTGCACTGGGTGGCGGTCGATCGCACCTTGCTGCAATGCGGCGACGGTGTGACGGACCTGGCGCAGAGTTATCCCGCCCAGTACCTGTTGCCGGCGCTGTTGCAGGCCGACTTGCAACAAGAGTTGCAACAGCGGGGCATTGCCCAGAGCCATGTCGCGCTGCCGGTGCACCCGTGGCAGTTCGAGCATGTGTTGCAAGCGCAGCTTGGCGACGCGTTTGCCCGCGGCGACTGTCAGCGACTGGACTTCAAGGACGGCGATTTTTTCGCCACCTCATCCTTGCGCTCGATGACGCCGTGCTTCAACAGTGCCGATTACCTCAAGCTGCCGATGGCGATTTATTCCCTCGGCGCCTCGCGTTACCTGCCCGCGGTGAAAATGATCAATGGCGGCCTGAGTGAAGCCTTGCTGCGCCAGGCGCTGGGCAAGGATCAAACCCTGCAACAGTCCCTGCACCTGTGCGATGAAACCAAGTGGTGGGCGTTCATGCCGCCGGATGCCACCCTGTTCGACGAGGCGCCGCGGCACCTGTCGGCCATGGTCCGTGGTTATCCGCCGGCGCTGCTGGCAGATCCGGACACCCGACTGGTGCCCATGGCGGCGCTCGGTACGCCACTGCCCGGTAGCAACCGGCACTTTTTCGATGACTGGATGGCTTACCGCCAATTGCCGGCCAGCGCCGCATCGGTGATGACCCTGTTCCGCGAGCTGTGCCACAGCTTCTTCGACATCAACCTGCGGATGTTGCGCATCGGCATGCTCGGGGAAGTCCACGGGCAGAACGCGGTGCTGGTGTGGAAGGCCGGCCACGCCCAGGGCCTGCTGTTGCGCGATCACGATTCGTTGCGCATCTACGTGCCGTGGCTGGAACGCAACGGCCTGGCCGACCCGGCTTACCGGCTGAAGAAGGGCCACGCCAACACGCTGTACCACGATCGCCCCGAAGACTTGCTGTTCTGGTTGCAGACCCTGGGTATTCAGGTCAACCTCCGCGCCATCATCGATACGCTGGCTGAGGTCTACGCATTGCCCGCGACCCGGTTGTGGAAGGCAATGGGTGAGGTGCTCAACGAGCTCATCGACACCATCGAGTTTGATGCCGAGACGCGAACCATGATCAAGCACCAGTTGTTCGAAGCGCCGCACTGGCCACAGAAGTTGCTGCTGACCCCGATGATCGAGCGCGCGGGCGGCCCTGGCAGCATGCCGTTTGGCAAAGGCCAGGTGGTCAACCCGTTCCACAGGCTCGATCACGATGCCTGAACCGCGACATCATCCTTCCCGGCGCACACTGCTGCGCCTGTCCCTGGGGGCATTGGCCCTGAGGTGTTGCGCGCCGGCGTGGGCCGAGACCGGCGCCACGCCGTTGCGGGTGATCACCCTGTTTCAGGGCGCCACCGACTGCGCCGTGGTACTGGGCGTGACGCCCTGTGGCGTGGTGGATTCCTGGAGCGAAAAACCGACCTATCGCTATCTGCGCGAAGCCCTGGGCGCCGTGCCCCATGTCGGGCTGGAAACCCAGCCCAGCCTCGAGGACATCGCGCTGCTCAAGCCGGACCTGATCGTGGCCTCGCGCTTTCGCCATGAGCGCATCGCCCCCTTGCTCAGGCAGATCGCCCCGGTGCTGATGCTGGAGGAAGTGTTTGAATTCAAGAAGACCCTGGCCCTGATGGGCGCTGCATTGCAGCGGCAACAACAGGCCGACGACATGCTCGACCGCTGGCAGCAGCGTGTGGCGCAACTGCGTCAGCAATTGCAGCAGACCTTTGCCGGGCGCTGGCCGCCGACGGTGTCGATCCTGGATATCCGCGAAGACCACATCCGCAGCTATCTGCCCGCCAGCTTCCCCGGCTCTGTGCTCAGTGAACTGGGTTTCAACTGGAGTGACGGCAGCCGGGAGGCGAGCGGGGTGTCGATCAAACTCACCAGCAAGGAGAGCCTTGCGGTGGTGAATGCCGACATCTTTTTCGTCTTTCTGCGGGCGCAGAACGCGGCGGTGCAACGCAACTACGAAAGCCTGGTGCAACACCCGCTGTGGCAGCAGATGCGTGCCCCGCAGCAAGGGCAGGTGTGGCAGGTCGATGGCGTCGCCTGGAGCCTGTCGGGCGGCATGCTGGGGGCGAACCTGATGCTCGACGACGTGGCCCGCGTGGCTGCAGCGCAGGTGGCCTCATGAGTCCTGGTGCAAAGCTGTGTAGCGCCGGTGTCGTGTTGCTGCTGTGCTGCGTGTTGAGCCTGGCGGTCGGCGCTACCTGGATTCCGCTGCCGCAGATTGCCGCGGCGTTTGTCCAGCCCGACCCGCTGAGCATCGATCATGTGCTGGTGACCACCACGCGCCTGTCGCGAACCTTGATGGCGATCTCCGTCGGCGCCAGCCTGGCGGTCGCGGGCGCCCTGATGCAGGCCCTGACGCGCAATCCCCTGGCGTCCCCCGGCTTGTTCGGGATCAATGCCGGTGCGACCTTTTTCATCATCCTGTTTTCCTCGATCTTCTCCCTGGCCTCGCCGGATGCCTGGCTGTGGTGTGCCTTTCTTGGCGCCGCCGTGGCGGGGTGCCTGGTGTGGCTGATCGGCAACATGGGGCAGGGCAGTCTCAGTCCGCTGCGCATCGTGCTGGCGGGGGCGGCGATGGCCGCGCTGTTCTCCGCCTTCAGCCAGGCATTGCTGGTGGTCAATCAGGATGGCCTGGACACGGTGCTGTTCTGGATGGCCGGTTCCTTGACCGAACGCAGCCTGTCGACCGCCGCGCCCCTGTTACTGTGCACGGTGCTTGGCTTGTCGGGGGCGCTGTTGCTGGGCGGGCAGCTCAATGTACTGAACGCCGGGGAAGAAATTGCCACCGGTCTGGGGCAGCGTACCGGTCTGATCCGGCTGCTGATGAGCGTGCTGGTGATCTGCCTGGCGGGCAGCGCCGTGGCGTTGGCCGGCAGCATCGGCTTTATCGGCCTGCTGGTGCCGCACATGGTGCGCAAGGGACTGTCGATCGACCATCGCTGGCTGTTGCCCGGTTGTGCGCTGCTGGGGGCCATTCTGCTGCTGTTGGCCGATACCCTGTCGCGGGTGTTGATCCTGCCGCAGGAGGTGCCGGTAGGGGTCATGACGGCGCTGTTCGGCGCGCCGTTCTTCATCATGCTGGCGCGGCGTGGAGGTCGTTATGGATAAGGTGGTGACCTGGCGCCGGGGCGGGTATTCCCGGCAGGTCAACCTGGGTACCTGGTGGAGACTTGGGGCGTCGCTGCTGGTCACCTCGCTGGTGATGCTCGGCTCGTTGGCGCTGGGCAAGGTGATCCTCTCGCCCTTCGAGGTGCTGCGCATCCTGTTTTCCAGCCAGGACCCCAGCCTGACCCTGATCGTCGAGCAACTGCGTTTTCCGCGCATTGTCCTGGCGGCCTTGGTGGGGGCAGCGTTGTCGGTGTCCGGGCTGATCCTGCAAAGCATCATCCGCAACCCGCTGGCATCGCCCGATCTGCTGGGCATCACCAGCGGTGCCAGCGCCGCCGCCGTCCTCTACCTGTCGTTCCTGTCGGTGACCCTGGGACAACAATTCCTGCCCCTGGCGGCGATGCTTGGAGCGGCCCTGGCGACACTGGCCATTTATCTGCTGGCCTGGAAGCAGGGCGCCTCGCCGTTGCGCCTGGTGCTGATCGGCGTCGGCGTCTCGGCGATGTTGACGGCGGCGACCACCTTCATCCTGGTCTTCAGCCCGCTGACCACCACTCTGTCGGCCTATGTCTGGTTGACTGGCAGCGTCTACGGCGCCAGTTGGCCCGAACCCCTGGCGCTGGCGGGCTGGCTGTTGGGCATTTGCCCGTTGCTGGTGCTGCTGGCCCGGCAGGTGATGGTGCAACAGCTGGACGACCACCTGGCCCAGGGCATCGGCGTGCGCGTGCAGTGGTTGCGGGCCGGTCTGTTGCTGGTGAGTGTGGCCCTGGCCGGCGCGGCCGTTGCCTGGGGTGGCGCGATCGCCTTTGTCGGGCTGATTGCCCCACACATTGCCAAGCGCCTGGTGGCCCCCGGTTTCGCTGGCCAGGCGGTGATGGCGGCGCTGGTCGGGGCCAACCTGGTGATGCTGGCGGACCTGGCCGGACGCACGCTGTTCTTGCCCCTGGACCTGCCGGCCGGGATCTTTGTCGCGGTCCTGGGCACGCCTTTTTTTCTCTATTTGTTGATTAAACAACGTCATTAAGGAACTCAACGCATGACGTCGATTGCAAGTCGCGGCCTGACCCTGAGCTATCAGCGCCAGGTGATTATTGACGCGCTGGACATGCAACTGCCCAAGGGCAAGATCTCGGTGCTGATCGGCAGCAATGGCTGTGGCAAGAGCACCCTGCTCAAATCCTTCGCCCGGTTGCTCAAGCCGCAGCAGGGCTCGGTGATTCTCAACGGTGTGGATATCCAGCAAAAATCCACGGCGGCGGTGGCGCGTGAACTGGCCATCCTGCCCCAGACCCCGACCGCGCCGGAGGGCATTACCGTGCGCCAGCTCGTGGCGCTGGGTCGATACCCGTATCAGAGCTGGATGCAGCAGTGGTCGGTCGAAGATGAAGCCATGGTCAATCGCGCCCTGGATCAGACCAGCCTGCAGGCGCTGGCCGATCGACCGGTGGACGCCTTGTCCGGCGGGCAGCGCCAGCGGGCGTGGATCGCCATGACCCTGGCCCAGGACACCGGCATCGTGCTGCTGGACGAGCCGACCACCTTTCTCGATCTGGCGCACCAGATCGAAGTCCTGGACCTGCTGCGCGACCTCAACCGGCTCGAGAACAAAACCATCATCATGGTGCTGCACGATCTCAACCTGGCCTGTCGTTACGCCGATCACATGGTCGCGGTGCATGAGCGTACGGCGTTTGCCCAGGGCCGGCCCGAGGACGTCTTGACCCAGGCCCTGGTCAAGACCGTGTTCGACCTCAACTGTCGAATCATTCCTGACCCGTTCTTTGGTACGCCGATGTGCATCCCGTTCGGTCGGGAATTGCCGCAATGAGTCTGGCTGGTTATTTCACGGCGCCAGAGTGGGCGGCGTTGTCCGGTGGATTGCGGCTCAAAGACATTGAAGCGCGCGACCCGTTACGCTCGCTGATGGCCCGGGACTTGTTGCAGGAGGAGGTGTGCGAACAACTGCTGGACGCCTTGGGCCCGGTGATCGGCTCGCCAACCCGGGCGATCACTGCCTCATTGCTGGGCAAGCGTTTATCGTTTTTGGCGACCGGTGCCTGCCTGTATGCGATGTCGGTGTACGACAAGGGGCTGCTGCTGTCCCTGGACAACGTGGTGATCGAGTACGGCCACGATGACGGGCTGTGGACCTCGTCGCTGCCGCTGGCTCACTCTTTGCCCTCGACCTATGGACCCGGTGAGCGCGAGGCCTGGCGGGAAGCCGTGGTGCAGGCGCTGTTTGCCGGGCTGCTGAAACCGCTGTGGCAAACCTTCAACCGGGTCACGGGCGTTTCCCGCCGCATCCTCTGGGAGAACAGCGCCGTACGCGTGTATTCGCTGTATGAAAAACGCATGGCGAAAATCGACGAGCCGTCGGTGCGTGAACGCTGTGAAGCGGACTTCACATGGTTGCTGACCGAGGCACAACCTTCACTGTTCGGCCTCGACTACAACCCGCTGAGCCATTTCCGCCGACCGCCGACGCTGGTGGACGAAGGGCAACGGAGCATTCGCTTTCGCCGCACCTGCTGCTTCTACTACCTGGCCACCGAGCCGGCTGAATACTGCTCGACCTGCCCGTTGCTGCGCCCGGGGAAAAAATGCCGATGAGTGATCAGGTGACCCCTCGCCAACAGATCGTCAGCCGGGAGCTGCCAGACCCGTCCATTGCCACGCTCGGGGAAATGCCGATGAGCTATCAGATCAACCCTCGCCAGCCAGTCGTCAGCCAGGAATTGCTCGCCGCTTACCGGTCGATCCCGTCGTCCACCCTCGGCCATTTTTCCGACCGGGGCTTCCTGCGCGGGATCAAGCCGTTGTTCAACGACATCCGCATGCTCGGCCAGGTCATCACCGTCAAAGTCTTCCCGCCCGATGGCAGCATTCTGCGTGAGGCCCTGTTGTTGAGCGAGCCAGGCGACGTGCTGGTGATCGAATGCGTGGGCGACGAGGAGTGTGGTTGCTGGGGCGAGCTGCGCACCCTGGCGGGATTGATCAAAGGCCTGGCCGGGGTGGTGGTGTCGGGTGCCGTCACCGATGTCAGCGCCTTGCGTCGCCATGGCTTGCCGGTGTTTTGCCGGGATGTGAGTGCCTACACCACCCGTGGCATTGGCGCACAGGGTGAAGTCAATCACACGATCACTGTTGGCGGCGTTCGAGTACAGCCAGGCGACCTGGCCATCGGTGATGATGACGGTGTGTTCATTCTCGATCCCGGCCAGGCAGTCGAGCTTCTGCCCGAGCTATTAGTCAAAGAGGAAACGGACCAGAAGCGCAGGGATGAACTCCTGCAGCGGCTCCATGCCCGTCCTGCATACATCGGCGCAATCGCCGTTTGCCCTTGGCCCTTGTAGGAGCGAGCTTGCTCCGGGCGGCGTTCCGACGAAGGTCTCAAGGGTGACGCGTTCATTCAGGAAGAACGCGTTATCGTTAACGTCCTTCGTCGGAACGCCGCCCGGAGCAAGCTCGCTCCTACAGGGGAGGGCGCCCGCTCAGAACCCGAACCTGTCGCGCAACCCGTAATACCACGCCCCCAACGCCGCAAACGGAGTCCGCAGCATCTGCCCACCGGGAAACGGATAATGCGGCAGGTCGGCAAACGCATCGAACCGCTCCGCCTGGCCACGCAAGGCTTCTGCCAGGACCTTGCCCGCCAGGTGCGTATAGGTCACCCCATGACCGCTACAGCCCTGGGAATAGTAGATGTTGTCACCCAGGCGCCCGACCTGAGGCAGGCGCGACAACGTCAGCAGGAAATTGCCGGTCCAGGCGTAATCGATCTTCACGTCCTTGAGCTGCGGGAAAGCCTTGAGCATCTTCGGCCGGATGATCGCTTCAATGTTCGCCGGATCCCGCGCGCCATACACCACGCCACCGCCGAAAATCAGACGCTTGTCGCCACTCAGGCGGTAGTAGTCGAGCAGGTAGTTACAGTCTTCGACGCAATAATCCTGAGGCAGCAGGGCTCTCGCCAATTCCTCGCCCAGCGGCTCGGTGGTAATCACCTGAGTCCCGCAAGGCATCGACTTGGCGGCCAGCTCCGGCACCAGATTGCCCAGATAGGCATTGCCGGCAACGATGATGAACTTCGCCCTGACCTTGCCCTGTGGCGTATGCACCACCGGATTCGCCCCGCGCTCGATCCGCACCGCCGGCGACTGTTCATGGATGGTGCCACCCAGCGACTCGACGGCCGCGGCTTCGCCCAGCGCCAGGTTCAGCGGATGAATGTGACCGCCACTCATGTCGAGCATGCCGCCGATGTATTGATCGCAGGCCACCACTTCACGGATCCGGCGTTGATCCATCAGCTCCAGCTGGGTGTGACCGAAACGCTCCCACAGCCGCTTCTGGGCTTCCAGGTGCCCCATCTGCTTGGCGGTGATCGCCGCGAACACGCCGCCATCCTTCAGGTCGCACTGGATATTATATTTGGCAACCCGCTCGCGAATGATCCGCCCACCCTCGAACGCCATCTGCCCCAGCAACTGAGCCTGCTTGGGCCCGACACTGCGCTCGATCACATCGATGTCACGGCTATAGCTGTTGACGATCTGCCCGCCATTACGCCCGGACGCGCCAAAACCCACCTTGGCCGCTTCCAGGACCGTCACCCGAAAACCGTGCTCCAGCAGAAACAGGGCAGAGGACAGCCCGGTGTAACCGGCACCGATCACACAGACATCAGTCTCAATATCATCCTGCAGGGCCGGACGCGGCGGAACCGCGTTGGCCGAAGCGGCGTAATAAGACTCGGGGTAGGGTGTGTGCGCCATCCTGCAGCCTCTGTTTAATATATTTTACGAGTGCTTCGATCCTACCCGAGTTAAAAATCGACCGCCAGCCACCGCAAAGGCTTCTTTGCCGCAGCGAAATTAAATATTTTGCATATTCATAGGGTTAGCTCGAAAAAAGGTGTTGACACCCCTCCGGAATTCCGTAGAATGCCGCCACACAGCAGGCACGTAGCTCAGTTGGTTAGAGCACCACCTTGACATGGTGGGGGTCGTTGGTTCGAGTCCAATCGCGCCTACCAAACAAAATCCGCTCTGCTGGGCGGTCTAGAAGGGCTCACCGAAAGGTGGGCCCTTTTTTGTTGTCTTGGATTTCATAAAAATGTTCACCAAATATCAAGATGTTCACCAAATATCGGGCGTTCACGCTGGGTAATGGCTGTGTGTGGGTTGGCATGCTCCTCCTCGTCGGAAACAAATGCCCTAAACCTACCTACTTGGGCGGAAGAATCTTTTGTAGGCAGGGCTTAGGGAGGAGAGGGGGTGTAGGAGGATCCAGGACTCAGTTATTTAACGAAACTTGTCTGGCTTCGATTTTGAGATCGCTGAGGCGCTTGAGCATCGCAATGATGTTTACCCGAGCGGATCCCTCATTGGCCAGACGTAGACGTTTGATTGCAATAAAAGAATCGCCCACGCCCGCCGTGAAAGGGGTACGGATGATTTCACGCAAAACGACCTTGTTAGTACTTGACTCCATCAAGGTATATTCAACTTCGCTGGTCACTTCAAAATCCAGTCCGAATATAGGCTGGTCAACGCGCAGCAGGTTGGCGCGTAGTGCATAAGGGGCTGACTCGTCGCCGAGCAAGTTTGCATTGGCGAGCGATTGCTTAAGGGCCGCACCGAAGTCAGGGGCGTCGATTTCCGAAGTCCACAGAGGGTTGGTTGTATCTCCACCATTCACCTCGGAAAGCCGCACATTATTTCGCAGCTGGGAGTCATAGGTATTTGCTGTGGCCTGATCGGCTGTGACTGACATGCCGGAAATTTGAGCGGGGGAGGCACAGCCTGTGCAAAGAGCAATTAGGGCTGAAGCTAAAAGCAAGCGTAGGTACGTCATTCGACAAATCCTTATGATTGTAAAAGTACCGAGAAGATCGCGAATAGTAGCACTATGCCATTTATTTAGACAGTTATCGCAGCGACACATGTTACGGCGTGTCGATATTCTCTGGCTTAGTTCTCAATTCACTTCACACCCGATTTTTCATAATCGCGAGGGTGATCCCGACAGGGTGAAGAATGATGCGAGCTGAAGTCCGAGGTGCAGGGCAAGAGCATTGCCTGCGATTAGCGACTCACCAAGTAAATGTTGCGTTATCTAGTTGGCGTGATGTCAGTATGATATCATTGCGTCGCTCGTTTGAGCATAAATGGAATTTTGAGGGATTGGACGCATGAAGGTGCATCGTTTGGTTTTGGCACTTGGATTGGCTGCTGCTTGTACGGGCTGTGCAAGCGGCCTGAACTCTCAACAGAAAGCAGAGCTTCGCCACTATGAGGCGAACGGACTTGCAGTTCAGGAAAAGAGCCCTGGCACTGGTGCCGCTCTTGGATTGCTCCCTGGCGGCGGATCATTTTATGGCCGCGAATATGGTTTGGGTGTTGTAAATCTGCTTTTTTGGCCGTTATCAATTCTGTGGGATCCGGTCAGCGGTCATGACGCAGCTGAGTCGATCAATTACACCGCAACAAAGGAACATGTGAATCGCCTGCAGCGCAAAGATGTTGATGCTATTGACGAACGCCTGCAGTCGGGTCAAATCGACGTTGCGCAATACGCCCTTGAAAAACGCAAAGTAAACAAAAAATACGACTTTAACTAAGCACGCACTAAGTAAGTGTAAGAAGCCCGCCCGGTGCGGGCTTTTTTCATTTGGTTTTTTAATGGGGTGTAGCGTGGTGAAATGATATTCCCCTAATATCAAAATCCGCTCTGCTGGGCGGACTGGAAGGGCTCATCGAAAGGTGGGCCCTTTTTTGATTTTGATTGAAAAATATCAGAAACGCTGAGGCTCGATACGCGGTATCAGTCCGCGCCTTGCACCTCCAGGCTTTGCCTGGACGGTCCCTGATTGATGCATCCTGTGTTCTCAGCAATCGAGGACCGGCAAGTCACCGATCATTCAGTAGTTCGGCGACCCCGCGCGTGATGAATTCCAGGTTCTCATCGAGCTTGGTCAGAGAGTTGCGGATCCTGACGGCATGCTCGGCGGGGCCGTGCAGTTGCTCGATCCAGATGGAGAGCGCTTCGACAGACTCCGCAATAGCGAGCTGGTTTTCGTTGAGCTTGAATATCAGCGAAGGGACGAGGTCGTGGGTAGGCATGGCTGATTCCTCCTTTGAGTGAGGAAAGCGTAGCAGGCAAAAAAACCTGCTTGGGGGCGGGCTTCAAATGGGGGCGTGAAATGAACGCCCGAATGCTATCCGTTTGAATGAACAGGTCAAGTCAGAAACAAGAAAGCCCGCACAAGGCGGGCTCTCCATACACGTGGCCAAATCCGTTTGGCTGACCGCATTGTGCTTGGCGGGTGTGACAAGGTCGTGACAGGTTGCCAGTGAGGAGCCGGCGCCATCACTTCAGCTGGCTAGCGCGATTCTCAGTGCTACCGCGGCTTCAAGAAGCTTGTTCGCCTGGCTCGAGACAGCGGTTGCCAGGGCATCATTTCCCTCGTCTTTCAACATGGCTGCCAAATCGAGCAGCTTTCCCACCTCAATCTCGACTACGCGAACGGATTCGGTTATCTGGTATTGAAGTGAGTGCGCCATGCCATAAGCCCTCGTTCCAGATCGGCCAGGACTCCCGTATGCCAGGTAGTCCGCTGTGCCTCTTTCAATGAAGCGTCTTGACCCTGCGACTTTCGCCGATCCTGATCCGGTCCAGCGCCCGGTTTAGAGAATCCAGGGCATCGAGGAGGGCTTTCGCTTCGCTTTCCCGACCCTCTCCCCAAAGTCGTTCAGCCATTTTGTTCAGGGCCTGGATGGATCTCTCTATTTCAGCAGAGCTTGCTGTACTGGTGTCTGTCGGGCGTTTCTTGGTCATTTTCAGAATTTCTGCAGTGCCCGCGCGAATAAAGGTGACAGGATTATTTTCCTGAAAGGAACGAAAAAATAAATACCCCCCCTTTCTTGTTTCCCGAAAATCCGTAGAATGCCGCCACACAGCAGGCACGTAGCTCAGTTGGTTAGAGCACCACCTTGACATGGTGGGGGTCGTTGGTTCGAGTCCAATCGCGCCTACCAAACAAAATCCGCTCTGCTGGGCGGTCTGGAAGGGCTCACCGGGAGGTGGGCCCTTTTTTGTTGTTTTTGATTTATGCACAACGTTCACAGCCTATCGGAATCGTTCACACCTGGGGGTAATGTGAGCGCCTGGAGCCCGTTCCGGTCTGCGATTCTTCCCTATAGCCCGATCCTCGTCACCACCGGTCTTATCCCGCTATTGAATAATTGCAACTGCTCCTCCACCTCCGCCGGTTGATCCGCCTCCACCTCCGCCTTCCGATCCGCCTCCGCCTCCGCCTCCAGATCCGCCTCCACCTCCAGATCCGCCACCGGTTCCTGCTCCTGCTCCTGTTCCCGTTCCTCCTCCCGTTCCTGACTGGGATCCTCCTGATGTGGAGCCAGATGTCGATGTGCTGGCCCCGTCCCCATCAGAATCATCGTCATCACGGGTGCTGGCGTAACCGCCGGCAATAGCGAATTTTTTCAGCAGGAGGTCATAACTAACGATAGCCGCTGCATTTTTGCCTTGGTAGCCTACACCCACGGGGATCCCAAACACTGGGGTAACGGCAAAGGGATAGTAGCTAATGCCTGCCGACGCAATGGCGCTATTTTCGTCCCTGGTAGACGTTGCATGAAGGGTAAAACCTATGCCGGTATTTGCGCCGAAGGCGTAAGTCAAGCCAGCAAAAGCGCCTATGTCCGCGTGTGCGATTGGTGCCGCACAAGAGATAAGTGCAGCAGCTAAAATAATTTTTTTCATTTCTACTACCCCAATGAAGCTCTGGAAAAGTCCTCTTTCTCGCAGCCCACAAAAAGCAATAACTCATGAGTTATGAAGTTGTTATTTTTAGATCGGCTCCTCCGAACCGCATGGGGATTTTCCAGGGCCCCAAAGTCGTTGCGACATGAGGTGAGCTTAGGCTTGAAGGGGGGACTTTCAAGACCGTTCGTCGGCAGTTTTTTGCGGGAGCTACCACGTTTGATAGCCCCCCGTTTCTGGCGCTGGATCTGCTGGACCCTGATGAGCGCATGCTCCATGAGCTCCAGAAGCCAACCAGGCGGGCTTTTGATCTGGATTCGATTATCAGTGCTGCCAGAGGAGGCCGACCTGCGGGAGCGTCGGCGCTTTAAGTTGGAAACTGAAGTGGAAAACTTCACGCCCCCTGATTAATAAATATGCTTCCTTGCAATTCTTTTTAAAGCGTCTACCGATCGACTGTCGGCTGTTGGTCTCGAATGAGGCAGGCAGATTTCGCCGTTTCGATCATCCGGTTATATATTTTGTTTTTCCCTGTTTCGTCTTCTTTGTTCTTTTCTTGCATCTGCTCTAAGAGATCAGTGAAAAGCGCAAGATCAAGCGCGTCCTTCTTTCTGATCGCTGCGATCAGCGCAGTGATGATCTGGCTTTGAGCGATAACGGTTTCTTTGAGTGCATCGTTTGACACATTGACCTCCTGAGTCTTCAATCCGCGCCGAAAATGACGCAATCCCGGTCCTTGGGCTGTTAGGCAAAGGACCGAGGGTTATGCGCAGTGTTCTTCGTGCTCATAGGCGAGCTGGCCCGGTGCACGGGCGGCGCTGGCCAGCGTCTATCTGGCCAAGTGCTCCAGCTGGTCTGCATCCGCTCAGCGAGCGTTTTCTTGCTGATGCGTTGCAGCTTCATCGTCGCGGCTGGCTGCCAAGAGATGACGCGCTTGAGTGCGGTTGCACAGACCTCATCAGCAAGGTCTTGCTCGGCGAGGAAGTCGTCAAAGTCAGTGCCAATATGTGTATTCCATCCAAGGTAATTGATTGCATAACCCTGGCGGGTGGCGGGTTTTCGAGACATGGCCGAGCTCCTTTTCAGCAAAAACAAGGAGGGAGACAGTGGCGATGTTGGCGAAGTGTCGCAATCAGACGATTCTGAATGAGGTGTGGGAAATGTCTGGGAAGGAGCGCGTTGAACCGAACCGGCAGTTGTTGATGCTCCCCCCGGAGCAACTATTTCAGCTCTGCGCAAAAGGTGCTCGTGAGCTGCCTCCGGGTTCCTGTCCCGAGGCCTTGGTTCGGGCGTAAACTAGCGGGGCTACCTCATCAAAAGGAGCCGCATATGATCGCCGATCAAACCAACAAACAGGCCGCTGATACCCGAACTGTCTGGGATCAGTACTTCTGCGCTGCGTTGATTGCAGAAAGCAACCTGACGGCACCCGTTGTCGGAGGGGCTACGCACGAGGACAGGCAGAACCTGTTGATTGAAAGGGCCAAAACCCTCGCCGACAAGATGATGGAAAACAGAAAATAACCGGAGCCCGGCCATCGCGCCGGGCTCTTGCCGTCCGGCGTGTCCGGCTCAGGTTATCAAGTCCACGTTGCCGGTCGCCAGACGGTAGACGCCGCCCACTATCTTCAACGTGCCCTTGCCCAGCGCATCGGTCAGCAAGGGCGAGGCATGTTTCAGGCGCTCCACCGAGTCTTTGACGTTTTGCGCGGTGGCGTTTTCGATAAGGCTGCCGGGTTGTGTGAGCACTTTCTCGATAGAGGGCTTGAGTGCGTCGGTCAGTTTCGGGATATGGCCGGGGAATACGGTGCGATCCTTGACGGCTTTGATGCCTGCATCGATGGCGCCGCAGCTTTCGTGCCCGAGCACGAGGATCAAGGGTGCGCCGAGCACCGCGACGGCGTATTCGAGGCTGGCCAACCCCTCGTCCGTGACGAAGTTGCCCGCGACACGTATGGCGAAAAGATCGCCGCGGGCGGTGTCGAACGCGTACTCGGGGGCGATGCGGGAGTCGGAGCAACCCAATACCGCCACGAACGGGTTCTGGCCGGAGACCAGGGCTTCTCGTTCATCCTTGAAGTCATGGGTCGTGGAAGTGCCGGCAACATAGCGTTGATTGCCTTCCATCAGTCGTTGCAGGGCCTTGTCGGGGCTGATGGCGTTTTGCGGTTTGGGGGGAGGGGCGGTTTTTTCGGCAGCCCGGGCGATCTTGTCGGGCAGTGCACCGGCCAGTAACAGGGCGCCTGCGCCCAGTCCGGCAAGCCGGAGAAACCTGCGACGACCGCTCGCGTTTTGCATGGCGTTTGAATCACATGATTCACACATGATCTTGTGTACTCGGGTCAGATGGGGGGAACGACTTCGCATCAAGGACTGCTGCCGCGATGAGCTGTAGCGCTTGTGGGGTGGAGTCTAGCCGCGATCCGCCTGAAAATTGGCGCTTTAAGTGTTTGATGATTTTGCTGTGGGATGCGCTCCCTCGTTTCATGCGCTACTACTGAGAGGTTGATTCATTTCGTCCCGACAGGAGTATTTCGATGCTGGCTCACTGGACTCTGGCGGCGGTTCATCTCTTGGCGTTATCCCTGGGCTTCTGGGCGGTGCTCACTCGTGGCATGGCACTTCGGCGCCTGCTTGCCGGGGCGGGGGAGGCTCGCAGTGTATTGATCGCGGACAATCTGTGGGGCATCTCGGCCGCCATTCTGTTGGTCACCGGTTTGATGCGAGCCTTTGGCGGGTTCGAGAAGGGCACTGATTATTATCTTCACCAGCCCTTGTTCCACCTCAAAATGACACTTTTCGTGCTTATCCTGTTGCTGGAAATCGCACCGATGGTGACGCTGATCAAGTGGCGGAGGGCGCGGGCGCGGGGTGCGGCGATCGATACCGGCCGTGCGCAGCTGTTTGCGCGGATCAGTCATATCGAAGCGATGCTGGTGTTGCTGATGGTGGTGGCGGCCACGGGCATGGCGCGGGGGGTGACCTTTGGTTAGACGAGCGCCAGGGCGCTCTTGTTCGGGGGGAGCCCGACATGTCTGACATTCAGGGCATGAAGCCTGCCGGCAGCATCGGCTACACGTTCTCGACTGCATCGCCCGTAAGTGCCATGGCCATCGAGAAGGGGTGTGAGAAATGAAAGGCGATGCAATGCATGAATCTCTAGCCAGCCATGGTTCCGGGGGCGAACGGGCTGGCTACCGACTACAGCAGGATTCAGGACTGTGGCTTGTCCGGAGCGGTCAGGCCAGCCTGGATGCGCTGGTAAATTTCTTCGCGGTGCACGGCAACGTCTTTCGGAGCGTTGATGCCGATCCTGACTTGCTGGCCGCTAACGCCCAGGATGGTGATCGTAATGTCATCACCAATATTTATGCTTTCACCGACTTTGCGGGTGAGTATCAGCATGGTCTTCTCCTTGATTGCTTTGTGGGGCACCTGATTCGGACAGTGCAGAGGTCGGTGTTCTATATAGATTAGTGCGAAGTCTCATGGTTTGGGTGCCTCTTTCTGACGCGCAGATGCTGCATTAATTCCCAAGGTGTAACTATACAGAGCCCGCAACCATCATTCTCGTTGTTTTAAGTCGATTTTGCGGCACTCGGCAAGTATTGATGGATGTTAAAATCTGCGTTTTCGGCATTCAGAGGGACGCGTTGTGCGCAAAATGGTCTTGGTAATTGCGGTACTGGCACTGGCGGGATGCGGTGAGGGCAAGCGTCCTGACGTGCCAAAGCCGCAGACGACAGCGGCGACCGCACCGGTGGTGGCCTCTGCACCAAAATGGGATCTCGAGGTGCGCGGTGAAATAACCCAGGCTGTCAGCGACCTCAGCGGCTGGCTGATCGAGCACAGTTTCGTTTCCAGTGTCGTCAAGGAAAATGGCAAGACGCGGATTCTGCTCGGGCCATTCAATTCCAGAGCCGAGGCCGAGGCCAAACAGGCCGAAGTGGCTGCGGCGCTCACCCGGGCGAAAAAACAGAACATCGAACTGCTGGTCGTCGAACGCACGGCGCCTTTGTAGGAGCCAGCTTGCTGCGGGCGGCGTTCCGACGATGGTATCAAGGGCGACGCGTTCATTCAGACGATACGCGTCATCGTTGACGTCCATCGCAAGCAAGCTTGCTCCTACATCACGCTACAACGAAGATTTCAGCCATCGCTTAACCGCAGGCTTTCAAGTCGACCGGCCCGACAAACTCGTTGCCGCGCCCCATCACGCAGCCCACGCTCTGGTTGCGCTGACGCTCCCAGGCCTCGACCGGATAGGTTTTGTTCCAGGCTTCGTACAGCTTCCGATCCTGTTTCGACAGGCGCAAACCGTATTGCTTGCTCATGTAGAAGTACGTCCGGGCGATCATGCCGCGAATGGAAGGGCGGGGCATGACCTTCTTCGCCTTGAAATCGACCTGGGTCAGGCACGAACCGTACTGACCGGTTTGCACCGGCAGCCAGCCGAAACTGAAATTGCTGCGATCGCCATTCACCTCGCCGATGCTCGGCACCAGGTTATGCAGGTCGGCCTCGGCCTTCTGGTAGACCGGATCGTAGCGCGTGCAGTTCTTGCGCCCGCCTTCTTGCCAGCACTGACGCTGATGCCCGATCTGCCAGGCCGGAACAATGTGTTCCCACTCGATGCGGGACGCGCGCTTGGCGTTTTTGCGCGGGACATAACCGCAGGCCGCGAGATTGACCTTGTTGCCGGTGTATTTACAGCCGCAATAGAACTCGGTGGATTGCGGGGCATACAGCTTCCAGGCGACTTTCTTGGCTTCGCTGAAGGTGCGTGGGGCGCCCGCCTGGGCGCCAAGGGAGATCGATAGAAGCAGCAAAGCAAACCAGCGGACACTCATCGACTCAGTCTTCCTTCGGCACAACCCAGAAAATCTGCACGCCGCCATCGTCGCGATAGGCGAGGGTGACGTTGTCGTTCTCATCGATTTCTTCGAGCAATTGTTCCCACTCGTCCACGGGTTCGTCCGGCAGACGGAAGATCAATGCGGCTTTGGCTTTTTGCGCGGTGGGGGAGTTGATGATTTTCTGAATGCGAAGACCCATGCGTGCATAGGTGTCAGGAGAAACAGAGCTAGAGGCCACGGAATTATCCTTATTAAGCTGTACGTGCATACAGTATTTAACTGTAGGCAATTTCGCAACTACTTAAAATTCAAGAAAATCCTCTGACAGCTGTTTTTTCCGTTTGGTGTAGGAAGACGGGAAATTTTTATCGGAACATCGGAAGGTGGCGACAACCACTCACCAAGGCTGGCGAGTGGTCGATACAGTGCCCGACCGGAACCGGTCAGGCGAGGGCGAGGGCGAGGGCGAGGGCGAATCAGTATTCCCAGAACATCCGTTGCAGCTCTTTGCTGTCGTTGGTCTTGGTCAGCGCGACCATCGCCAGGATGCGAGCCTTTTGCGGGTTCAGGTCATGGGCCACGACCCAGTCGTACTTGTCGTCAGGCTGTTCGGCGTTGCGCAGCACGAAACCGCCGGCGTTGACGTGGGAGGAGCGGATGATCTGCACGCCGTCCTTGCGCAGGCCCTGCAGGGCTGGAACCACCCGCGAAGACACCGAGCCGTTGCCGGTGCCGGCGTGGATGATGGCTTTGGCACCCGACTGCGCCAGGGCTTTGTAGGCGGTATCGCTCACGTTGCCGTAGGAGTAGGCGATCTCGACGTTCGGCAGGCTTTCGATGGTTTTGATGTCGAATTCCGAATCCATGGTGTGGCGCTTGGCCGGCATACGGAACCAGTAGGATTTGCCTTCCACGACCATGCCCAGAGGGCCCCAGGCGCTCTTGAACGCTTCGGTCTTGATGTTGATCATCTTGCTGACGTCGCGACCCGACTGGATCTCATCGTTCATGGTCACCAGTACGCCTTTGCCCCGGGCTTCCTTGCTGCTGGCCACGGCCACGGCGTTGTACAGGTTGAGCATGCCGTCGGCGGACATTGCGGTGCCCGGGCGCATGGAGCCGACGACGATGATCGGCTTGTCGGTTTTTTCCACCAGGTTCAGGAAGTAGGCGGTTTCTTCCAGGGTGTCGGTGCCGTGGGTGATGACGATGCCATCGACGTCTTTGCTGTCGGCCAGTTCAGCCACGCGACGACCCAGTTGCAGCAGGTTGTCGTTGGTGATGCTTTCGGAGGCGATTTGCATGACCTGTTCGCCACGAACATTGGCCAGCTGGCTCAGTTCCGGAACCCCGGCGATCAACTGTTCGATGCCGACTTTTGCCGCCTGATAGGTCGCGCTATTGGCCGCGCTGGCACCGGCGCCGGCGATGGTGCCGCCGGTGGCCAGGATCACCACGTTGGCCAGTTTTTGCTGGGTTTCTGCTTCCTTGGCCTGAAGGGCGGTGGGCAGGAGTAGCAGGAGGGCCAAGGCGCCCGGAACGAAGGTCTTGAAAACAGATGTCATTATTTTTCTCTCTAGTAGTCAGACGGTGCTGATGCAGGTTCATCTAGATACGGCCCAAGGCGATCTGAACGCGTGGGGTGTAGAGAGGGAGCAGGATTCGTACCAGACATTCCCTGTATCGGAAATATCTCGTAACCTAATGATTTGTATCATTATTTTGTAAACAAATTTAAACGGGTCAGCGCTGGGTCGTCCGGATTTCCGAACAGCGGTGGGCATTCGTGTTCGGCTCTCCGAGCGCGTCGTTCTCTGCCAGCGTTTATCGGTTATCGGGAAAAGCCCCGTTTGTGAAAATCAAAAACACAAAACAACACTTTTCCATCGTTGACAATTGACGGCTGGATTCCCATAGTTCGATCTACGCAAACGTTTGCGCCACCCCGTCGATGGCATGTTCCAACGGCAAGCGCGATGAACCCTGTGCCAGTGCAAGCGTTGCTCACAATAATCATAAGATCGGAGTGAAACCATGAAGCTGCCATTCGCTGGACGTCTTCTTGCTGTCGCTATGCTGGCTGCCGCATCCGCCGCGCTGCCTGTCTCCTCGGCGTTCGCCGAAACCCCTGAAAAGCCCAAAGTCGCGCTGGTCATGAAATCCCTGGCCAACGAATTCTTCCTGACCATGGAAGATGGCGCCAAGGCCTACCAGAAAGACCACTCCGGCGACTTCGAGCTGATCTCCAATGGCATCAAGGACGAAACCGATACGGCGAACCAGATCCGTATCGTCGAGCAAATGATCGTGTCCAAGGTCAACGCGCTGGTCATCGCGCCAGCCGACTCCAAGGCCATGGTGCCGGTGATCAAGAAAGCGGTGGACGCCGGCATCACCGTGGTCAACATCGATAACCAGCTGGACCCGGCAGTGGTCAAGAGCAAAAACATCACGGTGCCGTTCGTGGGCCCGGACAACCGCAAAGGCGCGCGCCTGGTGGGCGAGTACCTGGCGAAACAGCTGAAGGCCGGTGACGAAGTCGGCATCATCGAAGGCGTCTCCACCACCACCAATGCCCAGGCCCGCACCGCAGGCTTCAAGGAGGCGATGGAAGCGGCGCAGATCAAGGTCGTGTCCCTGCAATCCGGCGATTGGGAAATCAACAAGGGCAACCAGGTTGCCGCCTCCATGCTCAGCGAATACCCGAACATCAAGGCCCTGCTGGCCGGCAACGACAGCATGGCCGTTGGCGCGGTGTCTGCCGTGCGTGCCGCCGGCAAGGCCGGCAAGGTACAAGTGGTCGGTTACGACAACATCAACGCCATCAAGCCCATGCTCAAGGATGGTCGCGTACTGGCCACCGCTGACCAGTTCGCGGCAAGGCAGGCCGTGTTCGGCATCGAGACCGCGCTGAAGATCATCAAGGGCGAGAAGGTCGATAGCGGCGTCAATGGCGTCATTGAAACTCCGGTCGAGCTGGTGACCCGGTAGTCCTGCTGGCGACACTAGGGCGCTCGCCCGTTCGGGCGAGCGCATGGAGATTTGTTTATGTCAGTTTTCGCCCCGAACGCTGTCCTCTCGGTCAGCGGCATCGGCAAGACCTACGCTCAACCGGTCCTGACCGGCATCGACCTGACGCTGATGCGCGGTGAAGTGCTGGCGCTGACCGGCGAGAACGGCGCGGGCAAAAGCACGCTGTCGAAAATCATTGGCGGGCTGGTCGCGCCGACCACCGGCCAGATGCAGTTCCAGGGCCAGGCGTATCGCCCCGGTAGCCGGACTCAGGCCGAAGACCTGGGCATCCGCATGGTCATGCAGGAACTCAATCTGCTGCCGACCCTGTCGGTGGCGGAAAACCTGTTTCTGCACAACCTGCCCAACCAGGGCGGCTGGATCAGTCGCAAGCAACTGCGCAAGGCGGCGATGGAGGCCATGGCTCAGGTCGGGCTCGACGCAATCGATCCGGATACCCTGGTCGGCGAACTCGGCATCGGCCATCAACAGATGGTGGAGATCGCGCGCAACCTGATCGGCGACTGCCATGTACTGATCCTCGACGAACCGACCGCAATGCTCACCGCCCGCGAAGTCGAGATGCTGTTCGAGCAGATCAGCCGCCTGCAGGCGCGCGGCGTATCGATCATCTACATCTCCCATCGCCTCGAAGAACTGGCACGGGTCGCCCAGCGCATCGCGGTGCTGCGTGACGGCAACCTGGTCTGCGTCGAGCCGATGGCCAATTACAACAGCGAGCAACTGGTCACCTTGATGGTCGGTCGCGAACTTGGCGAACACATCGACATGGGCCCGCGGCAGATCGGTGCTCCAGCGTTGACGGTCACAGGCCTGACACGTTCGGACAAGGTTCGCGACGTGTCCTTTGAAGTGCGCGCCGGGGAGATCTACGGGATTTCCGGTCTGATCGGGGCAGGGCGCACCGAGTTGCTGCGCCTGATCTTCGGCGCGGATACGGCAGACAGCGGCAGCGTTGCACTGGGTTCCCCGGCGCGGGTCGTCAGTATCCGTTCACCGGCGGATGCGGTCGGTCATGGCATCGCCCTGATCACCGAAGACCGCAAGGGCGAAGGCCTGCTGCTGACCCAATCGATCAGCGCCAATATCGCCCTGGGCAATATGTCGGTGATTTCCAGCGGTGGCTTCGTCAACAACGGTGATGAGATCGCCTTGGCCCAACGTCAGATCGACGCCATGCGCATCCGCAGTTCCAGCCCCACGCAATTGGTGTCGGAACTGTCCGGCGGCAACCAGCAGAAAGTCGTGATCGGCCGCTGGCTGGAGCGCGACTGCTCGGTGATGCTGTTCGATGAGCCGACCCGCGGCATCGACGTGGGCGCCAAGTTCGATATCTATGCCTTGCTCGGCGAGTTGACCCGTCAGGGCAAGGCGCTGGTGGTGGTGTCCAGCGACTTGCGCGAATTGATGTTGATCTGCGACCGCATCGGCGTGCTCTCGGCGGGGCGTCTGATTGACACCTTCGAGCGTGACAGCTGGACCCAGGATGACTTGCTTGCCGCCGCATTCGCCGGCTATCAACAACGTGATGCGTTGCTCAACGAAGCAGCGCCCAGGGATCTTTCATGACTACTGCAACGTCCGTCGTCAAACGTAGTGGCAACTTTTATGGCCTCGGTACTTATCTGGGCCTGGCCGGTGCCTTGCTGGCCATGGTCGCGCTGTTCTCGGTCCTGAGCAGCCATTTTCTGTCGTACGACACCTTCAGCACCCTGGCCAACCAGATCCCGGATCTGATGGTGCTGGCGGTCGGCATGACGTTCGTGTTGATCATCGGCGGCATCGACCTCTCGGTCGGTTCGGTGCTGGCCTTGGCGGCGTCTACGGTCAGCGTGGCGATTCTCGGCTGGGGCTGGAGCGTGCTGCCGGCGGCGTTGTTGGGAATGGGCGCTGCGGCGTTGGCCGGGACCATCACCGGCTCGATCACCGTCGCCTGGCGCATTCCGTCGTTCATCGTGTCCCTCGGCGTACTGGAAATGGCCCGGGGCGTGGCGTATCAGATGACCGGCTCGCGCACGGCCTACATCGGTGACGCCTTCGCCTGGCTGTCCAACCCGATCGTCTTTGGCATCTCGCCGTCGTTCATCATCGCCTTGCTGATCATCTTCATCGCCCAGGCCGTGCTGACCCGTACCGTGTTTGGTCGCTACCTGATCGGCATCGGCACCAACGAAGAGGCGGTACGCCTGGCCGGGATCAATCCAAAACCCTACAAGATCCTGGTGTTCAGCCTGATGGGGCTGCTGGCCGGTATCGCTGCGCTGTTCCAGATTTCCCGGCTGGAAGCGGCGGACCCGAATGCCGGCTCCGGCCTGGAGCTGCAAGTGATCGCCGCGGTGGTGATCGGCGGCACCAGCCTGATGGGCGGCCGCGGCTCAGTCATCAGTACCTTTTTCGGCGTGCTGATCATTTCGGTATTGGCCGCCGGTCTGGCGCAGATCGGCGCGACCGAACCCACCAAACGCATCATCACCGGCGCGGTCATCGTGGTGGCGGTGGTGCTCGATACTTATCGCAGTCAGCGCGCAAGCCGGCGGACCTGAGTCATGGCAACCATCAAGGATGTAGCAGCGCTGGCGGGAATTTCCTACACCACGGTGTCCCATGTGGTGAACAAGACCCGGCCGGTCAGCGAAGAAGTGCGGGTCAAGGTCGAGGCCGCGATCAAGACGCTCGACTACGTACCCAGTGCGGTGGCCCGATCGCTCAAGGCCAAGACCACGGCAACCATCGGCCTGTTGGTGCCCAATAGCCTCAACCCGTACTTCGCCGAACTGGCGCGGGGCATCGAGGACTACTGCGAGCGCAATGGCTATTGCGTGATCCTGTGCAATTCCGACGACAACCCGGACAAGCAGCGCAGCTACCTGCGGGTGCTGCTGGAAAAGCGTATCGACGGTTTGATCGTGGCGTCGGCCGGCGGCGACGCAGGTCTGGCGCAAGGCCTGGCTGGCGTGCGCACGCCGATGGTGATCGTCGACCGGGGGCTGGAGGGTGTCGATGCCGACCTGGTACGCATCGATCACGAGTACGGCGCCTATCTGGCGACCCGGCACTTGCTGGAGTTGGGGCATCGGGACATTGCCACCATCGGCGGTCCGGCGAACACCAGCGTGGCGCAGATGCGCCTGGCCGGTTATTGCCGCGCCTTGCAGGAGGCGGGTGTCACGGTGCCTCGCGAACGCATGCTGGAAAGCGACTTCACCAGCACCGGCGGCTACGACGCGGCGGCGATCCTGCTGGCGAAGAACCCGCCCAGCGCGATATTTGCCGGCAACGACATGATCGGCATCGGCGTGCTGCGAGCCGCCGCCGAGCGCAATATTCGAGTGCCGACCGAGCTGTCGGTGATCGGCTTCGACGATATCCAGATCAGCCGTTATGTCTACCCGGCGCTGACCACCGTCGGCCAGTCGATCCTGCAACTCGGGGAGATGGCCGCTGAAGTGCTGTTGCGCCGGATCGCCACACCGGCCATGGCTACCGATCAACGCATCGTGACACCCAGTATTGTCCTGCGCGAATCGACGGCGCCGCTGGCCGGGGTGTTCTCTGAATATCGCTGAGCCGTGAGCTCCATCAATCCGCAAAGCTCCAAACAAACGAATGCTCTAAAAAACGAATGCTTCGCTGAAACCGAATTGAGTGTGACATATGCCAGCAAAAGTAGTGGTGATAGGCAGCCTGAACATGGACCTGGTAACCCGGGCGCCGCGGCTGCCCCGTGGCGGCGAAACGCTGATCGGCCGGTCGTTTGCCACGGTGTCCGGTGGCAAGGGCGCGAATCAGGCGGTGGCCGCGGCTCGGCTGGGCGCTCAGGTGTCGATGGTCGGTTGTGTCGGCAACGATGCCTATGGCGAACAGCTGCGCGGGGCGTTGTTGGCCGAGCGGATCGATTGCCAGGCGGTCAGCGTGGTCGACGATTCCAGCGGCGTGGCGCTGATCGTGGTCGATGACGCCAGCCAGAATGCGATCGTGATTGTCGCCGGTGCCAACGGCGCGTTGACGCCGGAAGTGATCGACCGTTTCGACGCGGTGTTGCAGGCGGCGGATGTGATCATCTGCCAGCTGGAAGTGCCGGACGCCACGGTCGGCCATGCGCTCAAGCGCGGCCGGGCGTCGGGCAAGACCGTGATGTTGAATCCGGCGCCAGCCAGTCATCCGCTGCCGGCGGACTGGTATGCGGCCATCGATTACCTGATTCCCAACGAAAGCGAAGCCTCGGCCCTCAGCGGTTTGCCCGTGGATTCCCTGGACACCGCCAAAACGGCCGCCGCCCGCTTGATCGCCCTGGGTGCCGCCAAGGTGATCATCACCCTGGGGGCGCAGGGCGCGCTGTTTGCCAACGGCACAGGCATCGAACATTTTCCGGCGCTGCAGGTAAAGGCCGTCGATACCACTGCGGCCGGCGACACCTTCGTCGGTGGTTTCGCCGCGGCGCTGGCGGCCGGCAAAAGCGAAGCCGAGGCGATTCGATTCGGCCAGAGCGCTGCGGCGCTGTCGGTGACCCGTGCCGGTGCGCAACCCTCGATTCCCACCTTGTCCGACGTCCAGGCGTTCAAAGCACCATGAAGAAGACACCCTTGCTCAACATCGCGCTGTCGCGACTGATCGCCTCCCTGGGCCATGGCGACAGGGTGGTGATTGGCGACGCTGGCCTGCCGGTGCCACCGGGCGTCGAACTGATCGACCTGGCGCTGACCCACGGCATTCCGGATTTCGCCGGCACCTTGAAGGTCGTGCTCAGCGAAATGCAGGTCGAAAGCCACGTACTGGCGCAAGAGATTCTGGACAAGAAACCCTCGGCACTGGCGACACTGGATGAACTGGATGCCGAAGGTGCATTGGGTCGGCGTGAGTGGCTCAGCCATGAACAATTCAAAGTCCTCAGCCGTCAGGCGCGGGCGATTGTTCGCACGGGTGAGTGTCAGCCTTACTGCAACATCATTCTGGTGGCCGGGGTCACGTTTTAACTGTTGATTCTTCACGCACAAGGAGTGCGCCATGTACCGCTATGCTCAGAAACTGCATCACCTGCTACGGAGTCTGCTGCTTTTGTCCCTGATGACCGCAACAAGCGCCCAGGCGGCGCAACAGATCGACCTGATCATCGACACCGACCCGGGTGCCGACGACGTGGTGGCCTTGCTGTTTGCCCTGGCGTCGCCGCAAGAACTGAACATCCGCGCGCTGACCACCGTCGCCGGCAATGTTCGCCTGGACAAGACGTCGCGCAATGCGCGGCTGGCCCGCGAGTGGGCGGGGCGCGAAGAGGTGCCGGTGTATGCGGGCGCGTCGAAACCGCTGCTGCGCACGCCGATCTACGCCGAGGACATCCATGGCGCGGAAGGCATGTCGGGTGTCGCCGTCCACGAGCCGACGACGGGCCTGGCCGAAGGCAGCGCGGTCAATTACCTGATCGATACCTTGAAGAGCGCCAGGCCCCACAGCATCACCCTCGCCATGCTCGGTCCGCAGACCAACCTGGCGCTGGCCTTGATCCAGGAGCCCGGAATCGTTCAGGGCATCAAGGAGGTGGTAGTCATGGGCGGGGCGCACTTCAACGGCGGCAATATCACGCCGGTGGCCGAGTTCAACCTGTTCGCCGATCCGCAGGCCGCTGAGGTCGTACTCAAGAGTGGCGTGAAACTCACGTACCTGCCGCTGGATGTGACCCACAAGATTCTCACCAGCGAGGCACGCCTGAAGCAGATCGCGGCAATCGACAACACTGCCAGCAAACTGGTGGGCAATATTCTCAATGAGTACATCAAAGGCGACATGGAACATTACGGCCTTGCGGGTGGCCCGGTGCATGACGCCACGGTCATCGCCTACCTGCTAAAGCCGGAGCTGTTCACCGGTCGTTCAGTGAACGTGGTGGTCGACAGCCGCGAAGGCCCGACCTTTGGCCAGACCATCGTCGACTGGTATGACGGCCTGAAGGCCCCGAAGAATGCCTTCTGGGTTGAAAGCGGCGACGCTCAGGGCTTCTTCGACCTGCTGACGGAACGTCTGGCACGGCTGAAATAAGCCGCCGGCCCGCAGGTGCCAGCCTGCAGGGCTCAGTTCCTGGCTGTCTGCTCTATACCCTTGTAAGTTTCCGGGTACTTGGTGAACACCTGCGTGATGAATGAGCGGGCGGCTTCGGTGCCCAGCTCCTTGACCAACAGATCGATCGCGATGATTGCCAACTCTTCCGGGCTGCCGGGGCTGTAGGAACTATGGCCCTGCGACCACTTGGCATTGATGTTGGCGTCGATACTTACGGTGGTCATGATGATGCTCGTGAAGTCGGGAAAGTCTGAGTGTGAAGTTAACCATTTTGCGCGACGTTTGGCACTGCGACTTAGGCATCAGGGGAGGGCTATGCGACACTTGGCCTTTGATGGATTTTTCAAGGACCGTGCTGTGCAGATCGATTTGAACACCCCTGACGGCTTGACCCTTGAAGCGGTGCGCCAGTTGCTGGCTTCTGCCAGCGATGATGAGCACACGCAGGTGCGGGTGACCAAGGGCGGCATCGCCTATATTTCGTCGGGCGTCGTGGGTGGCACCGACATCGACGGACTCTCGTTTCGCCTCGAAACCTGGGCCAAGGGCTCAGGTTATGTCGGGCGTGTCGCAGCCAGTGACGAGGTCTGGGTCATGCAGATCTTCAACGCGCTGAAAGAGAACTGGCCGAATCCGCCTTTCGATTACATCGACGTCTATTGAGACTTGTTCATATTCAGTCATGATTACGCGGTGGACAGCCGCGAATGCTCAGGCAAACTCGCCGCTTTTCATGATCGAGGGCAGGGTGCTAGCACGCCCCGGGAAACCAAACGCCAGATTGGCGGTCGCACGATCTCAGCTCAACTATTGAAAAAAGGAGGCTTCATGCCTTGGAAGCTCGCGTCATTGGGTACTTTGCTGGCCGCAGCGATGTTGGCCGGTTGCAGCACTACCTCCACCGAGTCGACAACAGACCCTGTCACCACCTCTGACACGGGACACAGCCGTTGTGAGGCAAAAGCTGCCGAATTCACCATAGGCAAAAAGGCTTCGCCCGAACTGCTGGAACAGGCACGCACCCGTGCAGGCGCACAGAATGCCCGGTTCCTCCTGCCCACCGACATGGTGACCCTGGAGTACCGCTCCGATCGCCTGAACCTGAACACCGACGCCAGCCGGGTGGTCACCCGCGTCAACTGCGGCTGATCGCTTCAGGTTTTTGTTTCGCCCATAAAAAACCCCGTCACATGGACGGGGTTTTTTTAGTGCGCCAGAAACTTACTCTGGGCGGACTTGTGCAGCTTGCATACCCTTTTGGCCTTTCTCAGCCACGAAGGAAACGGTCTGGCCTTCTTTCAGGCTTTTGAAACCGTCGCTTTCGATAGCTTTGAAGTGTACGAACAGGTCGTCACCGCCACCTTGAGGAGTGATGAAGCCGAAGCCTTTTTCATCGTTGAACCATTTAACGGTGCCGGTTTGGCGATTAGACATGGTGTATCTCCAAGAAACATATATTTTCAGTAGTACTGTGCTGCTCAGGCCAACTGGGCACACCGGGGTATCATAGTCGAAATGTTCGCTTTGGGAGCCCCCCGGACGCACTGTTTGCCGACCAGTCGTGTTTTCTTTGTGCCCTTTAGCGGCTGAAAGCCCCGTGTTATAAGGCTTGCGGCCGAACGTCAAGGCGATAAAAAAAGCTGAAAAACCTGAATAAATTGTACGAAAGGAGCTGTTTCAGCCGCTTTTTAACAGTATTTCAGGGGCTGAGAGCGCGGTAGCGAGCTTGTTTTCACTCTTTTTTGGTGGCCTTGCAGGCTGCAATTTTGCCCAGTGCCTCCCGCTTCAATGTGTCGTTGGCCGTGTTGTTCATCAGGGCCTGAATATCGGCGGCAGGGTACGATTTGATGGCATCGGCACCGCAGGCACAGTGGGATTTCGCGGCTGGCGTACCAATCTTCTCGGCAGCGGCAGGAACGCATTGAGCCATGTATTTCTCTCGTTCGCCTTTCGGCCATTCTGCGTGGGCCGCCAGTGGCAGCAGGAGAATGACGGGGGCGACGACTGCGAATAAACGATTCAGACGCATGCTGGGATACTCCTTGTGGGTCAACTATCTTGTTATCTGAGGGGTAGAGTACGCTTCAAGTTCAGCACCCTGGCATAAAAACAGCCAATTTACCCTGCTGCAAAACCTGCGCACCGTAGCAACCGTTCATCTGTGCTAGCATGCGTGGCTCGGGCGTTTGCAGGCTCCGACGGACCTTCAGTCCCGGTGGCGGCAAATGCACGATTAACCCTGATTTGAATCCCAGTCACTCTGGTTCGGTTTCCCGGTTGGCCGCAAGGCTCCTGCCGCTGTAAGGCAGGCGTTCGTCATTGAATGGCCTGGACCGGATCTTGTACTGGCTCATCCCAACCCACGTGACCTTTGGTAGGGGTCACCACTAGGAGAGGAGGCGCCATGCCAACTATTACTCTTCCCGACGGCAGTCAACGTTCATTCGATCACCCGGTTTCCGTAGCCGAGGTCGCCGCATCCATTGGTGCCGGCCTGGCCAAGGCCACCGTGGCCGGCAAGGTCAATGGCAAGCTGGTCGACGCCAGCGACCTCATCGACAGCGATTCCACGCTGCAAATCATTACGCCAAAGGATGAAGAGGGGCTGGAGATCATTCGCCACTCTTGCGCCCACCTGGTTGGCCATGCGGTCAAGCAGCTGTACCCGACGGCCAAAATGGTCATCGGCCCGGTCATCGACGAAGGCTTCTATTACGACATCGCCTTCGAACGTCCCTTCACCCCGGACGACCTGGCCGCCATCGAACAGCGCATGCAACAGCTGATCGAAAAAGATTACGACGTGATCAAGAAAGTCACTCCGCGCGCCGAAGTGATCGAAGTGTTCACGGCCCGCGGCGAAGACTACAAGCTGCGCCTGGTCGAGGACATGCCGAACGAGCAGGCCATGGGCCTGTACTATCACGAAGAATACGTCGACATGTGCCGCGGTCCGCACGTGCCGAACACGCGCTTCCTGAAGTCCTTCAAGCTGACCAAGCTGTCCGGCGCCTACTGGCGTGGCGATGCCAAGAACGAGCAATTGCAGCGCGTCTACGGCACCGCCTGGGCCGACAAGAAGCAGCTGGCGGCTTACATCCAGCGCATCGAAGAAGCCGAGAAGCGCGATCACCGCAAGATCGGCAAGCGCCTGGGCCTGTTCCACACCCAGGAAGAGTCGCCGGGCATGGTGTTCTGGCACCCGAACGGCTGGACCCTGTACCAGGTGCTCGAGCAGTACATGCGCAAGGTTCAGCGCGACAACGGTTACCTGGAGATCAAGACGCCGCAAGTCGTTGACCGCAGCCTGTGGGAGAAATCCGGGCACTGGGCCAACTACGGCGACAACATGTTCACCACCCAGTCGGAAAACCGCGATTACGCGATCAAGCCGATGAACTGCCCGTGCCACGTGCAGGTGTTCAACCAGGGCCTGAAAAGCTACCGCGAGTTGCCGATGCGCCTGGCCGAATTCGGTGCCTGTCACCGTAACGAGCCATCGGGTGCGCTGCACGGCATCATGCGCGTGCGTGCCTTCACCCAGGACGACGCCCACATCTTCTGCACCGAAGAGCAGATGCAGGCCGAATCCGCCGCGTTCATCAAGCTGACCATGGACGTTTACGCCGACTTCGGCTTCAAAGACGTCGAGATGAAGCTGTCCACTCGTCCGGAAAAACGCGTCGGTTCCGACGAGCTGTGGGATCGCGCCGAAGCGGCCTTGGCTGCAGCCCTTGATAGTGCTGGGCTGCCGTACGATCTGCAGCCGGGCGAGGGTGCGTTCTATGGTCCGAAGATCGAATTTTCGCTGAAAGATTGCCTTGGCCGTGTCTGGCAATGTGGTACCCTTCAGCTCGATTTTAACCTGCCTATCCGTCTGGGAGCCGAATACGTCTCCGAAGACAACAGTCGCAAGCACCCGGTGATGTTGCACCGGGCGATCCTGGGCTCCTTCGAACGTTTCGTCGGAATCCTGATCGAGCACTACGAGGGTGCGTTCCCCGCGTGGCTGGCTCCGACCCAGGCAGTGATCATGAATATCACTGATAAACAGGCCGATTTTGCCGCCGAGGTTGAAAAAACCCTCAACGAAAGCGGATTTCGTGCCAAGTCTGACTTGAGAAATGAAAAGATCGGCTTTAAAATCCGCGAGCATACCTTGCTCAAGGTTCCCTATCTCTTGGTTATCGGAGATCGGGAAGTCGAGATGCAGACTGTCGCTGTGCGTACTCGTGAAGGTGCTGACCTGGGCTCGATGCCCGTCGCCCAGTTCGCTGAGTTTCTCGCGCAAGCGGTTTCCCGGCGTGGTCGCCCAGATTCGGAGTAATTACTATTAAGCGTGAAATGAGACAAGATAAACGAGCTGCACCGAAAGCCCCGATCAACGAGAATATCTCGGCACGCGAGGTTCGGTTAATTGGAGCTGAGGGTGAACAGCTTGGGATTGTGTCAATTGAAGACGCGCTTCTTAAGGCTGAAGAGGCCAAACTGGATCTGGTGGAAATTTCCGCCGATGCAGTACCCCCTGTTTGCAAACTGATGGACTACGGCAAATCGATCTTCGAAAAGAAGAAGCAGATTGCCGCGGCCAAGAAAAACCAGAAGCAGATTCAGGTTAAAGAAATCAAGTTTCGTCCAGGGACGGAGGAAGGGGATTACCAGGTAAAACTGCGCAACCTGGTACGTTTCCTGAGTGATGGGGACAGGGCCAAGGTATCCTTGCGATTCCGCGGCCGTGAGATGGCCCACCAGGAGCTGGGGATGGAACTCCTCAAGCGAGTTGAAGGTGACTTGCTCGAGTACGGTTCGGTCGAACAGCATCCTAAGATGGAAGGACGCCAGCTGATCATGGTCATCGCCCCGAAAAAGAAGAAGTAATCAATAGGGCACGGCAGGCCTTCTGATTATGTTTATCAACTGAATGCGGAGTATCCGAACATGCCAAAAATGAAAACTAAAAGTGGTGCTGCTAAGCGGTTTCTGAAAACTGCTAACGGTATCAAGCACAAGCACGCTTTCAAGAGCCACATCCTGACTAAAATGTCGACCAAGCGTAAGCGTCAACTGCGCGGTAGCAGCTTGCTGCATCCGTCTGACGTGGCAAAAGTCGAGCGCATGCTGCGCCTTCGTTAATTTTAGTCAAGAATAGAGGAAGTAACTCATGGCTCGTGTAAAGCGTGGCGTCATTGCCCGTAAACGTCACAAAAAAATTCTGAAACTTGCTAAAGGCTACTACGGCGCTCGTTCGCGCGTATTCCGTGTTGCCAAGCAAGCGGTAATCAAGGCAGGCCAATACGCCTACCGTGACCGTCGTCAGAAAAAACGTCAGTTCCGCGCTCTGTGGATCGCTCGTATCAACGCTGGTGCACGTATCAACGGTCTGTCCTACAGCCGTTTCATCGCCGGCCTGAAAAAAGCGTCCATCGAGATCGACCGTAAGGTTCTGGCTGATCTGGCAGTGAACGAAAAAGCGGCGTTTGCTGCGATTGTCGAGAAAGCTAAAGCCACCTTGGCTTAAGTACCCCCGACAGTCACCCGGCCTCACCTCTGTGGGGCCAGGTGTTAAACGTCATAAATAGGGGAAGAGCCTTCAAGCTCTTCCCCTATTTTGTATCTGGAGTCTGTACATGGAAAACCTGGATGCGCTCGTCTCTCAAGCACTAGAGGCTGTGCAAAGCGCTGAAGATATCAATGCCCTGGAGCAAATCCGGGTTCACTACCTTGGCAAGAAGGGCGAATTGACTCAGGTGATGAAGACCCTGGGGAATCTGCCGGCAGAAGAGCGTCCGCAAGTCGGCGCCCTGATCAACGTTGCCAAGGAGCGTGTCACAGAGGTTCTCAATGCGCGCAAGGCACTGTTTGAAGAGGCCGACCTGGCCGCCAAACTGTCCGCCGAGTCCATTGACGTGACCCTGCCTGGCCGCGGCCAGACCTCGGGTGGTCTGCATCCGGTTACCCGCACTCTGGAACGTATCGAACAGTTCTTCACCCACATCGGCTACGGCATTGCCGAAGGCCCTGAGGTCGAAGACGACTACCACAACTTCGAAGCGCTCAACATCCCAGGCCATCACCCGGCCCGGTCGATGCATGACACCTTCTATTTCAATGCCAACATGTTGCTGCGCACCCATACCTCGCCGGTACAGGTCCGCACCATGGAAGCGAAACAGCCGCCGATCCGCATCGTCTGCCCAGGCCGTGTGTACCGCAGCGACTCCGATATCACCCACTCGCCGATGTTCCACCAGGTCGAAGGCCTGCTGATCGATCGCGACATCAATTTCGCCGACCTCAAAGGCACCATCGAAGAGTTCCTGCGTGTGTTCTTCGAAAAAGAGCTGGCTGTGCGTTTCCGTCCTTCGTACTTCCCGTTCACCGAGCCATCCGCTGAAGTCGACATGGAATGCGTGATGTGCAGCGGTAAAGGCTGCCGTGTCTGCAAACAGACCGGCTGGCTGGAAGTGATGGGCTGCGGCATGGTTCACCCCAACGTGCTGCGCATGTCCGGGATCGACCCGGAAGAGTTTTCGGGCTTCGCCTTCGGCATGGGCGTCGAGCGTCTGGCCATGCTGCGTTACGGCGTGAACGACTTGCGTCTGTTCTTCGACAACGACTTGCGGTTCCTCGCGCAATTTCGCTAGTCGTAACGAATTCTTAGGAGAGCAGGATGAAATTCAGTGAAAAATGGCTGCGTGCTTGGGTTAGCCCGCAGGTAAGTCGCGACGAGCTGGTTGCCCGTCTGTCGATGGCCGGTCTTGAGGTCGATAGCGTTACGCCGGCCGCCGGTGAATTCACCGGTGTGATCGTGGGCGAGGTGCTGAGCACCGAGCCGCACCCGGACGCCGACAAGCTGCGCGTGTGCCAGGTAAGCAATGGTTCGCAGACCTTCCAGGTGGTATGCGGTGCACCCAACGTGCGCCCGGGCCTGAAGATCCCGTTCGCCATGATCGGCGCCGAGCTGCCAGGCGACTTCAAGATCAAGAAAGCCAAGCTGCGGGGCGTCGAGTCCAACGGCATGCTGTGCTCCCAAGCCGAGCTGCAAGTCGGTGAAGGCAACGACGGCCTGATGGAATTGCCGGCCGATGCGCCGGTTGGCGAAGACATCCGTGAATACCTGGGCCTGGACGACTCGAGCATCGAAGTCGACCTGACCCCGAACCGCGGCGACTGCCTGTCCCTGGCCGGCCTGGCCCGTGAAGTCGGCGCGCTGTACGCCACCGAAGTCACCCGTCCGGTCACCGCCACCGTGCCGGCCGTGCACGACGAAGTGCGCTCGGTTGAAGTGCTGGCGCCCGCCGCCTGCCCGCGTTACCTGGGTCGCGTGATCCGTAACGTCGACCTGTCCAAGGCTACGCCGCTGTGGATGGTCGAGCGTCTGCGCCGCGCCGACGTGCGCAGCATCGACGCCGCCGTCGACATCACCAACTACGTGATGCTGGAACTGGGTCAACCGCTGCACGCGTTCGACCTCGCCGAAATCAATGGCGGCATCCGCGTGCGCATGGCCGAAGAAGGCGAGAAGCTGGTACTGCTCGACGGTCAGGAAGTCAGCCTGCGTAGCGATACCCTGGTGATCGCCGACCACACCCGCGCCTTGGCCATCGCCGGCGTCATGGGCGGCGAACACAGCGGCGTCAACACCGCCACCACCCGCGACATATTCCTCGAAAGCGCGTTCTTCGACCAGATCGCCGTCGCCGGCAAGGCCCGTTCCTACGGCCTGCACACCGACGCCTCGCACCGCTACGAGCGTGGCGTGGACTGGCAGCTGGCCCGTGAAGCCATGGAGCGCGCCACCGGCCTGCTGCTGGAAATCACCGGCGGCGAAGCCGGCCCGATCATCGAAACCGTCAGCGAACAGCACCTGCCGAAGATCGCCCCGGTCACCCTGCGTGCCCAGCGCATCACCCAGATGCTCGGCATGGAAATGAACCCGGCCGAAGTCGAGCGCCTGCTCAACGCCCTCGGCCTGACCGTTGCCGCCGACGGGGCAGGGCAGTGGCGCGTAGAAGTGCCAAGCCATCGCTTCGACATCAGCCTGGAAGTCGACCTGATCGAAGAACTGGCCCGCCTGTACGGCTACAACCGCCTGCCGGTGCGCTACCCGCAAGCCCGCCTGGCACCGCAAGCCAAGGCCGAAGCCCGTAGCGACCTGCCTGAGCTGCGCCGCCTGCTGGTGGCCCGTGGCTACCAGGAAGCGATCACCTACAGCTTCATCGATCCGAAACAATTCGAGTTGTTTAATCCGGGTGTCGAACCGCTGCTGCTGGCCAACCCGATCTCCAACGACATGGCCGCCATGCGCTCTTCGCTGTGGCCAGGCCTGGTCAAGGCGCTGCAGCACAACCTCAACCGCCAACAGGATCGCGTCCGCCTGTTCGAAAGCGGCCTGCGTTTCGTCGGCCAGCTGGAAGGCTTGAAGCAAGAGCCAATGCTCGCGGGCGTAGTCTGCGGCAGCCGCCTGCCGGAAGGCTGGGCACAAGGTCGCGATGTCGTCGACTTCTTCGACGTCAAGGCTGATGTGGAAGCGGTACTCGGCTTCGCCGGTGCCCTGGATTCGTTCACCTTCGTGCCGGGCAAACACCCTGCCTTGCACCCGGGTCAAACCGCGCGCATCGAACGTGAAGGTCGCCTGGTCGGCTTCGTCGGCGCGATCCATCCCGAACTGTCGAAAACCCTCGGTCTCGACCGTCCGGTCTTCGTCTTCGAGCTGGTTCTGGCCGAAGTGGCTTTGGGTAAAATGCCTAAATTCCAGGAGTTATCGCGCTTTCCTGAAGTGCGACGTGACCTGGCGCTGATCGCGCACAAAGACGTCGCGGCCAGCGCCGTACTGGACGTAATCCGTGAAAATGCAGGCGAGTGGCTGACAGACCTCAGGCTATTTGACGTGTATCAGGGTAAAGGCATTGATCCTGATAGAAAAAGCCTTGCAGTCGGCTTGACCTGGCAGCATCCATCGCGCACTCTTAATGACGATGAGGTGAATACCACGACGCAAAACATCCTCACCTCGCTCGAACAAAGGTTGGACGCCACGTTAAGGAAGTGACGTATGGGGGCTTTGACGAAAGCTGAGATGGCGGAACGTCTGTATGAAGAGCTGGGCCTGAACAAACGGGAAGCCAAGGAATTGGTCGAACTGTTTTTTGAAGAAATCAGGCACGCTCTTGAAGACAACGAACAGGTCAAATTGTCCGGTTTCGGCAATTTCGACCTGCGGGACAAACGCCAGCGGCCTGGCCGCAATCCGAAAACGGGGGAAGAAATCCCGATCACGGCTCGCCGTGTGGTCACCTTTCGTCCAGGGCAGAAGTTGAAGGCCCGAGTTGAGGCTTATGCTGGAACCAAGTCATAACGACGAGCTACCCGTCATCCCCGGCAAACGCTACTTCACCATCGGTGAAGTCAGCGAGCTGTGCGCCGTAAAGCCGCACGTGCTGCGCTACTGGGAGCAGGAGTTTCCTCAACTCAACCCCGTCAAACGCCGCGGAAACCGCCGGTATTATCAGCGCCAGGACGTGCTGATGATCCGGCAGATCCGCGCGCTTCTTTACGATCAGGGGTTCACCATCGGCGGCGCACGCTTGCGTTTGTCCGGCGATGAAGCCAAAGATGACACCACCCAGTACAAACAGATGATCCGGCAGATGATTGCCGAGTTGGAAGATGTGCTGGTTGTGCTCAAGAAATAAATTTCTGCTTTTAAATACTTCCAGTTTTCAAAAGCTTGCGATATATTCTTGAGCGTCCCTCGAGATGAGGGATGAGTTTCACGCCTAGTCGGGGCGTAGCGCAGTCCGGTAGCGCACTAGCATGGGGTGCTAGGGGTCGAGTGTTCGAATCACTCCGTCCCGACCATGTAATTCAATGGGTTGCGAGATTTTATCTCGCGACCCCTTTTTGTTTTATAGCGTTTTTACCCCTACAAAACGACTGGCTCTCGGTGGAATCTTGACCAACACCATATGGGGGTTACACCCTAGATTGTTGGCTTTCTCGGGCAGTTGGTTGCCTTCACGGTACAGCTTTTAGCCCTAGGAGAGGCGCAATCGCAGAGTGTTGACGTGTGCATAGATATGCACATATAGTCAGTTGCATGACCAATCGAATCCTTAACCGATCCCGCGCAATTGACGCTGCAATCGAGTCTCTCGATGGCGCTTTCTTCAAGGCGCTTTGCGAGCCTTCGCGTGTGGCTGTGCTCAAGCGCGTGATGCAACTGGGGCGCGCCGACATCGGAGAGATTGCGGAAGCACTGCCCCAGGAACGCTCAGTTGTTTCCCGGCACCTGCAAGTACTGTTAGAGGCAGGTATCGTCCGCGGTACCAAGGTCAGCAGGCAGATGTTCTACGAGGTGGATGGTCCGGCAGTGGTGACACGCCTCGAAGCCATTCTTCAGCATATGAAAAGCCTCGCCCCATTCTGCTGCCCAGGTACGTCCGGATAGTTTTTTTTGCTCTGTAGTGTGCATGAGTGTGCATATATGAATGTAATAAATGAAATCTTGGATGTCATTGTGATCGGTGCAGGCCAGGCAGGATTAGCGTGCGGTTGGCACTTACAGCAGCAAAACCTTAGGTTCCTGATTTTGGATGCTGAGCGGTCGCCGGGAGGGAATTGGCGCAATTACTACGACAGTCTGAAGCTTTTTTCTCCAGCTGCTTACTCGTCATTGCCAGGCATGCGCTTCCCGGCAGAACCTGATCATTACCCGCTTCGTGACGATGTCGTACGCTATCTGGAAGACTATGCAAAGGCATTCAGATTGCCAGTTCGTCAGTACACCCGTGTGCAGCATGTACGAAGAGTGCGCGGGCTGTTTCAGCTTCAAACGGACGATGGAGAAATTTTCTGCTCCAGGGCGCTGGTCGTGTGTACGGGGGGATTCAATCAGCCGTTCATTCCAGATATTCAAGGGCTTCAGGGCTTTCTCGGGCGCAGTTTGCACAGCGCGGAATATCGAAATGCCGAAGGCTTTGGTGATCAACGAGTGGTTGTGGTCGGTGCTGCGAACTCGGCTGTTCAAATTGCTTATGAACTGGCCCATGTGAGCAAAGTCGTGCTGGCAAGCAGGGAGCCAATTCGGTTTTTTCCACAAAAGATACTGGGTCTGGATTTTCATGCGTGGCTGAAATGGTCGGGGTTGGAAAAAACCCGTTGGCTGAATGACCAAAGTACGCCGGTGCTTGATGACGGGATCTATCGTCGAGCCCTTAAGAAAAAGTTGTTCGAGCGTAAGCCGATGTTCGAGGCGATAACACCAACCGGCGTGATCTGGGCTGATGGGCAGCACACTGAAGTCGATAGCCTGGTGTTTGCTACCGGATTTCGCCCGAACTTGGAATTTTTGAGCGGGTTGGAATGCCCAGGCGATGAATATTGGGCTCATCGTAACGGGCAGGTCGAGCACCTACCTGGGCTGTATTTTGTCGGTCTGCCGAAGCAACGGAACTTTGCTTCAGCGACCCTCAGAGGTGTCGGCCAGGATGCGTCTTACATCATGCCCAGCTTGATGCGATTTGTCCGCGATATGCCTGTTTAGAAGACAACTTGGCAGTTGACGAATCTCAACCGCAGCAACGTTTAGTCAGTGCGTCGAGTCGTTGGAAGGCGCCAGCTGGCGATGAAGCACAGCAAAACCAAACCGCACATAACGACAAGTAGTGCCGAGGCTCCAAAGTTCTGCAAAACAAATGCGGCGGCTATAGGGCCGCAGGCCTGGGCCACGAGTACCGGCCTGGCGAGAAGCCCCATTCTCGCTCCGTAGCCTTGCGGGCCAAACAGCGCCAAGGGGAGGGTGCCGCGAGCGATCGTTAGGATGCCGTTGCCTGCGCCGTAGAATGCGATCGCCACGAAGGCCATCCAGGGCATCCCTGAGATCAATAATCCCAACCCGACCAGGCATAGAAACACACCAACCCGCGCTGACCAGGTCGGGTGGAGATTTCTGCCTATGGAAAACTCTGCCACCCGTGCCAAGACTTGCGAAGGACCAATCACCATGCCGATGGCCAAGGCCACAGCGGTCGCGACTCCCAGTTGCTTGAGGACATTAAGCAGGTGTACTGAGATACCTGATACGACCAGCGCTAGAACCGTCAGCATGGCGCCAATCAATAAGAATAGATAATTGGTGGTCTTGGGGTGAAGCTCGGACGCGCGGGGTGATTCTGTTATGACGGGGTGGGGTGGTTGTTTTGTGCTTCCAGGAATCAACAGCGAGTGAATGGGTAGCCCAATCAAGAGATGAGCAGCCGCGAGAACAAAGCAGGCGTTTCTCCAGCCGATCCAACTTTCCAGTCCAGCGATCACCGGCCAACCTATGGTACTGGCGAACCCACCTAACAAGGTCAGACCGGTAATTGACGTTCGAGCCCCTTCGCCGAACAGTCGTCCCAGGGTCGAGAAGGCTGCGTCGTATAAACCCGCCGCCATGGCAACACCGATCAACGTCCAGGCGACATAGTAAGTGGCAACGTTGCCCGCCAGTCCCATTAGTAGCATGCCGAGAGCCAGCAGCAGTGAACTGGCCGCTAGGACAGAGCGTCCGCCGTGGCGGTCAATCTGACGACCAACGGCCGGCGAGGAAGCTCCCGCTACCAAAAGTCCCCAGGACAGGCCGCCCACCACATTGGTGATGGACCATCCCGTCTCTTTGGCTATCGGAGACGCAAGCACTGCGGGCAAGTAGTAGGTCGAACCCCAGGCGAGAATTTGAGTGAAACCCATCGCCCATACGAGTCTGGAGCGATTGATCGGGGGATGGATCTGTTCTGGAAGTGTCATGACCGACGTGCTCATTTTTTTGTTGTCAGTAACAACAAGCTATCGCCTTCCTTTGGTTATCGTCAATCGAGAGATCGGTGTTGACGATTCCGAAATACCAGGATTATTGTTGCAGCTAACAACTAATTTGTGACGGTTATGACGAAGCGTAAAAACGATCAGCTGACACAGGATTCCGAGGAATTGTATGAGGCGCTGAACCAGCTGGTTCGCGTCCATCAGTTCCGTGATCGTGACCGAATCTGCTGTTACGACGTGTCTGTAACCCAATGCTATGCCGTTGAGACGTTGGTCAAAAGGGGCGCATTGCGCCTTCAGGTCTTGGCGGAAGAGATGTTCTTGGACAAGAGTACGGCGAGTCGAGTGATCGATACCCTGGAACGCAAAGGGTATGTGTCCCGCGTTGAGGATGATGAAGATCGGCGCGCAGTGCGAATCCAGGCAACGGATGCCGGGCGTGAGTTATACGAGAAAATCAGGGCAGGCCTGATTGCTGAAGAACGAGCGATGATCGAGAACCTCTCGGCCGAGGCCAGACAGGGAGCGTTGAGTTTGCTCAGGCAGATTACGCGGGCCACAGAGATTCGCTGCGGGCTCGCGAGCGAGTGCTGCCCTGCCGTGAAGAACAAGGATTGAAAAGGGAAGAACTTCCCTTTTTTTTGCCAATAATGTTGTTACTACCAACGTAATGGGGCTCCAACAATGCGAGTTCGTTTAGCTGAACCCAAGGATACCGTTTCAATAGCAGCCATCTACAACCAGCGGATCGAGGAACGTAGCTCTACGTTTGAAACTGCCCCTCGAAGCCCGGCGGACATGCTGGATCGCATCAACGCAATGGAGCGTTATCCAGTGTTGGTCATGGTCGATGAGGCGGATCAGGTTTTTGGCTGGGCTGGACTCAGTAGTTATCGCGGCCGTGCCTGTTACGACGGTATTGCGGATTTTTCCATCTACCTGGATCGCAGTGTTCGCGGCCAGGGGCTTGGCAAGCAGTTGCTTCAGACACTGCTGACGGAAGCCGAAGCTCGCGGATTCTGGAAAGTCCTTTCACGCATTTTTACCTTCAATCACGCCAGTCTCGCCTTGTGCGAAGCCTGCGGTTTCCGCCAAGTGGGGGTATATGAAAAACACGCCTGCCTGGAAGGACGCTGGCTCGACTGCGCGATTGTCGAGCGCCTGTTTCCGGTCAATCAGCCAGTCTGAAGAGGGAATCGATCATGGAAAACAATCACCTTCCGATCGCCATCATTGGAGCAGGTCCAGTGGGCCTCGCCGCAGCCGCTCACCTGCTGGCCCGAGGTCTCACGCCCCTGATTCTGGAAGCTGGTCCGGAAGCAGGGTCCGGCATTGAAGAATGGGCGCATGTGAAGATGTTCTCTCCATGGGAGTTCAATGTGGACAAGGAGGCGGCCAAACTTCTGCTGGCCGATGGTTGGACTCCACCACCGGAGAACGAGTATCCAACGGGTCGTGAACTGCTGGACCGGTTTGTTCGACCTCTCGCGGACCTCGAACAGATCAAGCGTCGTTTGCAGCTCAATACCCGTGTTCTAGCAGTCACTCGCGCCGGTCAGGATGTGATGAAGACCCAAGGCAGATCGGCAGCTCCTTTTTTACTGCGTGTCGCAGGGCCAACGGGTAAGCAGGACGTGCTGGCCAGCGCTGTCATTGATGCCTCGGGCACCTACCTGACACCAAACTGGATGGGCGCCCATGGCATACCTGCCTTGGGTGAGATCGAGCATGCAGCGCACATTGCGTACGGCATTCCGGAGGTGCTGGGTCGTGCGCGGAATCGCTATGCCAACAAAAGAGTGCTGGTAGTGGGCGGTGGTCACTCCGCGTTTAACGCCCTACAGGAGCTGGTGCGTCTGATTCAGGAGGCACCGCAAACCAAAGTGCTCTGGGCAATCCGGGGTAATTCTCTTGAGCGCATTCTGGGTGGTGGTGCGAATGATCAATTGGAAGAGCGCGGAAAGCTCGGCCTGAAGATTCGCCAGTTGCTGGATGACGGTGTTATCGAGCTGTTCAAAAACGTTGCTATCGATCAGGTTGCAGGCAATGGCCAAGGGCTGGTCGTGAAGGCGGGAGAGCAGATACTTCCACCTGTGGACGAAATTATTGTGGCGACAGGATTCCGACCTGACATGAGCCTGCTCACGGAGCTGCGTGTCGCACTCGATCCTGCTACCCAAAGCGCAGTGTTGCTTGCTCCAATGATTGATCCCAACGAGCACAGCTGCGGCACGGTTAGACCCCATGGCGCGGTAGAACTGGCCCATCCTGAGGAAGGTTTGTTCATTGTTGGGATGAAGAGCTATGGTCGGGCGCCTACGTTCTTGTTGATGACTGGGTATGAGCAAGTTCGCTCTGTCGTCGCGGCGCTGGCGGGTGATTGGGATGCGGCCAAAAGGGTTGAGCTGATCCTCCCGGAAACGGGCATTTGCAACTCGGATTTCGATGAAGTCGATGATCGCTTGAAGGCTTCGGCAAGTCAGACGTCTTGTTGTGGCACCGGAGAGATAATCCTTGAGGCCGCGCCTCGTACCTCGCCGGGTTGTTGCAAAGGGTAGTACGCAGCAACCGAACCCGCCCTCGATGACTGGGGCGGGTTAGGGGTGACCTTCTTATATTCTTTTGCACGTCCAGGTAGTCCTTGAACCAAGGAGCGACCTATTTCTGCGTGAGTGACAGATTCATTACAGAAACCATATATACACCACCGCAGATATTTGAAGAGACACAGAAGGCTGGCTAGCGCCGTAATACACAGCTTTCATTAAAGGTGCTCGGCGAAGTCCAATTGTTTTGATGGATTAATGGGTCGTTGGCTCTTTACCTTGTATGCGGAAAAACATATATTCGATAAACCGCATATGAGCTGAGACTTCACAATGACCAGCAAAGCCCGTGTCCTGTTCGTCTGTACTGCCAACGCTGCACGCTCCCAGTTGGCCCAAGCGTTGCTGAGGCATACCGATTCGGAGCATTTCGAGGCGTTCAGCGCCGGCACAACTCCAACTCAGGTAGATCCGCGTACCTTCGAGGCGCTTTCACACATCGGTGTGAGCACTGAAGGGTTACGTAGCAAGTCGATAGACGAGTTCCGTGGTGAGCGTTTCGATTACGTCATCACCTTGTGTGATAAAGCCGCAGCGGAATGCCTGTCTTTACCTGGAGCGGGTGAGGCATTGGCCTGGAGTTTTGAAGACCCGGTCACCAGCATCAAACCCGATGCCTTCCGTCACACCCTTCACGAAATTCATGAGCGCATCAAGATGTTCGTCTTGGTCAAAAACAAACACTGAGAAAACGATATGGCTGACCATCTGACACCGACCACAGTTTTCAAATGCCTTGCTGACGACACTCGGGTCCGCACGATGATGCTCATCACCCGTGAAGGAGAGCTTTGTGTTTGCGAGCTGACCTGCGCGTTGAACGAGAGTCAGCCAAAAATCTCCAGGCACCTAGCGCAACTGCGTACTTGCGGCCTGTTGTCGGACCGTCGGCAAGGCCAATGGGTGTATTACCGACTGCACCCGAATCTTCCTGATTGGGTTCATCAAGTGCTGACCACCGTGCTGGAAAGCAACAAGCACTGGTTGAGCCCTGATGCCAAACGCCTTGATGAAATGGGTGACCGTCCTGAACGGGCAGCGGTGTGCTGTGAAAGCAAAATCGCCTGATTCCGCCTTCGACTACGAGATCGCTCGATGAAAATCCTGTTCCTCTGCACTGCCAATAGCTGTCGCAGCATCCATTGTGAGGCGGTTTTCAATCACTTGGCACCGGAAGGCATGAAAGCCTACAGCGCGGGCAGTCAGCCCAAAGGTGAAGTGCATCCGCTGAGTCTTTATACGTTGGAAAACGCTGGCATGTCGACGCTCGGGCTGTTCAGTAAGTCCAGCGATGTCCAAGTGAACTTGGCACCTGATTTCGTCATCACGGTGTGCGACAAGGCTGACGGTGAGGCCTGTCCGGTATTTTTTGGGTCGGCCACCAAGGCCCACTGGGGGCTGGCTGACCCTTCGGAATACTACGGAACTCAAGAAGAGATCGAGGCGGCTTTTGAAGCCACTTTGGAGCAGATCAAAACCCGCATTGAAGCCTTCCTGGCTATACCGCTTTCCCAACTGAGTGCCGAACAGCTCAAGGCAGATCGTGGCCATGTTCAGTCTCAAGGGCGACGTGGTGCTGCAATTGCCGTTCGACGTATTGCGCATTGCGATCCCTCTGACGATCTACTTCGTGGTGATGTTTTTCATTAGCTTCTGGATGGGCAAGCTGCTCAAGGCTGACTATCCGCGCACCGCCGCACTGGCTTTCACAGCCGCAAGCAACATTTTCGAACTGGCGATTGCCGTGGCCATTGCCACCTTCGGTCTGGCTTCCCCGGTCGCCTTCGCCACGGTGATTGGCCCATTGGTGGAAGTGCCGGTGCTGATTTCCCTGGTCGGTGTGGCCCTTTGGTTGAAACGCCGTTGGTTAGATAAATCCAAGAGCGCCATTGCGCAGGACAAAGACTATGTTTGATGACCATATCCCTCAACTCGATACCGAACTGGTTGATCTCCCATCGGCTGACAAGCTAGGCATTGAGAAGACCTCCATCCACAAGCCGCGCATTTTGCTGCTGTATGGATCGACCCGTGAGCGCTCCTTCAGTCGCCTGATGGTCGAGGAGGCCGCTCGGCTGCTGGAACACTTCGGCGCCGAAGCGCGGATTTTCAATCCGTCAGGCTTGCCGCTTCCAGATGACGCCCCCGCCGATCATCCACGTGTGAAGGAGCTGCGCGAGCTGATGCTGTGGTCCGAGGGGCAGGTCTGGTGCTCTCCAGAACGTCACGGTTCCATGAGCGCGGTCTTCAAAGCTCAGATCGACTGGGTGCCGCTGGCCATGGGCGCTGTACGCCCGACCCAGGGTAAAACCCTTGCAGTCATGCAGGTGTGCGGTGGCTCGCAGTCGTTCAACGTGGTCAATCAGCTGCGAGTGTTGGGACGTTGGATGCGCATGTTCACCATCCCCAACCAATCCTCTGTGCCGAAGGCCTATATGGAATTCGACGGTAACGGCCGGATGAAACCTTCTTCGTTCTACGACCGCGTCGTTGATGTGATGGAAGAGTTGGTGAAATTCACGCTGCTGCTTCGCGACCGCCAGGACTATCTGGTCGATCGTTATTCCGAGCGCAAAGAGTCAGCGGAAGAACTCATGAAACGTGTCAATCAGCGCTCCATCTGAGGATTTTTCACCGTGCAACAACACCCTTATTCCGTACTGCCTTTGGCACAGTTCAATGGCCAATTGATCTTCACCCCGTGCCCAGGCACGAAGGGCACCCGACCTTTCGAGGCGTTACAAACACTTAAGGATGCAGGTGCATCGGCGTTGCTGACGCTGATGTCGACAGAAGAGTTGCTTCAGAACGAGATCGACCTGCTGCCCGAAGAGTGCCAAATGCTCGGCATCGAGTGGTTTCACCTGCCAGTAGAGGATGATCAAGCTCCTGGCGAAGCATTTAAAGCCGCATGGGAGCAGCACCATCCGCGACTCCAGCAGCTGCTGACCGAAGGGAAAACCATCGCCATCCATTGCAAGGGCGGCTCGGGCCGTACCGGTTTGGTCGCCGCTCAACTGTTGATCGAGAGCGGTGTGCCATTCAGCGATGCCATTCGCGATGTTCAGTCGTTGCGTCCACGCGCCATTCAACATCCTGCCCATATCGAATACATCGGCCAGTTCGACACCCAGTCGAACGCCCACTGACTACAGATACAGAGCACAACAACATGACTATCAAAGTTGGCATCAATGGTTTTGGTCGGATCGGTCGACTCGCTTTGCGAGCAGCCTGGAGTTGGCCAGAGTTTGAATTCGTGCAGATCAACGATCCGGCAGGCGATGCGGCGACCCATGCGCACCTGCTGAACTTCGACTCGGTGCATGGCCGCTGGCATGACCAGGCCGATTCCGAAGGCGACAACATTGTCATCGACGGCAAACGAATCAAGGTCACGGCCAAAAAGGCGATTGCCGACACCGATTGGTCGGGCTGCGACCTGGTGATTGAGGCCAGCGGCAAGATGAAGACCGTCGCCGTGCTTCAGGCTTATCTCGACCAAGGCGTGAAGCGCGTAGTGGTCAGCGCCCCCGTGAAGGAAAAAGGTGCGCTGAACGTCGTCATGGGCGTCAACCATCAGCTGTTCAAACCTGCTGAACATCGCATCGTCACGGCGGCGTCATGCACCACCAACTGTCTGGCGCCAGTGGTGAAAGTCATCCACGAGAAACTGGGCATTCGTCACGGCTCAATCACCACCATCCACGACCTGACCAACACCCAAAGCATTCTCGATCAGCCGCAAAAGGATCTGCGCCGGGCGCGTGCCTCGGGCATGAGCCTGATTCCCACCAGTACCGGCTCGGCCACCGCGATTGCGGAAATCTTCCCAGAGCTGCGCGGACGCCTGAATGGTCACGCCGTTCGCGTGCCGCTGGCCAACGCGTCGCTGACCGACTGTGTCTTCGAGGTCGAGCGGGCCACCACTGTCGAAGAGGTCAATCGGTTTCTCAAGGAGGCCTCCGAGAACGAGCTCAAAGACATCCTCGGTTTTGAAGAGCGTCCCCTGGTGTCCATCGACTACCGTACCGATCCGCGCTCATCGATCATCGATGCGCTGTCGACCATGGTCATCAACGGCACCCAGGTCAAAATCTATGCCTGGTACGACAACGAGTGGGGTTATGCCAACCGCACCGTCGAACTGGCCAGGATGGTCGGTCTGGCAGTCTGAGGAGCGGTCATGAAAGCGTTGTCAGCCCTCGCTCCGGAAGTGCGGCAGTACTTGCTCGTCACGGGCAACTACTGGGCCTTCACCCTCACCGATGGCGCTTTGCGCATGTTGGTGGTGTTGCACTTTCACGCGTTGGGCTACAGCCCACTGCAAATCGCGGCGTTGTTTCTGTTCTATGAACTCTTTGGCGTGATCACCAATCTTGTGGGTGGCTACCTCGGCGCCCGGCTGGGTCTGAACCGCACCATGAACATCGGGCTGGGCATCCAGGTCGCGGCGCTGTTGATGCTGACCGTGCCGGTCGCCTGGTTGACCATCCCATGGGTGATGGGCGCTCAGGCGCTGTCGGGCATTGCCAAAGACCTGAACAAGATGAGTGCCAAAAGCTCCATCAAGCTTCTGGTCCCTGACGGGCAACAGGGCAAGCTCTACCAGTGGGTGGCGATCCTCACCGGCTCGAAGAACGCACTCAAGGGGGTCGGCTTCTTTCTTGGCGGAGCCTTGTTGGCCTTGATTGGTTTCAAAGGCGCGTTGCTGGCCATGGCGGGTGTCCTGGCGCTGATCTGGATCAGCAGCCTGATCCTGTTGAAGAAGGACCTGGGCAAAGCGAAAGCCAAGCCCAAATTTCGCGACATCCTATCCAAGAGCCGGGCGATCAATATCCTCTCGGCAGCGCGAATGTTCCTATTCGGTGCCCGCGACGTCTGGTTCGTGGTGGCCTTGCCGGTCTACCTTAGCAGCGTGTTCGGTTGGGACTTCTGGAAGGTTGGCGGTTTCCTGGCGGCCTGGGTGATTGGCTACGGCATCGTGCAGTCCTTCGCACCCAATATCACCGGAAAGAAACGAGGGCACGTACCGGATGGTCGAGCGGCGTTTCTGTGGGCACTTGCATTGGCGGGTCTGCCTGCGGCAATCGCTCTCGGGCTGAACACCGGGCTGACGCAACAGACGGTGCTGTTGGGTGGACTAATGGTCTTTGGCGCGTTGTTCGCGGTGAATTCGTCGCTGCACAGCTACCTGATCGTGTCCTACGCCAAGGAAGATGGCGTGTCGCTGGATGTGGGTTTTTATTACATGTCCAACGCCATGGGACGGCTGCTCGGCACGGTGCTCTCCGGCTGGGTTTATCAGGTGCATGGGCTGGGCGCGTGCTTGTGGATATCGAGCGCATTCGTTCTGCTCGCAGCACTGATTTCTATCGGGTTGCCGAGGCATGCCGAGGCGATATGAAACCGTCAGACAGGATGCGGTGAACGTCATCGCGCCACTCGCGTGTGGGGAGAGTTGGCAATGCCTGAACCAGCACATATCGGAGGCGCGTCATGAGCAAGTATAGCGACCTACCTACACTGGCTTTTGTGGTGCTTACAGCGGTTGTATTGACCGCTTGTGATCAAGGCAGAGACATCCGCCAAGCGTCCGTCCGGTATGGACAAGACGATTGCAGGGAGATGGTTTACAGGAGAGTGGCGCAGTAACCAGGGAGATGCTTCAGCGCTACCGTCATTTCGACTTTCCCCCGACAGGTTGCAATGGGGGATTGAACGGCGGAGTTTGGCAGCCTGATTAGCCGCGATGAGAAGCGAGCATCCTTGGTGGTGAAAGAGGGCAGCAGCTGTCCAGCCAACAACCAAGGACTGCTGAAGGACATCCTGCTTCAGCGCATAAACGACTGCATGGTCAGTGTCCAACTTCGCTTCTGAGGAAGATGTCAGGCAAGGCTCTCTGCAACAGTCAGCGGTATACACCAAGGCCGATTGCAGTCCACCTCAGGCGGACTGACCGGCGAGAAAGGCCACGATCTCATTGACAGTGCTTCGTGCTGTTCGTGTCACACCGATCAGTGTGGCGGACGCCGAACCTGTCCACTCACCGTAACCAACCAACCACAACCTTGGCTCTTCGGTCGAGTGGGTGCCTTCGACCTCAACGCGGCCCTCGGCGTTGACCAGCCCCAGTGATTCAAGATGCTGTACGGCTGACCTGAATCCGGTGCACCAAATCACCGCGTCCACCGCCGATTCGGAACCATCACCCCAAATAACCCCGTTGCGAGTGAAACTTTCGAAAGGTCGTACAGACTTGAGAACATTGCGCTCTCGGGCTTCGACAACTGGCGGCACCATGACGATATCGCCCAGCCCACCCACTGGCTGCTCGATGACGCGCCCCTCCAGTTGGGCTTTCCAGCGCTCAGTTGCACGCTCGAACAGTACTCGCCCATCCACATCGTCAGGCAAGAACATCGGTTCAACGGGGGTTACCCACGTGGTCTCAGCCACCTTTGATACTTCGGCCAGAATCTGTGCCCCTGAATTACCGCAACCTACCACCAACACCTTCTTGCCCGCGAATGCTTGTGCTTCGACATAGTTAGCGGAATGCAATTGCCGACCGGCGAATAGCTCGGCATTGGGGTAGTGAGGGACGTAGGGATTGCTCCAGGTGCCTGTAGCGCTGACAACAACCTTGGCATCCCAAAGCTTGTCTTCAGAACGTACACGCAGGCCAGATTCCGTTCGCTCAACAGAAGTGACCCGAACCGGGCGCTCGACCGGGAAATGGTAGCGCTGTTCGTATTGGTTGAGGTATTCGATCACATGATTTCGTGAAGGATAGCCATCTTGCGTGGGGGGCATCATCCAGCCAGGTATCGAACTCCAGGTGGCGGGCGAGAATAGACGCAGCGAGTTCCAGCCATGTCGCCAGGCACCACCGGGCTCTTCCTCTGCGTCGAGGATGACGAACGAAAGAGGTGTGCGGCGCAGGAAATACGCTACAGCCAAGGCTGATTGGCCCCCGCCGATAATGACTACGTCTAGTTGAGCGCTGAGCGAATCAGTCATCGGACGAACCTTAGATCGATGCAAGACGGTCCAGTATAGCGATTCAATTTTGACTCCAACTGATCCAGCTCATATGGAGGGAATGCTTCGAATTTTCTGTTTTTTTTACGTTATCTGCCGATGCGAAAAAAAGGGGAGGTAGCAGCAGGAACCCTAAGACTATATGTCCGAGAGCAGCACTGAGTCGTATATGACGATTAGTTGAACATCAGATTTTTTTGAGTAGCCATACAGGCGAGATGCTGGAACCGGATCGCCGTCTTCCGCCAACTTCGGCGTCGAGGCGCACGCGGAAAGTGAGGCAAGCACCATAAGGAAAATGAATTTTTCCATCCTGTTTCCTTACTTATTTCCATCATTACCGTCAGGGTGAACCGAGGGTGAAAATTTTTAATTTTTTTTCGGTCGTTTTATCAAAATGCTCGGAAAGTACCTCTCGCTGGTCAGCCGTGATACCCCCACTGACCAATCCCTGCACGAAGGTAAGCCTGCGCGCCGCTCTTGATGGCAAAAACCCTTGATCCAGCGCTTTCAATTTCTGGAAGAGCTTTCTCAGCCTGCTGACGGATGGTTTCGGGCAAATCGCTCATCGGACGCAAGCTTGGGTCGAGGTCTTGCGCAGGAGATTGGTGATGGAGGGAGGGGATGGAACTAATTGACGACTCGTCAGGCAGTCTTCTCCTACTTCTAGGTCCGATTCGATGTCGATGATGTCCTGGAAATGGCGGAACAGGCGGAAGTCTGCTCATCCGTAGTGACGGTCGATGCTAGATCGTCGCTATCCGGCCCATTCGCGATTGCAGCCTGTCGCGGTGGGCTGGCCCCAGCTCTGGCCGAGAAAAACTTAACGTCGTGTCCGGGATCAGTTGACCACTACAAACCCATCGAATCGCTTCTGGGCCATCGCTAGCGTGGATAGTCAACGCTAGCGATGGCCGAGTGCAATTTATACAATTCAAAGCTTCCGAAATTGAGTTATTGGCTGGCTAGGGCGTGGAGCGCGACTCGCGAAGCGGCCAGGTCCCAAGCCGCAGTACCGACGCTTTTAAATACAGCGGGTCGTGACGAATCGATTGGGCCGCGAATGGCTGCGGCCAGCGATCTGACTTGAGACCAATCCACACCTGCCCGCAGCAGGTCGCCTGCTTCGTGCTGCGCACCGGCAGTATCGTCAGCATAGAGAACGCTACCGTCCAGAGTGACTTTGCCAAGCTCCGCCATCTCTGGCTTGAAAGCACCTACACCAATAATCAATCGACCAGGTTTGGCTGGCTCGTTATAGACCGGCTCTGTGCTGGTGGTTACGGTGATTACCACATCCACGTCGGGAATACTGTCGCCGCACGGTTGCAAATGCTCGTGCAGGTCTCGATTGTTGTTGCAGAAGTCTGCCGTCGCTTGCGCGTCAATTCCTCGAACCCACAGCTTGCACTGTGGGTAAAGGGCATTGATAGCTTGTATGTGATGACGTGCTTGTGCGCCGGTCCCGAACAGTAAGATCTGTTTCGGTTCACGCTGCAACAGCGTTCGAATCGCCAGGAGGGTTACTGCCGCAGTACGACGCCCTGTGACTTCTGGGCCGTCGAGCAAGCACTTTATTTGTCCGGTTACGGCATCACATACGGTTACCGTGCCGTTGATCGTGGGCAGCTGACGCTGCACATTCCCCGGCTGGACGTTTACCAGTTTGTGGATGCCGATGTCCTGGGCGGTGGCGGGCATGCTCAGCAAAACACCGCCGTCACCCAAGGGTACAACCAAGCGCTCAGGGCTCAGAATTGAACCAGCTTCCAGTTCGGTTGCGGCTTGGGCAATAGCGTCGACAAGTTTTTTGAAATCTAGCAGTGCCGCTGTCTGCGCTTGATCACAGACGGTAACCGCAAGGTTTTTCGGGGCGGCATTATTCGCCAGCATATTAGTCATTGAATATTCCTTTTGCTGAGATCAGTAGTGGCGGATGTCGGAAAGAAACTGCTGTGCGCGCAAGTGCGTTGATAAACGGCCTACGCCTGGCGTATGGACGGCACAGCCATCGCAGGCAAGCCGTGCTCTTATGTGGCCTCAGTGTAAAATTTGCGCAAGAAAGGCCTTGGCCCGCTCGCTGTTCGGGGCGCTGAAGAAGTCCTGAGGCGGTGCGTCCTCAATGATCCGGCCGCCGTCGAGAAACAGCACGCGCTCGGCCACTTGCCGGGCAAAGCCCATTTCGTGGGTCACGCAGAGCATGGTCATACCGCTGCCGGCCAGGTTAACCATCACATCCAGCACTTCGCTTACCATCTCCGGGTCGAGCGCCGAGGTGGGTTCGTCGAACAGCATGATTTTGGGTTCCATGCACAATGCCCGGGCGATGGCCACGCGCTGTTGCTGGCCCCCCGAGAGCTGGCTGGGGTACTTGCTGGCCTGGCTGGCGATACCGACTTTTTGCAGGAAGTGCTGGGCCAGTTCCTCGGCCTTCTTGCGGCTCAGGCCACGCACCGAAATCGGGGCAAGGGTGCAGTTATCGAGCACGCTCATGTGCGGGAACAGATTGAAATGCTGGAACACCATGCCAATTTCACTGCGGACCTTGGCGGCCTCGCGGTTGGTCTGGGCCAAGTCGGTGTCGTTGACCAGAATGCGGCCTTTTTCGGCGATTTCCAGGCGGTTGATGCAGCGGATCAGCGTCGATTTTCCGGAGCCGGAAGGCCCACAGAGCACGATGCGCTCGCCTTCGCGCACTTTCAGATCGATGTTGTGCAGCACATGGAAGGCGCCATAGAACTTGTTCAAGCCGGCGATATCAACCACCACCTTACGGGTGTCCGGGCTTGCGGCGAGCGGAGTGTCTACACGGGCAGAGAGGGCATGCATGGTCTTGTCTCCGGCAATTAGTTAAAGCGCTCGGCGCTGTACGGGGCAGGGTTGGTAAAGGGGGCGGCACCGGTCATCAACTCGGCCAGCAGACGGCCGCAGACCGGGCCGAGGGTCAGGCCATGGTGGGCATGCCCGAAGTTGAACCACAAACCTTTGTGTCGTGGCGCCGGGCCGATCACCGGGCACATGTCCGGCAAGCATGGACGGCGTCCCAGCCAAGGCTCGGCATCCAGGCGTTCGCCCAGCGGGTAGAAGGCGCGCGCCAGCGCTTCGCAGCGACGTAGCTGGATTTCGTTGACCGGGTCCTGGCTGTCGGCGAACTCGATCCCGGTGGTCAGGCGAATGCCGCCAACCATCGGTGCCAGGACATAACCGCCCACCGGGTCAAGCAGCGGTTGTTGCAAGCGCGTGCCAGGCAGGGCGGCATAGTGCATGTGATAACCGCGCTTGATCGCCAGTGGAATGTCATACCCTAGTGGCTCGAAAATGCCCCGGGCTTGCGGGCCGAGGGCGACCACGGCTTCGTCTGCAATCACAAGGCCCTGTTCGCTCTGCACTTCCCATTTACCCACGCGCTGGCGCAAGGACAGGGCGTCACCCAGGACGAACATGCCGCCGCGTTTGATGAACAGTTCGGCATAGCCGCGTGTCAGGCCGCCGGGGTCGCTGACAGTCTTGGGGTCCAGCCAGTGAATGCCGCCGACCACGCTGCTGTGCAAGCCCGGTTGACGGGCATGCATCTGGTCGCGGTCGAGGATTTCATAATTCAGGCCATAGTCCATGAGCGCAGCAGCGTCGCGTTGGGCCTTGGCAAACGCCGGTGGAGAGTTGTAGGCCTCGACCCAGCCACTGGCCTGGATCAGGTGATCCATGCCAGCCGGTGCAGAGAGCAGGTCGTGTTCGCTGACGCAGTGCTCCACCAACGGCAGCATGGCCCGGGTTGCGGCGGCCAAGCCCTTGGTCCCGGAGTATCGCCAGTACTGCAGCAGCCATGGACTGGCCTTGGGCAGGTACTTCAGGCTGTAGCGCACGTCCGACTGCTGGTTGCCCGCGTAGCGCAACAGGCTCGACAGCTGGCGCGGGAACGCGTAGGGAATTACGCTGGCGCGCTCGATCAGCCCGGCATTGCCGTGGCTGGTGCCGTTACCTGGCTGCTGGCGGTCGATGAGCACGACCTTACGGCCACGGGCCTGTAACTGAAGTGCGGTACTGACGCCGACAATCCCTGCGCCCAGAACGATGGTTTCGCAATGCATGGTATATCCCTGATGCAGGGCGCGCACGGCAGCCCGAGAAAAATGGGTTTACTGCAGGTGACGGCCGAGGCGGCCCTCGAGCGCTTTCAGGCTGCGGCGCACGACTTCCACAATCAGCAGATAGAGCACGGCGGCCCAGAGGTAGATCTGGAAGTCGAAACTGCGCGAGAAGGCCAGCTTGGTCACTCCCATCAAGTCGTAGATGGTCACCAGCGAGGCAATGGCGCTGGCCTTGATCATCAGAATCAGTTCATTGCCCAGCGGGCCAATGGCGACCAGCAGCGACTGCGGCAGGATGACTTTGCGAAAGGTGGTCCAGCGCGACAGACTGAGGGCTTTCGAGGCCTCGCGCTGGCCTTGGGTCACGGCCAGGATGCTGCCGCGCAAGATCTCGGCCTGATAAGCCGCGGTGTTCAGGGTGAAGGCCAGCAGCGTGCAGAACCAGGCGTCACGGAAGAACCACCACATACCCACGTCCTGCCAGAAGCCTTTGAACGATCCCAGGCCGTAATAGAGCATGAACAGCTGTGCCAGTAGCGGCGAACCGCGGAAGAAATACACGTAGACGCCGGTAAAACGGCTGATAAAGCGGTTACTCGACAACCGGCCCAAGGCGATCAGCAGACCAAGCAGGGCGCCAAGGGTGAAGGAAATGGCCACCAGCTTGGCAGTCACCAACAGACCGTCGATGAAGCGGGGACCGTAACGCTCCAACAAGTCAGGGCTGAGGAACAGATTTTGCAATTCATCGAAGCTCATGGGCGAACGCTCCGTTGATGGCGGCTGAAATACTGCTCCAGGAACTGGAACAGGCGGCCGGAAATGGCCGAGAAAAACAGGTAGCCAAAGCAAGCCACGGTGTAGAACAGCATCGGTTCCTTGGTGACGCTGACCGCCAGGTTGGTCTGGCGCATCAGGTCGACCAGGGAGATGGTCGACACCAGCGAGGTGTCCTTGAGCAGCGACAGCCAGTTATTCGACAGGCCCGGCAACGCAATGCGTACCAATTGCGGCAGTACCACCTTGGTAAAGGTTGTGCGTCGGGACAGGCCCAGGGCGGCTGCAGCTTCGAACTGTCCCTTGGGCACGGTTTTGAAGGCGCCCAGCCAGATCTGGCTGGAAAACGCGGCGAACACCAGACTGAAGGCGATCATCGCGGCGACGAAGGGGTTGATCGCGACTTCGGCCTCGTAGCCCATCGCGGCCAACAGTTTCTGCGCACCGATCTGGCAGCCGTAATAGATTATCAGCAGGGTCAGCAGCTCGGGCAGTCCGCGGAACACAGTGGCAAACACCGTGCTCAGGGAGCGCAACCAGCGACGTCGTGAGCGGGCGGCCAAGGCCACGCCCAAGCCCAGCGGCAGACCAATCGGCAGGCAGCTCAGGGCCAGGACAATGGTCACCAGTGCACCGGCCAGCAAGGCCGAACCCCAGCCGCCACTGGCGAAGGACAGCAATGACAGGTTTTCGAACATGCTCGAACCCTCTCGGTAAATTAAGCTCGCACGGCCTCGCCGCACCCGTGTATGAGGGCGGTTCAACCTGTCGGCAAGTAACGACCCTCAGGCGCGCCTGAGGGCTCGGGAGATCAATAGATATCGAAGGCGAAGTAGCGACTGGAGATCTTCTTATAGGTGCCGTCGGCAACGATCTCATCCAGCGCCTTGTTGAAGCGCTCGCGCAGGACATCGTCACCTTTGCGCACCGCGATCGAGGCATCTGCGGTGGTGCCGTTGACGTCGCCGATGATCTTGCAGCAGTCTTTGCCAGTGCTGTCGACCCAGGCCAGCAGCGGGAATTTGTCGGCAATCACCCCGTCGATCCGGCCAGTCGCCAAGTCGCTGTTGGCTTCATCGAGGGTAGGGTAGAGCTTCACGTCGGCGCCGGCTGGGCCGTAATGATCTTCGGCATAGATGGCCTGGGTCGAGGATGACTGGGCACCGATCGTGCGGCCCTTGAAGTTGGTCTGGGCGTCGGTGATGTCCGAGTCCTTGGATACCGCCACGGATAGGGGGGTTCGGTAGTAGTGCCGGGTGAAATCGATTTTCTGCTTGCGCTCATCGGTGGCGATCATCGAAGCCACGACCGCATCGTATTTCTTCGCCATTAGCGCCGGGATAATCCCTTCCCAGTCCTGGGCGACGATGCTGCACTGCACTTTCATGCGTTCGCACAATGCATTGGCGATATCCACATCGAAACCGTGCAACTTGTTGTCCGAGTCAACGTAGTTGAACGGCGGGTAAGCGCCTTCGGTAGCAATCTTCAGTACTTCAGCCTGCGCACTGGTGGCCCCGGCCAGGACCATTGCGCATACACCGGCAAAGCGAATGACGTGTTTCATCCAGCACCTCGTTTTATTGTTTTGAGTTTGGTGATGATGTGTATCCAACGAACTCGTTATGTAAGGCCGCGATGGCTTCAAGACGCTTTTCGACCTCGGGACCCAGCTGTTTGCAGACGTCGTTGACCAGCAGGTGGACCAGCGACAGCATCGCCGCTGTCGATTCCCAGAACAGGTTGAACTCGGTGGGCACGCGGAACACTTCATCGGCGTTCTGTTCGGCCCAGTCGCAAAAGGTGTCGGTGATCAGCGTCACAGGGATTCCGGCATCGCGGGCCTTGCGGCACAGGGTCAAGGCGTGGCGGGAATAGCGGCGGGCTTCGAACACCACCAGCGCACTGTCTTCGGGGGCACTGAGCAACACGTCGGCGTAATGCCCGGCGGCACCGTCGACCCAGTGTGTGTCATCGCGCAGGTACTGCAACAGATGCACCATGGATGCGGCGATGCCACGCTCTGTCTGGAACCCGGCGACGAACACCTTGCGCCGGGTGGCCAGGCGCAGGCTGACGCTGTGCCAGGTCGGGGTGAGGCTATATTCGTAAACCTTAACCAGGGCCGCGACTTCCAACTCGAAGCTGCGCGGCAGGCCTTGAGGACCCTGGCTGGCTTGATGGCGAAACTCCTGCAAGCGATCGCCCACCAGCCATGGTCCATCGCCCAGGTCGACCTTGAGGTCGTTTTTCAGATCTTTGAAGTGGCTGTATCCGAGGGAGCGACAGAAGCGCCCCACACTGGACTCACTGACGTTCAATTTCGCGGCAATATCAGCGGCAGTCTGGAACGGCAGTTCATAGAGGTTGGCCAGCATGTAATTGGCAATCGCCCGACCGGAAGCGGCGGCGGTTGAAAGACTGCTTTCAAGGCGTTGTTTGATCGGCTGGCTCAAGGCTGCTTCCTGTTGTTTTTCAGCGCTCACGAAAGAAAATGCGTGTTTTCTGGCATAAAGTCAATACATGACAGATAGCTGTCATGACGGATGGTCGTCACTCTGGTATGCACCATCGACAACTCGGTTGGAGGTTCAGGATGCCCCAAGCAAGAGATTGCACAGTGAGAAGCCAAGAAATCCCATGTGCGCCATCCTCTTGGTCACCTGGCACGACATCAGTCATTTTCTAATGCATCGTCGGCAGGACGCCTGAGGAGGGAGAAACGCAAAGTTCTGGAAAGTCATGAAGCCGAAATCAAGCTGAAGAATCGGCGTTAAGCGGCTTGAAGCAGTTAATGCCCTGCGCGAATAGTTATTTCTAGCATTATGCAGGAAACCCTCTATTCAGTTTTAAGTGCTGATACAAATGTTGCCAGCGAAGGATCTTTTTCAGCATTTTGCTTGTGCCTGCCGATGAAAATCCACTCGTCCTCTGTCCAAAGAATTCGTGTTGTCTTAGGTGCTTTGCAGTCAAAAACAACCTGATAGATTTTTGTTTCTCTCTGCTGGACGACGACGCATTGCTCAAGGCAAACCAACAATCGCTGCCCGGGCGCCAGTGTTGGCGCATTGAGCGGGACACACAGCTTAATTTCTGTTTTTCGCATGATGACTTTCGTCCCTAAAATTCAGAAACCGTACGCGGTAAATCAAAAGACGGTGGTTCTGCTAATGACTAGCCTCCGAGGGTGCATATGTGCATAATATTATCATGCAGTGATAATAGAAAGGCAATCTGCTCGACCTTGCCTCAGGCAGGCGACGTCTTTTGCTCAGCTGCCGGGAGGCAAAATCACGCATGAGAACAGCAAGATTTGAGCGCTTGGAGAGCTGCATGAAACGTGAGGACGTAAAAATCAAACACGCTGAAGGCATTCAGTTTGACACCCATTTGATTGCCAATCCGGCCAACACCCAGGAGTGGATCGCCTTCTTTAAAAAGGAAGCAGGAAGAAGCTTTTTCCTGGTCAATGACAACGAAGAAATTGAACCCTTCCGACACCTTGATGATTTGATTCATGAGCTGCGTGAAATCGGCATCAAGGTGGCTGAAATTCATTTGTGAATTATTTTTCCTTGGAGTGTCGTCATGTCTGTCAGGGTCGAACATCTGTCTAGTCAGAGTGAAGATCTATGGTCCGTGTGTGTAGGAACCCGGCGAATTCAGTTCCGCAATGAGCAGGGTGCAAAGGACTACGCGGCAAAGCTGAAACAGCGTATAGAAGCTCCACATATGTACCCGTATGCAGTGCCGGCAACCGGTAACGGAAACTGCAGTAAGTAATTAATGTGTTGCCCTTGTTTTGGCTGGACGGTGATCACCATGGACCTTTTGCTCTCGGCCCAGTGGGAACAGATATAAAACGCCAGCTCTGACTGAGCTGGCGAATACGTCTATCTAGTCACGCAAGTAGGCCACCAGGGCGTCAGCGAAGGACTCGGTCGTTCCGGTTCCCCCCATATCCGGTGTTACCTGATCGCGGGCGGTTTCCAAAACAACGCGGATAGCGGTACGAATGCGTGTCCCCTTGTCCACCATGCCCAGATAATCAAGCATGTCCGCGGCAGCCAACAACAACGCACAAGGGTTCGCGATGTTCTTGCCAGCGATGTCCGGTGCCGAGCCGTGGACCGCTTCAAAGATGGCCGCATCGGCGCCGATGTTAGACCCGGGCGCCAAGCCCAATCCACCCACCAGGCCTGCGCACAAGTCTGAAAGGATGTCGCCAAACAGGTTGGTGGTGACAATGACATCGAATTGATGGGGATTCATTACCAACTGCATACAGGCGTTATCGACGATCATTTCGTGGAATTCGATTTCCGGAAAGTCCGCAGCGACCTCACGCGCAACCTCAAGAAACAAACCGGAGCAAGACTTGATGATATTGGCCTTGTGCACCGCGGTAACTTTCTTGCGTCCTTTGCTACGAGCCAGCTCGAACGCGTATCGCACGATGCGTTCGGAGGCTGTGCGTGTTACGCGAATGCTCGCCAAAGCGACTTCGCCGTCTTCTGAAATACTCTGTCCTTCGGGTAAGTAAGCTCCCTCGGTATTTTCGCGCACCGTGATGATGTCGATATCTTCGAAGCGCGAACGGGTCCCCGGGAAACTGATCGCTGGTCGGACATTGGCGTAGAGATCGAAATGGCGGCGAAGGTGAACGTTGATCGATGAGAACCCACGGCCAATCGGTGTCGTCAGAGGGCCTTTAAGTGCGATGCCATGTTTGGCGATCGTATCGATAGAGGCGGGTGGCATCAGCTGTCCATGTTGCTGCAACGCCTCCAGGCCGGCCTCAACGAAGTCGTAGCGAAGATTGCAGTCAAGGGCGTCGAGTACGCGTAGCGTCGCTTGCATGATCTCGGGGCCGATGCCGTCGCCCTTGATGATTGCGATTGTTCTGCTCATGGTCTCTTCCTTAACAGAGCTTTGTCAGCCTGCTGTATTGATTGGGTGATTGAGACTGGTGTCACGAATATGCGCATGACATTAACATACAATGTTAATGTTTGCGGCAGGCGCGCTCAGCAAAAGTCATTGGCTCACTTTCGCATGACGCGGCGGACAAAAAGCCTGACGTCATCAAAGGCAGGCACGATTGCCAGCGTCACCAGTACCATCGCGAGCGGTACGGTTGAGATGTAACCAATGTGCTTGAACCCAAATGCCCCCATCACGCCGCCGAAGAAAAAATTTAGCGCCAGCAGTATCAGTATTTTGAGCCGGGTCCGATTGGCGAGAACTTTTGGGTGTGTCGATGTGCTGGCGGCATTCCAGTAAAAGAGTTTTCCCAACTCAATTCCGATGTCCGTGATGATGCCGGTGATGTGTGTCGTGCGGATTTCGGCTTTTGAGATTTTGGTGATCACCGCGTTTTGTAGCCCCATGATGAAACACAGGAGCATCACGGTGACTGATACGAACAAACCATCCACTGTGGATAGTTGGGCGCCCAGAAAGCCAAAGCAGATAAGCAGAAAGGCCTCGACCAAAAGTGGCACTGCAAACTCACTGTGCATCCGTCTGCGTCGGGAGTAATTGACCATGGCCGCAGAGCACGCAGCCCCGACCAGAAAAGACAACAAGGCGCCGGCGCCACCAAGCATCAGGTCGTAGGCGCCCAGCACACTGTTGTCTGCCATCGAAGAGACGATGCCCGTCATGTGTGAGGTGTACTGATGCACTGCCAGGAAACCGCCAGCGTTGGTTGCTCCCGCGACGAAGGCCAAGGCAAACCCAAGATGTCGGTTTGCGGTGGTGGTACGCCTTCGCCCGGTGAGACTCCTGACATATTTGATCGGCATTTATTCACCTTTGTCTCAAGCATATGAGGAGCAAAAGCTTAAAGCGGGTAGTGCGCCGGGTAATGCAGCTTCGCAACGCCGGTGTCGATAGCCGCCTTGGCCACTGCGCCGGCTATTGCTCCGAGCAGGCGAGCATCGAGCGCTTTGGGTAGGATGTAATCGCGCCCAAACTCAAGCTTATCGACGTTGAACGCTTGCAGCACTTCCACAGGCGTCGGCTCTTTGGCCAATTGGCGCAGTGCTTCCACCGCCGCAATTTTCATCGCTTCGTTGATCCGGGTTGCGCGAACATCCAGCGTCCCGCGGAAAATGAACGGAAAGCCCAGAACGTTATTGACCTGGTTCGGGTAATCAGAGCGACCGGTCGCCATGATCAGGTCATCACGTGTGGCCATGGCCAGCTCGTAGCTGATTTCAGGGTCCGGGTTCGAGCAGGCAAACACGATCGGGTCAGGTGCCATCGCTGCCAATGCTTCTGCCGGGAGGAGATTGGCTCCAGACAGGCCGACAAACACGTCAGCACCGGTCATGGCTTCCATCAGCGTACGAGGGCCACCGTCGTTGACGAACTGTGCTTTGTATTGATTGAGGCCTTCCCGAGCGGAGTGGATAACACCGACACGATCGACCATGTACAGGTTGCTTTTCTGAGCGCCGAGACTAAGCAGCAGGCGCATGCAAGCAGTGGCGGCGGCACCGGCGCCGAGGCAAACAATTCTCGCATTCCCCAGGGTTTTGCCCTGGATCTCAAGTGCATTGAGCATGCCGGCGGCCGTGACGATGGCCGTACCGTGTTGGTCGTCGTGGAAGACCGGGATGCTGCACTGTTCGATCAGTGCTGCTTCGATTTCAAAGCACTCAGGCGCTTTGATGTCTTCCAGGTTGATGCCGCCAAAGGTGTCGGCAATGCGCACGACAGTCTCGATAAAGGCCTGGGAGCTCTCGGCATTGACTTCGATATCGATCGAATCGATTCCGGCGAAACGCTTGAACAGCAATGCTTTGCCTTCCATGACCGGCTTGCTGGCCAAGGGGCCTAGATTGCCGAGGCCCAGGATGGCCGTGCCGTTGGTGATCACGGCCACCAGATTTCCTTTACCGGTGAAGCGGTAGGCATTCTCTGGATTCTTCGCAATTTCGCGTACGGGCTCCGCTACGCCTGGGCTGTAGGCCAGTGCGAGTTGGGCGGCTGTGTCGGCGGGCTTGGTCAGCGCGATGCTGATTTTTCCTGGGGTTGGGAATTCGTGGTAATCCAGTGCAGCCTTCTTGAAGTCGGTAGTCATGCGATCACCTGATTAGACATTGATTACAATCGCATGTTAACACTATTATAATGCGAGGCAACGAGGTCCTGACCCACAGACCAGGATCAAATTGCCGGCTGAACGCTGCTGATGAAGGGGTTTGTCAGCCAGCGGACCCATTCTATTGGCCCTGAGACTTCAGGGTGGGCCTGTATCTGTTGGTCAATAGAGATCCTCCTATGCTTGAACCCGTCTTAGGCCACCTCGTGTGGCCATTTTTTTGCGCGCTCGAATGTCCCCAGCGTCAAGACGCTGAAGTGATGGACGTGGCTCAAATGAAGGCGGTGATCGAAATAGCGGGGAGCGAAAGGGGAGCAGGCAATGACAAAGGCGCTGAGAGAGGTACCCGGCAATGCTGTTCGAGAGCCCTGGATGAAAGGTTTTCTGGCTTTGCCCTGGACACCTTTGTGCTCCAGCACCGAGCGCGATAAAACCTGGTCAGCCGGGCATCAACCAACAGGCAACAGTTCAGGTGTTGGAAGTGGAACAATCAGAAATGAACTTCGGCGGACTTGATACCCAGCTCTCGAAGCTCGCGGATCAGTTCATCGAGGTGTCCAAATGACTCAATTTCCTCGTTGTCATTGACCAGGAAATAGCTTCTCCCAGCCTCCTTTTTGAAAAGAATGATCCACTCGTGCGTATTGGCCGGGTTGGCTATCACATGCGTGTCGAAGTGCATGCCTTCACCGTGTTTGGTTTTGACGTCTGCGCGTTTCATTCGGGGGCTCCGGGCATATGTTTATGCGCTCTCGACACTGAATCTACAGTGTCGCTGGTGTCGTATGAGGCTAGGCCAATTGCTTTACTATTATCACTATGTGTGAATAGTATGCACATGTCACCAAGGCGAGGCTAGTCATGATTGCCATACGAGAAGCATGGAAAGCGGGCTTGTTAGGGCGCGAGCATTGGCTTCGAAATATCGTCTCGGGGGTCATCGTCGGCGTCGTGGCGCTACCCTTGGCCATGGCATTTGCCATCGCCTCGGGCGTCAAACCTGAGCAAGGGATTTACACCGCCATTATCGCTGGTCTCTTGGTTTCGCTCTTCGGAGGGAGCCGTCTTCAGATAGCTGGCCCGACAGGGGCATTCATTGTCATTTTGGCGGGTGTGACCGCTAAATACGGTGTTGATGGCTTGCAGATCGCGACGATGATGGCCGGTGCAATATTGTTACTGCTCGGCATCACCAAGCTTGGCGCACTTATCAAGTTCATTCCCGATCCCGTGATCGCTGGGTTCACCGCCGGCATTGGTGTGATCATTTGGGTCGGGCAGTGGAAAGACTTTTTGGGCTTGCCGAAAATCAGTGGCGACCATTTTCATGAGCGGCTTTGGCACCTCATCCAGGCTCTGCCCGGCCTCCATGTGCCCACGACCCTATTAGCCCTTTTGAGCCTGCTGTTGGTGATACTCGCGCCTAAAGTACCAGGCGTAAGGCGTGTTCCTGGTCCTCTGATTGCCATGGTCGTTGTGACAGCGTTGCATTCCTGTTTTCAATTCGATGGAGTGGCAACGATCGGGAGTGCATTCGGGGGAATTCCTCAAGGACTGCCCAGCATTGGCCTTCCTGAAATAACGCTGCCGCAGATCATTGAATTGATTGGTCCTGCGTTCGCGATCGCGATGCTGGGGGCGATCGAGTCGCTGTTGTCTGCTGTTGTCGCCGACGGGATGGCCGGCACCAAACATGACTCCAATCAGGAGTTAATCGGACAAGGTATTGCCAACCTGGTCACTCCTCTGTTTGGTGGCTTTGCTGCGACAGGCGCGATCGCTCGAACAGCGACCAACATCCGCAACGGTGGCAACAGCCCCATTGCGGGTTTTGCGCACGCCGTCACGTTGATCTTATTGATCCTCTTCCTGGCACCTCTGGCTTCGGATATCCCGCTGTGCGCGTTGGCTGCGATCTTATTCGTGGTCGCTTACAACATGAGCGAACTGAAGCACTTCAAACGCATGGTCAAACGAGCCCCAAAAGCGGACGTTGCGATCCTTTTAATCACTTTCAGCCTGACCGTTTTCAGCGATCTGGCGATTGCAGTGAATATCGGGGTCATTCTCGCCATGCTGCAGTTCATGCGTCGGATGGCTGCATCTGTAGGGGTGCAGTTAATGGTCGAAAAAGAGCTGGAGGCAGAGTTGCGCATGAATGGGCATGTACATCTTCCACCTGGTGTTTTGGTTTACACCATTGAGGGACCCCTCTTCTTTGGCGCAGCAGAAACCTTTGAGCGCGTTTTGGCTCAGACGCACACCGATCCCGGAACGTTGATAATTCGTCTGAAGCGGGTGCCGTTCATGGATATCACGGGCTTACAAACGCTGCTCGAAGTGATTGAGCAGCTGCGTAAACGCAGCATCGTCGTGAAGTTGTGTGAAGCCAACGAAAAAGTCCTTGGCAAGCTCGACAAGGCAGGGGTTCTTCAGGCACTCGGCTCACAGCATTATCATGCTGACTTCAGTGGTGCACTGGGCAGCTACGCCGAGATCGACAAGCCCCAAGGCTAGAGATTAGGTGCAAGAGAGTAGAAGGAGCGATGAGCAGGCATTCGACGTGCCCGCTCATGCGCAGATGAATCACTTACCATTGGCCGCAGTTTTGCTTTTGGTGGCGTAGGACACGCCATGCGTCTCCAGATAGTCCCGAATAAGCTGACGAACGACCTGAGAGGGCGTCAGATCCTGAGACGCGCACAGCTCTTCAAGCGCTTTTTTCTTGACGGGATCAATGAGCACCGTTAATCGTGCAGTCTTGTTTTCCATGGAATTGCCAGTACCCTAAAACGGTCGATGTTAATCAAATTGTAATGGTCGGGGATTTGTTTGTCACCGATTAGGTTCGTTACAGTTGCTTCATTTATCCGCCGAGCCCTGACGTCCAGGGCCTTTTTCCTTTTCCAGTATCGAAAATGACTATCTCGATTTTCCACTCGCAACCTGATGCTTGACATGCCGGGGCCGGAACTGTCACCGGCAACCTTCGTGGTACTGCTGGAAAACTCAAAAGACCTGGAGAGGAATGGATCTAACCTGGATCAACAGTAAGTGACTGTTCTAAAGCAAATTTTTTGTTTTTGGTCTTCCCAGGCGAAGCGAAAGTTGATAAATTCCCGCGCATCTTGCAGAGGCCCTTACAGGGCTTATAGCGTAAGGCAGCAACATCTCGATGTTGCTCGCAAGCTGCAAAATCAAGAAGAGAGTGCCGGGCACTCGTCGCAACAGATACAGGGGCGTCGCCAAGCGGTAAGGCAGCAGGTTTTGATCCTGCCATGCGTTGGTTCGAATCCAGCCGCCCCTGCCATTTTCCTTATACCCACTCAGCTCAGCCGGCATGCTCGAACGTATGCCCGGATGCACCACGGTCAACATCTGGCCGTTGTCGGAAGCCTTCCATCGATTAACAGATTCTGTCCGGTCAGATAGCCAGCGTGACTGCTGCAGACAAAGGCGCAAAGCGCACCTGATTCCTCGAGAGAGCCGAATTGCTTTGCAGGGATTTCGCTACGGCATTCGGCGACGAATCAAGTACCACTGTCGAACAAGCGCGGAAAAACCTCGAGCTAATGATTGACCGGATCAAGGCTGCCAAGTCATCGACGGAGATCATTTTAACGGTGACGAATCCAGTGATTGGAGTCTCTGCAGTGCAGAGACCGCAGTTAAGGGATTTCGCTGGATAAGCTTGTGTATTTGTTGAATATTTCCTCACCTGGTCGCTATGGTCGGGCTCAATGCTCGCGTCGATCACGGGTTGGCAATGCCAAGCTTCTGCGCCACTTTCAGGCACTGTCTTGCACTGAGCTTTTGAAGCCGTGACCCCAAGCGACGATTAGTTCAGCATGTTGTCAATTCTGGCGTTAGGAATACTCTTTATGGTCAGTTCCAGTTCATCCCAGTCGATGCAAGACTTCAGTCAAAACTTGCGCCTTCTCTGCGGATATTATAAGTCGGTGGCGAAGGTGTGCCGCTCCCTTGATATCAACCGCCAGCAGTTCAACAAATACTTGGGGGCGCAAGCGACGCCCTCGTCCTTTACCCTGCGCAAGATCTGCACTTTTTTTGGGGTGGATGAGGAGGAAATATTCTCCGAGCATGAATCCTTCCGCGCTCTGCTCAACAGGCAACGCACGGCGCGAGAGTCGGACAGTGCGGTACCAGCCGATTTTTTCCCGAGCTCCGCGCAGGCGTTGTCGAAGTACCAGGGTTATTACTTTGTCTATTTGATGTCGCCTTCCGCGCCGGGGGAGGTGATCAAGTCGATTACCCGCTTGACCCGCTCCGGCGAAAAGATCCTGAGTAAAACCTACGAGCGGATGAGGTTGGGCGATGACCAGCTGAAGAGTTTCGGCATCAATAAATATCGTGGGTTCTGCTTTGCCTCATCGGATCTGATTTACATCGTCGAGCGCGAGTACCTCTCGTCCCGGGGGTATATCTGGTCAGCGATTTATCCCTCCTACCGCAGTCGTTTCCGTTTTCTAAACGGCTTGGTACTCGGCGTTTCGGGTGACAATTTCCGCCGTCCTTTTGGTGCCCATATTGTATTTGAGTACCTGGGCGAGTCGATCGACATGCGTAACGCTCTCACCAGTTGCAGCTGTTTTCCGATTGATGCCCCTGAGATTCCCAATGAGGTGAGGGCGCGGCTGCTGGTGCATCCACCAGAAGGCGAGTTCAACCTTGTCCCTCCGCTGTTTTAGTCTTTTTTAAAAATAGACGCTAGGTGACGCTTCTGGGCGTCACCTGGCGTTTTTTTCTTCGTGCTCGCGAAATTGAGCTGGCCGTGCGTCAGATCAATAATGTCATACCCCACTCAATAGTCAGTTTCGTTAACGGCCAATCACATCATTCATTCCAGTTGAATGAGTGCCTGTTTCTACAAGTGATCCGCTGCGCCCACCATAAAAATAAGAGGAACACCGATGAAGTTAAAAAGAACCTTGATGGCGGGGTTGATGGCGCTGTCCGTTACCGCGCCGTTGACCAGTGGTTTGGTGTATGCGGCAAACAATACCTTGGTTGTCGCTGATCGAGCCTCTTTCAAGGATTGGGATCCAGCCTCGGCTTTTTCGGAGGAAGTGCGGGTGCTGGGCAATATCTACGAGACACTAGTGGTATATAACGCGCCAGGCAGTGCTGAGGAGTTTTCCCCCGGGCTTGCCACGTCCTGGGAAAGCAGCGACAACGGCAAGACCTGGACCTTCAAGCTGCGGCACGGCGTTAAATTTCATGACGGTTCGGCCTTCAATGCCGCAGCGGTCAAAAAGTCCATTGATTACGTCAAGCAGCTGAAACAGGGCGCTGCATTTGTATGGAACGGTCTGGATACCGTCGAGGCCCTCGCTGACGATACGGTAGTGCTCAAGTTCAAGAGTCCCACTCCGGCCAATCTGATCGCGGCAGGTCAGTATGCCGCTTACATCATTGCCCCGGCGGCGGTGGAGAAAGGGCATGACTGGATGATGGCTCCCAACGCCATCGGTACCGGTCCCTACAAACTTGGGCAGGTCGAACAGGGCCAGCAAGTGGTGCTTGAGCGATTCGATGGCTACTGGGGAGGTTGGAAAGAAGGGCAGTTTGATCGGGTCATCGTCAAGGTCGTGTCCGAAGCCGCCACTCGTACCCAGATGATCAAAAATGGCGAGGCCGGTGTCGCTTGGGATATCCCTCTTGATCAGCTCAAGGTGTTGGGAGAGGACCCCTCCATCAAGGTGAGCACCGCACCTTCGTGGAAGAACTTCCAGTTTTTGATCAATACCCAGAAGTACCCTACGAACAACCTGGCATTTCGTCAGGCGCTGCAGTACCTCTGGGACTATGAAAGTGTCACCAAAGATATTTTGCATGGCTACGGCAGCGTTCCCAAGGGGCCTTTGCCCACCAGTATCTGGGGGCATGCCAGCGTGCCTATGGCCTCTTACGATCTGGATAAAGCCCGACAATTGTTGGAAGCCTCCGGTGTACCCAAGCAGGACTGGAAGGTCTCGATGCAGTACATCAGTGGCGTCTATTCGCACGCTGCTGAACTGTTCCAGGCGACGGCGTCTCAGGTGGGCGTTGAGGTGGAGTTACGCCCCGGCGAGTGGGGTGTGATCTGGGATAAGGCCAAGAAGCTGGATACCGCTCCCAACCTGCAATCCATGGCTTGGTGGCCGACGTATCCGACACCCAGCGATTGGCTTTTCGGTGAGTTCCATACCGAGAAAACCACGCTATTCAATCTGTCTCACTACAGCAACCCAAGCTTTGATCGGTTGATCGAAGAGGCGGTGGCGCTAGAAGGCAGTGATCGGGCCCGGTCCGCTGAAAAGTACATGCAGGCCCAGCAGCAACTGGTCAAGGACGCCCCTGCGATCTGGTACGCCGACATGCAGCAGACCCGCGTCTCCCGCAAAGACATCAAGGGTATGGAAAGGAGCCTGAATCCTGCTTATGAGGCGATTCTCTACTACAACCTGAATCGCTGATTGCTGAGTCGTCCTTGATGAAGTGGTACGCGTAATACCTGATTTGCCATGTAAATCGATTACCGGGCAGTTAGTTAATTTGCCAGGTCATTGCCTCAAGGGTTAATCCGCTTTTGGGGTTTTTATGTAGAGCGTAAGAAGTCAGGGTCAAGTTTTTTAGCCACAAGGGGTATTCCAAATGGCGAAGTATATAGCTCAGCGATTGATAGTGATGTTCTTCATTCTTTTGGGAGTGTTGACCATCACCTTCGTCCTGAGCCGAGCTCTTCCGGGTTCCCCGGTAGAAATGATGCTGGGGAACCACCCCACGGTGGAACAGATTGCCGTCGCACGGGAAAAACTGGGGTTGGATAAGCCTCTGCCGATCCAATACTTCAATTACATCGGCGATCTTCTGCGAGGTGATTTTGGCACTAGTCTGCGCACCGGGCGGCCGGTGGTGGAGGAAGTGGTCAGGCGGGTTGGTGCGACGTTTGAACTGACATTCCTGGCGATGTTCTGGGTGGTGCTGCTGGGGGTGCCGATCGGTGTCATCTCAGCGGCGCGGCAGAACTCAGTGGTCGACAATACGGCTCGAGCGGGGTCCATCGCCGGGACGGCGTTTCCAGTTTTCATCCTGGCCATGGGCTTGCAGTTGCTGTTCTACGGCAAGCTCAACTGGCTGCCCCTGCAAGGACGTATCGATGCTTCCATTCTTCTCGATACCCCCTTTGAGCGTGTGACAGGCTTTTACCTGATCGACACTCTGCTGGCCGGTAATTTCGTAGCACTGTGGAGCGCCATCAAACACCTGACGCTACCCGTGCTCACCCTGGTCATCGTGACCTTGGCCACTGTCACCCGGATCACCCGCAACATGATGGTGGAGGTGCTATCCGAGGAGTACATCCGTACGGCCGTTTCTTACGGTGTACCCAAGTGGCGTATCCATTACGCCTATGCCCTGAAGGCGACAATGATTCCGCTCCTGACAGTGGTGGGCCTGACCTTCGGTTACCTGCTCGGTGGTGCGGTAGTCGTTGAGTTCATTTTCGATTGGCCTGGCCTGGGCGGCTTTGTGGTGTTTTCGATTGCCCAGAATGATTTCCCCGCTGTGATGGGCGCCACCCTGGTGCTGGCCACGACGTATCTGTCGATCAACCTGATCGTTGATCTCTTGTATCACCTTGTTGATCCGAGGTTGCGAGTCCAATGAGTATCCAAGACGTATCCCTGTCCATGCCCCCGCGAGCTCCATCATGGCGTATCAAGGCCCTGGCGTTTGCCAGTGATAACAAGTTGTTTGTATTCGGCGCGCTGTTATTGCTGCTGATCATCCTGGCGGCAGTCTTCGCCCCCTGGCTTGCACCTTATGAACCGAACAAGATTGTCTTTTCCCAGAAATTGCTGGCACCCAACTGGGCACACTGGATGGGCACCGACGAGTTTGGTCGCGACATTCTTTCACGGGTGCTTTATGGCGCACGCACCTCGCTGATCATCGGAGTGAGCGTGACTCTGATTGCGATGCTGATCGGGATTCCGATCGGGCTTGTTTCCGGTTACTTCGGTGGTCGAGTTGATACGCTGCTGATGCGTTTCTCAGATGTGTTCCTGGCCTTTCCGCCGCTGTTGTTGCCGATCGCTATCACCGCTGCGCTGGGATCGGGATTGGCTAACGCGATGTTAGCGCTCGCTGTCTCCTGGTTTCCCTGGTACGCGAGGATCATGCGCGGTGCGGTAGTGCGGGTTCGGTCAGAAACCTATATCCATGCCGCGCGTTCGATGGGCGTCAGTCACTGCCGTATCTTGCTTCGCCATGTACTGCCCAATGCGACCACGCCTGTGATCGTGCAGGGCTCCATGGACTTTGGTTACACCATTCTCGCCGCTGCCTCGCTGAGCTTTATCGGGCTGGGGGCCAAGCCGCCCATGATCGAATGGGGGCTGATGGCCGCGGCGTCGCGCTCGCAGTTACTTGAGAATCCCTGGACGGTGTTGTTTCCCGGAGTGGCGATTTTTGTTCTGGTGCTGGCTGTCAACCTGGTAGGTGACGGGCTGCGCGATGTGCTTGATCCAAAGAAGGGGACACGCTGATGATCGACGAATCCTTGCAATATTCGACTATTGAGCGTCTCGCCGCTGCGAATAACGACGCAGCTCAAGACCTGGTGCTGGAAGTGGAAGGGCTGACGGTGTCCTTCCCTGGTTTGTTCAAGACCGTAAAGGCCGTACGCGGCATCGACCTTCAGGTAAGGCGCGGCGAGATCCTCGGATTGGTGGGGGAGTCGGGCTCGGGCAAGTCACTGACGGCCATGTCCTGCCTTGGATTGATGCCCGAGGCCGCTCGGCTGGAAGGCAGTGTCAGGGTCGCCGGACAGCAGGTCAACGGCGCGTCGGCGTCGCAGCTGGCGGTTTTGCGTGGCGGTGGCGCGGCGATGATCTTTCAGAATCCGATGAAGGCGCTCAACCCGTTCTTCACCGTCGGGCGGCAGATGTTCGATGTCATCGGCTGCCATCGGCAACTGAGTAAGGCACAAATCCGCGCCGAGGCGCTGAGCTCGCTGGAAGCGGTGAGCATGCCCGACCCCCCTCTGGCGCTAGCCAAGTACCCGCACCAGATGTCTGGCGGTCAGTTGCAGCGAGTGGTGATTGCCATGGCGCTGGCCTGTCGGCCGAAACTGCTGATCGCCGATGAGCCGACCACGGCGCTGGACGTCACAGTGCAGGCGCAGATCATCGCCCTGCTGCGCAAGCTGGCACGGGAGCAGGACCTGGCGATTCTGTTTATCACCCACAACCTGGGGGTAGTGGCTTCGCTCTGCGACCGGGTGGCGGTGATGTATGCCGGCGAAGTGGTGGAGAGCGGTCCGGTAGGCCAGGTGTTCAAGCGGCCTGCACACCCCTACACCCTGAAGTTGATGGGCACCGTGCCAAAGTTGGGGCAGGGACCCCAGCCCCTGGGCTTCATCCCGGGGCAGGTGCCGAACATGGCGGCTCCGCCGGCAGGCTGCGCCTTCAACCCGCGCTGTGAGCGGGCCACCGGACGCTGCCATCAGGCTGCGCCGAGGGTGGCCATCGGCAAGGAACACTGGGCAGCTTGCCACAACATGATAGTCAAGGTGTGAGGCTTCTTTGAAAGGTAAACGGCTATGAATAACGACAAACAGCCCGCACTGCTAAGCGTCAATCAGCTGCACAAGACCTTCGCCACCCGCGACGGCCCGGTGACCGCCATCGACCACATCAGCCTGGAGGTGCAGGTCGGTGAGACGGTCGCGCTGGTGGGGGAATCCGGTTGTGGAAAAAGTACGGTGGCCGCGACCTTGCTCAGTCTGCTACCAGCCGATAGTGGGCAAATTCTGGTCGAAGGTCGGCCGCTGCCCACTGATGCCAGGGCGCGGGGCAGGAGCTTGAGCATGGTGTTCCAGAATCCCTACGCCTCGCTGAACCCGAAAATGACGATTAAGGCGATTGTTGCCGAGCCGCTGAAGGTTGCCTTTGGTTTGCGCGGTAGCGCCTTGCACGCGCGCATTCTCACGCTGCTGGCAAATGTGGGGATGGGCGAGGAGCACATGGAGCGCTATCCCCATGAATTCTCCGGTGGCCAGTTGCAGCGCATCGCTATCGCCCGGGCCCTGGCGCTGGAGTCAAAACTGCTGATCCTCGATGAGCCTACGGCGGCGCTCGACGTGTCGGTCCAGGCCCAGGTGCTGCAATTGCTCAAGACGCTTCAGGCCGACAATGGCCTGAGCTACCTGTTTATCAGCCACGACCTTGCGACGGTCGAGTATCTGGCGCAGCAGGTGCTGGTGATGTACTTGGGGCGCATCGTCGAGGCCGGGCCTGTAGAGCAGGTGTTTGGCCGACCGCGTCATCCCTACACGCGTGCGCTGCTCAATTCAGTGCCCTCCATCGACCCGGAACGTCGTGACCAGTTGCAAGTTCTGAGTGGCGAGATCCCCAGCCCCTTGAACCGGCCTGCCGGGTGCCACTTCGCGCCCCGGTGTCCGCGGGCCAGTGAGCGTTGTCGCCGAGAGGTGCCAGTCGAGACCCAGGATCACGGCCACCGCTTTTCTTGCCACCACCCTCTGAACGATGAGAGCTGAACCCCTATGTACAATAAAAAAGACATGACCGCCCCGGGCATTGGTTATCAGGACTTAAGGCTGATGCAGGGCTATCCGCCGCCCCGGGAAAAGCAAGTCGCCCAGCATAACTGGGACAGTCCGCCCTATAACCGCTGGTCGTTCCAGCACATGAGCCAGCTGTTTCCGGTGGCCGCTATTCATCGCAGTCCCGGGCCGGTCACCGAACTCGAGCGCAACGAACGCTCACTGGACGACGTACGTTTCCAGCGAGTCGACGGCGGGCAGACCGATCTGGCGACCTTCTTGACCGATAGCTACACCGATGGTTTTTTGGTGCTTCATCAAGGCAAGGTGGTTTCGGAGCAGTATTTCAACGGTATGCAGCCGCACACGTTGCATCTGTTGCAATCGGTGTCCAAGACCGTCGTCGGTAGCCTGGTCGGCAGGTTGATCGGCCAGGGCAGAATCGATCCCCAGGCGCGTGTCAGCCACTATGTGCCCGAGCTTTCGGCAAGCGGTTATGGCGACGCCCGGGTACAGGATCTGCTGGATATGCGCACGGGAGTGAGATTCAGGGAGGACTACACGGATCCGGATGCTGAATTCATCCAGTTGGATATCGCCTCGGGTTGGCGTGAACGGGGAGAGCTAAAGTCGCCTGACAGCATTTATGGTTTGTTGAAGTCGCTGAGTAAAGACCGTGAACATGGCCAGTTCTTTGAGTATCGCTCAGTGGATACCGACGTGTTGGCCTGGGTCTGTGAGCGGGCCTGCGGCGAGCGGCTCCCCGTATTACTGAGCCGGGAGATCTGGTCAAGACTGGGGGCAGAACAAGACGCGAATATCACCCTCGATTGCGTTGGAACCGCATTGGCCGATGGCGGGATGAGCGCCACGCTGCGTGATCTGGGGCGCTTTGCCCAGATGTATCTGCAGGGGGGACGTTTCAACGGCCAACAGATTGTTCCAGAGGAATTTGTGCGCGCATGCGGCCGTGGTTCCACACCGGCTTTTGAAGTCCTCTATGGCTTTTATGTCAAACACTTTCCTGACGCCGCCTATAGCAATCAGTGCTGGGTGCTGGACAGTGAACAGGGTACCTATTCGGCGCGCGGAGTATTTGGGCAGAGTATCTATTGGGATCCGGCTTCTGAAGTGGCAATCGTAAAACTTTCCAGTTGGCCGGACTTTATCAATGCAGAGTGGACGTTGAATACCTTCCGTGCTTGTGCCGCTGTGGTTGAAGAACTTCAACGCAGCTGACGCGGGAGTGTGAATGACTGCGGCTTGTCAGGCACCTCCCAGCCTTGGTGAAGAGGTGCCGTGTGCAGGCTCGGCATAGTTACACCCAGACCCGGCTGGCCGCCGGCGGCTGACCCTCCCGGCCCTCACTTGGACGCTGTTCGCAGCCTTCGTCCTGGCGGGCCCTACCCCTTTCATCCAGACCGCGCTTTTGCCGTGGCCGGGATAGCTGTTGCCAAAAATAAGACCTAGAGAAGAGACGGAGCGACCATGAACTTGAATACTACCCGGGCCTTGCGCTCATTGACCCCGCTGGCGCTGTTGGGGGCCCTTTCCACCCCCGCGATGGCGATCCAGGTCACCGACAACCTCGATCTCGGGGGTGCCGTCCGGGCGCGTTGGGACTATGACCCGGATCGCGACATCCAGAAGTTCAACTTCGACACCGCGATCCTCAGCGCCAATTACAACTCCGACACCTGGATCGGCGAAGCCAAGTACCGTTTCTACGGTCGAGCCTACCCTTACAACTACACAAAGCATGTCGGTGACGTCCAGTTCGCCGAATTGGCGTGGATCGGCTACAAGTTCAACCCCGACCAGCAGGTCCAGGTCGGCCTGAACCAGCTGCCGTTCGGTTTGCAGCCGTACTTCGGCAGCACGTTCTACCAAACCATGGGCAGCGTCGTGGGACTGGAAGACGTGGAAGAAGTCGGCGCCAAGTACATCCAGCAAAGCGGCGACTGGAATATTCAGGCCGGTTACTACCTGCGCCCGGCCTGGCAGGGCAAAGGCACCAGCAACGGTGAAACCTACTCGAGCGTGGTCTCCGAAGCGGACAGCTATGTCACCGACGGCAGCAACAACCAGGAACGCAACACCGTGGTCCTGCGGGTGGCCAAGGCGCTGGACCTGGGGCCGTGGAAGTCCGAAGTCGGGATCTCCGGCCTGACCTCGTCCCTGGAGAACCGCGACACCAACAACGATGGCCGGCGCAATGCCATGGCGGTGCACTACATCGGCAAAAACGGCCCGTGGGGCGTGCAACTGCAAGCCGCGCGACAGCAGATGTCCCCGCGCAACCCCGGCACTGATGAACTGGTGACTTTCGGCGGTTACGACGCCACCTACAACGTCGCCAGTCGCGGCAACTTGTACGTGGCGGATGTGAGCTACGACGTCAGCGGCAAGTACCTGTTCGATCAGATCAGCGGTGTGAAGCTGTACGCCAACTACAGCGCCTTCGATAAATCCGCGGACGATTTCAAGACCTCGCAACGGATGATTTTCGGCACCTCGTTCTCCCTCAGCAAACTGTGGATCGCCACGGAATGGTTGTACGGCAAGAATGATCCGGTCATCGGTGGCGGCAGCCTCACCCAGAGTCTGGGGGCTGGTGGTAGTAACCAGTGGGAAAACCAGTTGTACATGAACATCGGTTATTACTTCTGATCCGGATTTTTTGGTAACAGCCCTAAAGTCCTCTTTGCGAGCCTGAACTGGTCAAGTAAGTCCGGACACCGATTACGGTGTTCATGCCGCTTTTTTCTCCATGGCTATTGGCGACAGGTAGTTGTTGTAGCTGTGGAGCCTGGTGCGGTTGCCTGGGTATTTAATTGGGCTTCTATACGGCCCTTGGTTTAACGAATCCTCTCTCACTTCGAGGCATTAATCATGACGGATTTGCTTGCACAAAAAGATGTTGTAAATCACCTCCATCCATATACGGATGCTCGACTTCATGAGGCGGATGGCCCCCTCATTATCGAGCGTGGAGAAGGCGTTCATGTTTATGATAATCAAAATAAGCGATACATTGAGGCGATGTCAGGGCTATGGAGTGTAGCGCTTGGTTTCAGCAACCAGCGGCTGATCGAGGCTGCCGAAAAGCAGCTACGTACACTGCCGTTCTATCATGTGTTTTCCAGCAAGGCACACCGCCCCAGCATCGAGCTCGCCGAAAAATTGGTGGAGATGGCTCCGGTGCCGATGAGCAAAGTGTTTTTCACCAACTCCGGCTCTGAGGCAAACGACACAGTAGTTAAGCTTTTGTGGTACCGGAACAATGCTCTGGGGAAGCCCGCCAAGAAAAAGTTCATCAGTCGGCAGAACGCCTATCACGGTATCACTACCGTAAGTGCGAGCCTCACTGGGCTGCCGGCAAATCAGCGCGGTTTTGACGTTCCCCTGCCGGGCTTCCTGCATGTCAGCTGCCCGCACTTTTACCGATATGGTCGAGCAGGTGAAACAGAAGAACAGTTCGCCGATCGCCTCGCCCGAGAACTGGATGATCTGATCATCAAGGAAGGCCCAGAGACGGTCGCAGCGTTTTATGGGGAGCCGCTGATGGGAGCGGGGGGGGTGATCATTCCGCCGAAGACCTACTGGGAAAAGATCCAGAAGGTGTGCCGCAAGCATGACGTCTTGATTGTCGCGGACGAGGTCATCTGCGGTTTCGGTCGAACCGGCAATATGTTCGGTTGCGAGACCTTTGATATCGAACCAGACGTCATGGTGGTATCCAAACAGCTGTCGTCCTCCTATCAGCCCATTGCAGCCATATTGATTAACGACGCTGTTTACCAAGACATTGCCGACCAGAGCCAATCCATCGGCACGTTAGGGCATGGCTTCACTTGTAGCGGGCACCCGGTAGCTACTGCAGTCGCCCTGGAAAATCTTAAAATTATCGAAGAGGAGGGCCTGGTTCAGCATGCTGCTGAAATGGGGATTATCCTTCGCAAAGGGCTTCAGCAGTTTGCTGATCATCCAATGGTTGGCGAGGTTCGTGGTGTGGGGTTGATTGCTGCCGTTGAGTTGGTAGCCGACCGGCACACAAAAGAGCCTTTTGAGGCTGTTGGCAGACTCGGACGGTATCTGTCCTCTCAGGCCCAGGAGCGTGGCATGATCAACCGAGTCATAGGAGATGCATTGGCATTCTGTCCTCCGTTGATCTCAACGGAGAAGGATATCAATGAAATCCTTGGAGTTTTTGCGGCTTCTCTGGATGCGACACAACACTGGTACCTCAAACACACGGCACAGTAGTTAACGCCACTCACTACAGGCAGAGCCGGAATGCGGAGTCGTCCGGCCTGCCGCTTCGTACTCGCTTTGTCCTTCAAATGAGGCTAAAGAAGGCAGCCTTGGTCAGGATGTAGTCTCATCAGGACAAAGCATTTTTTACATGTTCGGTTCGCATCTCGTATCCCCAAGCTGTTCCGGAGAATCGCTCCGTAACCAAGCAACATAATCGAACTCACCACTCACCGCACATAGCTGTTCGATCTGCGCCATTGAGTTCAGTCGCCTCAACTGCCCTCGCTCAGCATGCTGCGAGTCTTTGAAGAAGTCGCACGGCATCGCCGTTTCAGCCAGACGGCGCTGGGTCTTGACGTTACCCAAGGCGCGGTCAAGTGGCTTACACAATCAATAGACTCTACATGCATAAACAGCCCAGACCCGGGCTAGGAGTGGGAGAACATCAGCTTTACTCCAGCCGCTCCGAAAACTAGCGCAAGGGTGCCTTCGATCCATCGGCGTGCTCGGCGATATCCCCGAATCATGGGCGCGGTGGAGAAGACGATCGCATAGCCACAGAAGATAGTGACGCTAAGCACGGCGCAACCGGCCAGAATAATCCCGACCGTTTTTGGCGAAGCTTGCGGCCCCAAGCCAAGGGTCATGGTAGCGATCCAACCCAGCAGTGCCTTGGGGTTTGTGAGATGCATAAGCAGGCCGCGCTGATAAAGACTGAAGCCCGACACTTTTGGCGCGGCCGCTATCTCTTTCTCGAGCCGCTCATTGGACGTTAGAGCAGAGCGGCCTGCTTTGATGGCAAGGAAGAGCAGGTAAGCACCGCCAACCGTTTTTAAGACACCCAGCGCCTGCGCATACTGTGCCAGGACGGCTGAGACGCCCGTGGCTGCCATCGATCCCCAGAAAATCGAACCACTGATCACACCTGCCGCTAGCAGGAGCGCAGGCTGCCTGCCTTGGTTCATCGCGACGCCCATTATTCGCATGTTGCTGGGTCCAGGACTCGCCGCTCCAACAATATAGGCCGTAAATACGAGGAAGAGATGGTGGTAATCAAATGACATTAAAAGCCCCTTAACGAAGTTCTATGCCAGTCAGCGGCTCTGTTATCAGGAGCCCTATGACGGGGCGATGATGGCCGACCACAAGAGCCAACCCGGCGGACTCCTCTGCAAGCTTCAGCGCGATGCTGTCTGAACGTTAAATTTCACGCCCGGATTGGTGGATCTCCGTTACAGACATGGTGAATATCAGTTTTGATTTGCCTTTATTCGAGTAGGCATGAGGTACATCTGTTTTTGCTACGGCTGAGCAACCCGCAGAAATGCTCAGTTCGGTATCTCCTACTATGAAGTGGAGTGTCCCTTTCTCCACGTGAAATAGCTCAGTTGTGCCGTGAGGGTGCCCTGAGGAGGCAAAAGTTTCGCCGGGAAACATTTCCCAGCGCCAAAGCTCAAGCATGTTCGGACCACTGGTTCCAGCCAGGAGCCTAGCCGTCCCTCCCATGTTACCTGTCCAGAGTGTGGGAATATCCTTGCTCTCGATGAGGTGGGCAGATGGGGCGTCGGACACGTTTACGACATCAGCAACTGAAAGGCCCAAAGCAGCAGCGATTTTGCACAGGATCGCGATGCTTGGGTTAGCCGTGCATTTCTCTATCTCGACCACCATGCCCTTGCTGACACCGGAGCGACGGGAAAGCTCGTCGAGAGTGATTTTCCGCTTCTTCCGTTCCTGTTTGAGCCTGCGGGAAACTGCCTCGCTAACGGTTTGAACGTCGGCCCCTGTGTTGGTCGGTATATTGACTATTTTGGTCATTGATCGCTAGTATGAAGTGAAATTTAGGATTAAAGGGATTCTCTGATGCTGTCCGTACTGCCGTCAATCGACCAAGACGTAATCAATTTGGCACCTGAGTTCAGAGCGCTCAGCATTGTGGTCGAAGCTGCACCAATAGCCAATCCAGATATTGGCAAGGACGCTTTGGCTCGAGCCTGTCAATCAGTCACGGCGGGTGGTGCACTGTGGGCAGACGCTCACCTGACCGCTTGGGCGGATCTCTTCCGAAAATTCGGTGCCAAGCCGCAGCGCACCCCTTGCTCAGCTGAAGCTCTTCGCAAACGGGTCCTGCGTGACGGCAGTCTGCCGAGTATCGATCCAGTGGTTGATCTCTATAACGCCATCAGCATTGAATACGCGGTTCCTGTCGGCGGTGAGAACGTCGAAGCCTATGTGGGCTCGCCGCGACTCGCTGTTGCAGATGGATCGGAACCTTTCGACACCATGAAAGAAGGTGCTCCAGCCCACGAATATCCTGATGCCGGTGAAGTTGTTTGGCGGGACGATCAAGGGGTGACTTGCCGTCGTTGGAATTGGCGTCAGGGTGTTAGAACACGGCTCAGTGCAGATGCGAAGCACATGTGGTTCATTCTGGAAAGTCTGCCGGAAATGCCGCTTGAAGCGTTGACTGAAGCGGGTGACAAGCTGATCGAAGGTCTGCAACTGATGATGCCAGGTGCCCAGATTGAGAGTGCACTAATCGGCCCTGGCGCCAATTAGTAAATAAGCGAGACGGTACAGGCTGCTTGTGGGGATGCGTACGGGGTTATGCCCAATCTCGCCTCGCATGCAGCCTTTTTTATAGGTGGCAATCATGCTCAACCACATTACCTTGGAAAGCCTGCTGCTGAATCGAAGAAATCTCCACGGCGCATGGAGTCGATTATTAAGCGATGAGTGCTTCGGAGTCAGTCCGTCCTGTGGTGATCTAATTGCAGAATCACACAATGGAGTCCTGAACTATGTTTACCGGTCTTAGTGCATTTCCTTTGACGCCAATGAATGAGCAGGGTGTGGATGAAGGAGCATTTACTCGCCTTGTGGAGCAACTGGTGGCTGCGAAAGTGGATTCTATCGGTGCGCTCGGGTCTACAGGAAGCTATGCGTACCTTTCTCGGATTGAACGTTCACGAGTTACGCAGTTGGCAGTAGAGGCAGCCGGGAATGTTCCCGTCATGGTAAGCATAGGATCGCTGCGTACACGTGATGTGCTGTTGCTGGCAGAGGATGCGCAAAAAGCAGGAGTCAAAGCATTGTTGCTGCCGCCCGTTTCCTATCAGAAGCTATCAGCTGAAGATGTTTTTTCCCTGTACGAAACGGTCACCGCCAATATCTCCGTCCCGCTATGCGTCTATGACAACCCCGGCACCACCCATTTCGAATTTACTGATGAGCTTCACGGGCGCATTGCCCGCCTGCCGAATGTGCACTCGATCAAGATCCCTGGCGTTCCCGAAGCACCAGATCAGGCCAGGGCACGAGTCGATCGCCTTCGGGCACTGATTCCGGAGCACGTAACGATCGGGGTAAGCGGGGATGCATTTGCTGCTACTGGATTGAATGCAGGCTGTGAGGTCTGGTACTCGGTCATTGGGGGCTTGTTCCCAAAAACGGCCCTGGCAATCACGCGTGCTGCGTTGTCGGGTAACGCCGAAGAAGCGGCTCGCCTTTCCGAATCTTTGAAGCCTCTATGGGCCCTCTTCACACAATTTGGGGGAAGCTTGCGCGTTGTTGCAACGGCGGCCGAGCTTCGTGGATTCACCCACTCTCCGAGCTTGCCATTGCCGCTCAGAGCCATAAGTGGATCAGGGCGTCAGCAAATTGCTGCGGCGATCGACGAGCTCGAATTGAGCTGAGCAGTAAGTGCTGCGAACGCATCCGAAACGCCGAGCTGCATCTTTACAATGATACAGCTCAGCAGGTGCGGTAGGGCGGATGTTGAGTCGGTTTTGACCGGCGCAGTGGGCCTAATGTTGGGCGAGCAGATCAGTTATAGGAGCAAAGTGAATGTACATCCCCCCTCAGTTCGAAGAGTCTCGTGTTGGCGTTTTGCAAGAAGTCATTATGCGAAATCCGCTTGGGTCACTTGTCACTTGTTCGGGTGATGGGATTGACGCCAATCACCTCCCTTTTGAACTTGTACTCCGCAGCGGTGCGCTTGGGGTGCTGCAAGCGCATGTGGCGCGGAATAATCCCCTATGGCATGAAGTCGCCCAGGGCAGCGAGGTGTTGGTGATATTTCGAGCTCAAGATGCGTATATATCGCCACAATGGTATCCGAGCAAACAGGATTTCCATCAGCAAGTCCCCACTTGGAACTACCGGGTCGTGCACGCATTTGGTCGTGTGACGTTTCACGATGATGCTCAGTACGTGCGTCGTGTCGTGGCAAAGCTGACCAAGTCTAATGAAGCAACTCAGCCCACACCTTGGAAAATGACCGATAGTCCCAAGGAGTACATAGATGCCATGCTGAAAAAAATTGTAGGGGTCGAGATCGAAATCACGAGGCTAGTGGGGAAATTCAAGCTCGGTCAGGATGAGGAAGCTCGTGATATCCGAGGTGCTGGCGATGCTTTGGTCTCACGTAATGAGCGAGAAATTGGATTAGCCATGCTTGAGTGCGCTGATAATAAAGACATTTAGCATCTTCCTTCCCACGTACAAAAAGGCGCCTACTGAAATAAAGGAGCACTTCTATTCGTGACGCTCCTCATAAAAATCGTCGGCACTTATGAATTGTCTTTGCAGTGAGGGCGCCTCAGCAGAAGGTGGCTTGCTGAGGCATTTTTTTGAGATCGCTGCTTCGGGCCGGCGGGTCGGCTTACTCAGTTTGAATCACACCGAAGCCTCGTTCGACATTTGAGCGGAATTGTCTCAGGTTCCTTTTATGCATCCAGCGCTCGTCATATTGGGGGCAACTGATGCTTGATCGGGTATGCGGATCATCGAAAGATTTCCTATTACGTATCATTGCCATACATGGGCCGGCCCATCAGTGCCTAGAGCTTCAAAAACGTTGTGAAATGGTCCTTGTGATCCAGCAGGAGCTCACGAGGCAAGATAGTCGCCACACTTCCGCGATGCTGCAATCCGTGTGATAGCACGTGTGCAAGAACCTGCTCTTTCGTCATGTTGCCTGGTTTTCCATCCTTGAAAATAAACGCAACCGGATCAGACAGTTCGATTGCAGTGATCGACTGGGTGTAGTTCACAAACCATTGATTCGCTGAAGAAAAGGACTCTTCCAGTCGACTGGGGTCTTGTTTCTGTTTGGTCAGGATGGAGTCAAATTCATCCGGTTTTCCCTGCAGTCTGGCAATGAACAGCTGGTCAACAATATTGATATGGGCTAACCAGTAGAGTGCTTCCTCCATTTCCGTTGGATATTTTTTTGCCGCGGGAGCTTTCAAGCACTTGAACAGCTCCTCCTCAGACCATGCCTTGTATTTGTAAAGCGAATGAAGAAGGTTCGTGGCACTCATGGCGTTCTCCTGGATTTCTAATTTTCTGGCTGCCCTGGACCTTCTGATGCGAATGCGGATAGGGCTCCTTCCCGCAGGGGGATAGCCATGCACGGTCGGACAGATGGGATGGTCACTATATTGACTTTTTTAGTCAATAGTTGGTAGCTTGAACGGCAAGCGACGAAAGTGGCCATGTGGTAGCTGAGTGATGGGTGATTGGCCTGGCGCGGGCGATGTGCGACCCCTCACCATTTGCGTTTGCAGATGACGATGATCTCGCTCAACGCTTCAGAAGAAGGCCTCACATTGCATAGGAAAGGCTCACTGCAGCACTGAATTTCAGCAGGGCGCCGCCTTACGGGTGGAAGGCTCAGAAAAGGCGAGAGGGTGTCTCAAATCATGAAGTACGTCAGCACACGGACGCCTGGTAAAGAATTCGAGTTCAGCGAGGTCCTCATGGGGGCGTACGCACCGGATGGTGGGCTTTTCGTTCCTAGCAAGGTCCCTCGCTTCAAAAGCGATGATCTCCTGAAGCTTGAATGGCTACCATTTCACGAACTGGCACGTCATGTGATCGAGCCGTTCCTTGGTGACTATATCCCTCAAAATGAACTGTCTCGAATTCTTGAGGAGACATTTGACCGCTTTAAAAGTAACGCTGTTGCGCCGCTCTACCAGACGGCTACCAATGAGTGGGTATTAGAACTATTCCACGGTCCGGCAGGGGTCTATCAAGACTTCGGTCTCCAATTGATGTCTCGCCTGGTTGAATACTCCTTACTAAAGTCCGGAAAGAAAGCGCTTGTCGTTGGCTGCACTGGTGGAGACACCGGTGCCGCAGCCATCAAAGCCTTCAATGGCATGGAAAGTGTGACTGTGATTGTTCTGCACCCTTCCAGAGGAATAACAGAGGAACATCGGCGTCGCTTATTAGGCGCTGCCGAAGAAAATGTTGTAAATATTTTGGTTGAGGGTGATTACGCCGATTGTCATCAGTTGTGCGAAAAATTTCACAGAGGCATTAACGAAACAGGTCAACAATTAATATCTTTCAATTCGGTGAATTGGGTGAGGGTGCTGGCGCATCTGTCCTTCTACTTCTACTCGTCGCTTCAATTAGGTGCGCCTGAAAGAGAGGTTGCATTCAGTGTGCCTACCGGAAATTTTGGTGCTCTCTATGCAGGCTATATTGCAAGGGAAATGGGGTTGCCCATCAGGCAGCTAATTGTAGCAACGAATACCAACGCGGGTTTACATAATTTTCTTCAGTCTAACCTCTATAGGCGTAATGAGATCCGTACTACCAACACGCCTTGCATGAATGTGTCGTTAGCCTCAAATTTCGAGCGGCTGCAATGGAGTATTCTCAATAGGTGCAGTGATAAAGTGGCTAGAAATATGGAGTTACTAGAGACAGATGGCCAAATTCAACTGGAACAGGACGAGTGGTTGGAGGCGCGAAAGCTATTTGATTCTTTGGCGGTAGAGGATGCAGAGGCGTTTTCCTGTATTCATGAAGTCTTTGTTAAGAGTGGTTACTTGATCAGTCCTAATACCGCGATTGGATTACGAGCTGCGCGAATTAACAGGCGTAGCTTACTGACACCAATGATCTGCTTGGCCACGACGCATCCTTCAAGCTCTGCCTCAGTTCTGGCTGAAGCCGATGTTAAATCTCCAATGAGTGTGGTGAGTGCTCACCCCTTCTCTAATGTCGAATGCATTTCAATTTCCAATGATGTTGGCATCCTTACGGAACTCATCAAGGCGATATCCCAAGACACGAAGTCTCGCTCGCTATAATCCTGGAGTTAGAGATGAAACGCGCTTTAGATAAGACGGATGAAAAAATACTGGAAGAGCTTACTCGTAATGCTCGACTTGCGCATAATGACATTGCCATGAAAGTTAATTTGTCCAGGAATGCTGTCAGGCTCAGGATTGAACGGTTGGAGCGGGACGGATATATCCGGGGTTATACCATAATCAAAGGTGCGCCACCTTCCGAGGTTGCGCCAATTAATGCCCTTATTTTTGTGTATCGAAAAGACCGAATGCGCGGTGCTGAAGTAGTGCGTTCAATTGTCTCAATGCCTGAGATCGTGTCCTGCAATGTGATGAGTGGTGACCTGGATATTGTAGTGACAGTTGAAGCGGCAAGTTCGGATTGTATTCATCGGGTCTGGAGCGACATATCCACGTTGCCAGGAGTTTTGAATACGGTTACGTCATTTGTATTGTCTTGCACGAAGTAGGTTGCTAGGAAATCAAAATGCTCTCTCCTGCGAGCATTCTGCTCGCAACAATGATCGGTTTGCCATGTTCGTATGAGCACTGCTGCAGTTTAGTATTTCAGTACCGAAAACATAACAATGAGGCCCATGTCGTGACTGAATATAAAATTGCTTTGCTTGGTTTTGGTGGTGTAAACCGTGCGTTGACGCAGCTCATTGCAGATAAGAACGAGCACTGGGCTAATGAATTTGGTTTTAAGCTAAAAATTGTTGGTGTCAGTGACCTTTACTTTGGCTCCATTATCAATAAGAACGGGTTGGATGCCCACGAATTGGCCGCAGTTCCTGCTGTAAAAGGGGGGTTTAGAACATTGCCAGCGGGCAGTGCTGAGCCTGCCAATGAGACGGTTATCCGTTTCTCGGGGGCCGATCTTATCGCCGAGGCTACGTTCACCAACCCTGTAGACGGAGAGCCAGCTACAACTTTCTGTCGCTGGGCTCTGGAAAAAGGTATCAGTGTGGTCACCACCAACAAAGGGCCGGTGGCGTTGCACGCTGAAAGCCTGAAAGCATTGGCCAGAAGCACCGGTGCCCAATTCGAGTTTGAAGGCTCGGTAATGAGCGGCACTCCCGTCATTCGTCTGGCTAAAGAGTCGCTGGCCGGCTCGGAAATCAGCGGGTTTAAGGGCATCTTGAATGGTACGTCCAATTTCGTACTTTCCAGCATGGAAGAAGGTCTCGACTTCTCTGATGCAGTCGCCAAGGCTCAGGAACTCGGTTACGCAGAAGCTGACCCCACCGCAGATGTGGAAGGGCATGATGTTCGTCTTAAAGTAGTCATTTTGGCGAATGAGCTTCTGGGAGCGAAGTTGACGCCGAGCGATATCCTTTGCAAAGGCATCTCGGGGATCACGTCAACAGATATCGCCGAAGCAACGAAGGCCAATGCCCGGTGGAAACTAATTGGCAGCGCGGAAAAAATGAGCAATGGCTCCATCACTGCATCTGTTAGTCCTCAATTGTTGCCTCAGGGGGACGCACTGGCCGGTGTGAGTGGTGCAACGAATGCAATTACCTTTACTACAAATGTCCTGGGTCCGGTAACGGTTGTCGGAGCGGGTGCAGGTCGGTTTGAAACAGCATTCGCCTTACTCTCGGATATCGTCAGCATTCACAAGAACAAAACTAAGATAGGCAAATGATCATGAATAGCTTGAGTCTTTCGCTCGCTGTTGATTATAAAACCATAACAGTTTTGAGCCCGTATGATGGCGCTGCAGTTGGAGAGGTGACGGACATGCCCGCTTCATTTGCCACTGCGATCATTGATACGGCGAAGCTTGGTGCGCTGATCGCCAAAGAACTACCAAGGCACGAACGTGCTCGCATACTGGAAAAAACCGCTGCTTTGGTCGAGAGCGACAAGGAGGCGTTTGCCAGTCTGATTGTTGCCGAGTCGGGAAAAACGATCAAGCAGGCGAGAAAGGAGGTTTTACGCTGCGTCAATACGCTGAAACTGTCCGCTGAGGAGGCCAAACGTAATGCTGGCGAAGTGATTCCGTTTGACTCCTATGTAGGATCCGAGTCCCGTCAGGGATGGTTTACTCGGGAGCCTTTGGGTGTAATTGTTGCAATTACCCCATACAACGACCCACTCAACTTGGTCGCTCACAAGTTGGGGCCTGCGATCGCTGGCGGTAATGCTGTTGTACTCAAACCTTCTGAGCTCTCTCCGTTATCTGCCATTAAGCTGGTGGCCTGCCTGAACGCTGCGGGTCTTCCTCCTGCGGTCGCGTCCATTGCAACTGGAGGGGCCGCGCTGGGCAAGGCACTGGTCGCTCATCGAGCGGTACGTATGGTTTCCTTCACGGGCGGTTTTGTTACCGGTGAGCAGATCTCTCGCAATGCAGGCCTTAAAAAACTGGCGATGGATTTAGGGGGCAATGCCCCGGTTATCGTCATGGGCGATTGTGATCTGAATGAAGCCGTTGAGTCCTGTGTATCAGGCGCTTTTTGGGCTGCCGGGCAAAATTGTATCGGTACCCAACGAATTCTTGTTGAAGAGACAATATATGAAGAGTTCAAAAATAAATTCGTTGTGAAGACAAGTGCTTTAGTCGTGGGAAATCCTGCTGATGAAAGCACGGATGTTGGGCCAATGATTACTGAAGCTGCTGCAAAACGCACTGAAGAAGTAGTTATCGAGGCAATGGATAAAGGGGCTAACCTGTTATTCGGTAATGTACGCCAAGGCTCGCTTTACTCTCCGACGGTCCTGGAGAATGTTAGCCAAAGCTGTAAAGTTTGGTGTGAGGAAGTATTTAGTCCGGTTGTCATTCTTCAACGCGTGGGCTCGCTGGATGAGGCGCTGACACTGGCTAATGAACCAGAATACAGTTTGCATGCGGGTATTTTCACCAGCAATTTGAATGTCGCCATGAAAGCAGCTAAACGACTCGAAGCCGGCGGCGTCATGATTAATGACTCATCTGACTATCGTTTTGATGCAATGCCATTTGGTGGTTCAAAATACGGCAGCATGGGGCGTGAAGGTGTGCGTTTTGCGTATGAAGATATGACGCAACCCAAAGTGATCTGCTTAAACGGTGTTGGCGGAAGTTGATTAAAGGATCGATGTGAATCCCTAGGATTAAATCGGGTCCTCGGCAAGGCTCTTCTGGTCGATAGAGCCTTGCCCAATACAACAATAAAAGGTAACAAAATGAGTGTGAATGATCTTAATCCCACACGCGTGCCATCGTCTGGTGCAACTCGAAAGAGAGACTTCAGCGCAGAAGATGCGGGCTACCAAAAGGTGCTCAAGCCTCGCCAGGTTCAGATGATTGCCATAGGGGGGGCAATCGGAAGTGGTCTATTCATGGGCGCAGGCGCACGACTCGCTGAAGCCGGACCCGCGCTTGTGTTTGTCTATGCAATCTGTGGCTTTTTTGCGTGGTTCATCATTCGGGCTATGGGCGAACTGGTGATGTATCGCCCATCCTCGGGCTCGTTCGTCTCCTATGCTCGAGAGTTCTACGGTGAGAAATGGGCTTTTGCCGTGGGATGGATGTACTGGACTGACTGGGTAATGGTTGCCATTGCAGATCTCACAGCGACAGCGCTCTACCTGAATTTCTTCAAAGCCTATGTCCCTTTCATGGGCGACATTCCTCAATGGTCCTTGGCACTGGGAGCATTGGGTTTTGTTACTGCGATTAACCTTGTCTCGGTAAAAATTTTTGGTGAACTTGAATTCTGGTTTGCCCTGATCAAGGTGGCTGCATTAACGACCTTCCTTGGGATCGGCATTTACATGGTGTTGTTCGGCACTCCGCTGCCAGGCTATGAGGTCGGGTTCAAACTGATTTCTGACAATGGCGGTTGGTTCCCATCAGGCCTTTTGCCCGCCGTAATCATGATCCAGGGGGTGATATTTGCGTATGGCAGTGTGGAGTTGGTTGGTACTGCAGCTGGCGAAGCCCAAGACGTCGCTACAGTCATGCCGAAAGCAATTCGGGCAGTTGTTTTCCGCATTATTGTTTTTTACGTTGGTTCTGTATTGCTGTTGGCAATGCTGCTCCCCCACACAGCGTACTCGGCGGGGGTAAGCCCGTTTGTGACGTTCTTCGGCTCGCTGGGGATCAAGGGGGCAGACGCGATTATGAACATGGTCTTGATTACCGCGGCCGTGTCTTCTCTGAACGCTGGCATTTACTCCACTGGCCGGGTGCTTCGCTCGCTGGCAATCAACGGATCAGCCCCTAGCTTCCTGGCCAAGATGAACCGTCAAGGTGTTCCGTTCGCTGGCATCATGCTGACGACCGTTGCTTCACTAATTGGTGTCGTACTTAACGCCATTGTTCCGGGTGAAGCCTTTGAAATTGCGCTGACACTCACTGCCGTTATGTTGATCGGTTCGTGGTCAACAATCGTCCTGTGTCAGATCAAGCTCTTCAAATACTCCCAACAGGGTGATCTGGAGCGTCCGGGGTTTCGAATGCCGTTTGCGCCTTACAGTGGTTACGCGACCTTGGTGTTCTTCGGTTTGGTTCTGGTTCTTATCGCATTCGATTATCCCGTAGGTACGTACTCGATTGCTTCGCTGCCGTTTTATGCCGCCGCTCTTGTTGCTGGTTGGTACATGGTTCGTGGCCGTGTTCGTGCAATTGAGAGTGGTGAATTAGTCTTTGACAAAAATCAAGAATTGGTCCGGGCAGATCAGACCAATCATCCTTCTTTCACTCGCCTTCAGAATCAATGACACCCAACAAAAAAATAACTTTGGAGGAAATAGACATGCGTCCTGATAAAAAGAATCTGTCCACACTTTCGGCGGCTACACTCGCAGTTCATGGTGGTAACGTAACCGACACCACTACCGGTGCTGTTCGCACTCCGCTGGTGATGGCTAACTCTTATCTCTTGCCTGAAGATCCGGCCACGATGGACTGGTCTAGCCCAGACGGCCTTGTGTACACGCGGAACCAGGGGCATAACCAGGTATGCCTTGAAAAGAAACTTGCTGCACTCGAAGGCTGCGAAGCTGCGGTTGTATTTGCTACCGGCGTAGCCGCTCTGCATTCAGTGTTTTTCTCTTTCTTGAAAAGCGGTGACCACGTCATTGTCAGTGATATTACGTATCAGGCTGTATGGCGTCTTTTCGCGGAGCTTTTGCCTGAGCGTTATGGCATTGAAGCCACATTTGTCGACGTAGGTGACCTAGAGGCTGTTCGCCAAGCGATCCGCCCTAATACCAAACTGATCCATACTGAGACGATTGCTAATCCAACTACTAAGGTTGCAGATATCGCTGCGCTGGCTGAAATTGCCCATGCACACGGGGCACTGATTTCCGTCGATGCTACTTTCACTCCACCTCCGTTTTTCCGTGCCAGTCAGCACGGGGTCGACCTGGTCGTCCACTCTCTGACGAAGTATATCAATGGCCATGGTGATGCCATGGGCGGGGTGGTTATCGGTTCCACTCAGATGATTACCAAGATCAAGAATGACGCTCTTGTTGACCTCGGCGCGACCATCTCTCCATTTAACGCCTGGATGATAATGCGCGGTTCAGTCACGCTGCCTCTGCGACTGAAACAACTTCTAAATACGGCTGAAAAATTGGCTGAGTTTCTCAATTCGGATGATCGTATAGCCTATATCTACTATCCGGGGCTTCCGTCCCACCCGCAGCATGAACTAGCCCGTCGGCAATTTGCAGGCAAGGGATATGGGGCGATGATGGCTTTTGCAGTAAAGGGCGATCCAGATACTCAGAATCGGTTCGTTTCGAATCTGCGCATCATCACTTCTGCAGTATCCCTCGGGCACGATGAGTCCCTCATCGTTCATGTGGGTGCGGAAGGCCGAGGCGGCTTTGACAAGTACCCTGAAGAGTTCCGTACCTACGGTCACCTTCGGTTTTCGGTGGGGCTCGAAGAACCGGACGATTTGATCAAAGATATTTCCCTGGCCTTGGACGAGACATTCAAATGATCTGAACGCTAAAAAATTGGTGGCACCTTTAGCGTTGGATGTACGGCACTGCTCAAAATATGGTCTGGTCGGTAACCCTCCTTTGCCCCCGTACCAGCGGGGGCTTTTTTAAGAGCCCGATCCATTATTTTTATTTTCAGGGGCGCGGCCCCAATACATATAGGTTGTATTCGTCTTGGTCGTGACGGATCTTTCAATGGAGGCTTATCATGGCTTGGATATGTTTAATATTTGCAGGGGTACTTGAAGTTGTTTGGGCTTTCTCCATGAAGCAATCTGAAGGTATGACCAAGCTTGGGCCGACTGTTGTTACCTTGGTAATGCTAATGGCAAGTTTTGCTCTCCTGTCATTTTCCATGAAAAGTCTACCGCTTGGTACTGCTTATACAATTTGGACTGGCATTGGTGCTGTTGGCGCGTTTGCAGTGGGTATCATCTTTCTAGGCGAACCTGCCAGCCTTATGCGAGTTGTCGCAGCTGTCTTAATTGTCAGCGGTCTTGTAATGATGAAGCTGGCTTCAGCTTGATTTTTTCTGTTTTGGTTAGAAAATAAATTATAAGGATTGGAGTGACGCCTCAGCATTTCCTGAGGGAATTCATGCGCTGATTTTTTGTTTACCTTTGCAAAACAGGTTTTCAGTCAAGCAGATTGCTCTCTGTTACGAGCGGTTTGCTCATAATTTTGATCTGTTTGCCATATTTGGATGTGCGAGCCATCGGCGTACCATCAGTGTCCTGTACAAGGATTAAAGTCGTAAAATCGTTAACTGCCCTTAATCAAACTACAACATCTAGGGATTCTCATATGATTTCGCTTCGAAAGCTCTTCGTGTTAGCACTTTTCCCACTTTGCGCGAATGTCGCTCTGGCCAAGGAGTACAAAGAACTGCGTTTTGGCGTTGATGCTTCTTACGCCCCATTCGAGTCTAAAGCCGCAGATGGTAGTCTGACGGGGTTTGACATCGACCTGGGTAATGCAATCTGTGCCAAATTGAAGGTCAAGTGTACATGGGTCGAGAGCGATTTCGACGGCACGATTCCTGGCCTGAAGGCCAACAAGTTCGATGGCATTCTCTCTTCCATGACGGTGACCCCAGCCCGCGAGAAAGTCATCGACTTCTCTAATGAGCTGTTCTCCGGCGCAACCTCTTACGTGTTCAAGAAAAATTCTGGTCTGAGCGTAGAGGTTACTTCCCTTAAGGGCAAGACCGTAGGCTATTTGCAAGGAAGTATCCAGGAAGCCTATGCCAAAGCGGTTCTGGATAAGGCTGGTGTCAAAACTCAGGCCTATCAGAATCAGGATCAGGTTTATTACGACCTGGTTTCCGGTCGCCTCGATGCGGCGATCCAGGACATGCTGCAAGCTCAGCTGGGTTTTTTGAATTCCCCCCAAGGCACTGGTTATGAAGTCAGCAAGCCTGTTGACAGCGAGTTACTGCCAGCCAAAACAGCTATTGGTATATCTAAAGGTAACAAAGACCTCAAGGCCTTTTTGGATAAGGGCATCCAAGCGTTACACGATGACGGTACCTATGACTTAATCCAGAAAAAACACTTCGGTGATCTGAATCTCTATAGCGGCAAGTAAGGCCCCGGTGCCCGTCCTTGGGGCGGGCGCTTTATTATCGCGATAGGTTCCTGAATTATGTTCGAAATACTGTTGCAGGCCCTCGGGCTCTCCACATACAGCATGAAAGGGTTCGGTCCTCTGTTGCTGGAGGGCGCCTGGATGACCGTCAAGTTGTCAATACTCTCGCTGCTGTTGAGCGTGCTGCTTGGTCTTATCGGGGCCAGTGCCAAACTTTCCAGTGTCAAACTCCTGCGAATCCCGGCACAGCTCTACACAACCCTGATTCGCGGGGTGCCGGACCTCGTGCTGATGCTACTGATCTTTTACAGCCTGCAAACCTGGTTGACCGGGATTACGCAAGCACTGGATTGGGAATACATAGAGATCAATCCGTTTGTTGCCGGGATCATCACGCTGGGGTTTATCTACGGTGCCTACTTCACTGAGACCTTTCGCGGGGCGATGCTAGCTGTGCCCCGTGGACAGGTGGAAGCGGCCACCGCCTATGGCTTAAGTCGCACTCAGCGCTTTCGCTTTGTGGTCTTCCCGCAAATGATGCGTTTTGCTTTACCGGGTATTGGTAACAACTGGATGGTCATCCTCAAAGCCACTGCACTGGTTTCGATCATAGGCCTTGCTGACTTGGTAAAGGCAGCCCAGGACGCTGGTAAAAGCACCTATCAATTGTTCTATTTTCTGGTCTTGGCAGCGCTTATTTATTTGGTGATTACCAGTACTTCAAACTATGTCTTGCGTTGGTTGGAACGGCGTTATGCGGCAGGTTCCCGGGAGGCTGTACGATGATCGAACTCTTGCAGGATTACTGGAAACCTTTTCTCTATAGCGACGGCCACCAGATCACGGGGCTGGCCATGACCTTGTGGTTACTCAGTGCCTCAATCTTCATCGGCTTTTTGGTGTCGGTCCCGTTGTCCATTGCCCGGGTTTCATCCAAGTGTTACCTGCGCTGGCCCGTACAGTTCTACACCTACCTGTTTCGGGGAACGCCGCTCTATATCCAGTTGCTGATTTGCTACACCGGGATCTACAGCCTGGCTGCAGTTCGTGCACAACCGGTGCTCGATGCATTTTTTCGCGACGCGATGAACTGCACCATCCTTGCGTTTGCGCTGAACACCTGCGCTTACACCACGGAGATTTTCGCCGGAGCAATTCGCAACATGGCCCATGGCGAAGTCGAAGCTGCGAAGGCCTATGGCCTGACGGGGTGGAAGCTCTATGCCTACGTGATCATGCCATCGGCGCTACGTCGCTCGTTGCCGTACTACAGCAACGAAGTAATTCTGATGCTGCATTCGACCACCGTGGCCTTCACTGCAACCGTCCCGGACATTCTGAAAGTTGCTCGCGACGCCAACTCGGCGACCTTTCTGACCTTTCATTCGTTCGGTATTACTGCGCTGATTTACCTGATGGTTACCTTCGCGCTTGTCGGACTATTCCGCATCGCCGAGCGCCGTTGGCTGGCTTTCCTTGGTCCGGCTCATTAGGGCTTGGTACTCCATATGGCCGCTCATTAGGCCTCGGGCTTTGTCGCCGGCTGTCACAGCTGCACAGCGACGCCACATTTTCCCTTAGAGGATGATTGCGCACATGTACAAATTGACTGTTGAAGAACTGCACAAGAGTTACGGTAACCACGAAGTACTCAAGGGCGTATCTCTGAAAGCCAAAACCGGTGATGTGATCAGTTTGATCGGCGCCAGTGGGTCAGGCAAAAGTACCTTCCTGCGCTGCATCAACTTTCTCGAAACACCCAATGACGGAGCCATGAGCCTGGACGGCAAGCAGATTCGCATGGTCAAGAACCATCATGGCATGCAGGTGGCCGATGCCGCTGAGTTGCAAAGGCTGCGCACCCGTCTAGCCATGGTCTTCCAGCACTTCAATCTGTGGGGCCACATGACCGTTCTGGAAAACATCACGATGGCCCCGCGCCGGGTGCTGGGTGTCAGCAAAAAAGATGCCGAAGATCGTGCCCGACGTTATCTGGACAAGGTGGGGCTGCCAGCGCGTGTTGCGGAGCAGTTTCCAGCATTTCTCTCTGGCGGTCAGCAACAGCGAGTGGCGATTGCACGAGCATTAGCGATGGAGCCGGAAGTTCTGCTGTTCGACGAACCGACGTCGGCGCTGGATCCGGAACTGGTGGGCGAAGTACTAAAGGTGATTCAGGGCCTGGCCGAAGAAGGCCGGACCATGATCATGGTGACCCACGAAATGAGCTTTGCCCGCAAGGTGTCGAGCCAGTTACTGTTTCTGCATCAAGGCCGAGTCGAGGAGCAGGGTGGGGCAGAGATTCTGGATAATCCGCACAGCGAGCGCCTTCAACAATTTCTGTCTAATGGACTGAAGTGAATAGAGTCAACAATGAAAAGGAAGGAAAAAAATCCCGATTTTTCACGAACATTGGGGCGTATTGATGAGGCTATCATTGACGTATTACGCCATGACGGGCGCATCACGTACCAGAAACTGGCAACACTTGTGCACCTGACCGCAAGCCCTTGCCAGGAACGTGTACGCAAGTTGGAGAGGCTAGGGGTGATTCGCGGTTATGGTGCGTTCATCGATGTGCAAAAGGTCTCACCGGGATTGTCACTACAGGTATTGGTCGCTATATCGAGCCAGAATCGGCGCACTGCACAAAAAGCCTTCGAAGCATGTGTAGATAGCTGTTCTCAGGTCTTGGAATGCCATCTTATCAGTGGTCCGTTCGACTACAGCCTGCGTATGCACTGTACAGATATGAAGCACTATCGTGCGCTTACGGAAGTTTGGTTGGAGAATGAGGACCTGTGTATCGACAAACTGGTTGCCTACCCTGAATTGGCTGTTGTTAAACATTCGTCCACACACCACGACTAGTGGTGTAGGTTAAATGATACGGGCTACGCATGAGATGAGCTGGCGCAGGTCTTAAAGGCCTGCGGTTGGAGTTAAATAATAAAAGCAGAAATTTTTAATCTCGGGTAAATTTCCAATGACTGTCCACTTAAGGTTCAGCCACAAAGTTCTGCTCGCCGCATCGCTCGTAGTCATTGCAGCATTCTCATTATTCACACTGTACAACGATTATTTTCAGCGCGACGCTATACGTACAAACCTCGAAAGCCACCTTGAGGGGATGAGCAAAATTGCTGCAAGCAATGTGCAGGCTTGGCTGTCTGGACGTGTTCTGCTGATAGACACCATCGCTCAGACTGTTGCCAGCGACAATACGCCGGACAGTGTGGTGCGCCTACTGGAACAGAAGACGCTGCTTTCAACATTTAACTTCACCTATCTTGGGGGTATCGACGGCAGCTTTGCGATGCGACCAAAAGACGAATTGCCCGCCGATTATGACCCGCGTACACGGCCTTGGTACAAGGATGCGATGGCCGCTGGTGGTACGACTTTGACTGAGCCGTACCTGGATGCATCCACTGGCCAGTTGATGATGACCATCGCTACTCCGGTTAACCATGGAAACCAACCTCTCGGTGTGGTCGGTGGTGACCTGACCTTGGATACCCTGGCGAAAATTGTCAGTTCGCTCGATCTGGGCGGCATCGGTTATGCCTTCCTGGTCAGTGCCGACGGCAAGATACTTGCTCACCCGGATAAAGACTTGGTGATGAAAAATCTTATCGATATCTATCCGCAAGACACACCCGCTATCAGCACCCATTTCAGTGAGACCGGGCAGGCGGGTGTTCCTTATATTCTGATGTTCTCGCCGGTCAAGGGGCTGCCCTCGGTCAACTGGTATATCGGTTTGTCCATCGACAAGAAAAAAGCCTACCAGGCGTTAGGCGATTTCCGCGTTTCAGCTATTTTCGCCACTCTGATTGCCGTGCTAATCACGTTGCTTCTACTGGGCATGCTAATCCGCGTACTGATGCAACCTCTGAGGTTAATGGGTAAAGCCATGCGCGATATAGTCCAGGGGGAGGGGGACCTGACCCGACGTTTGGCCGTGCATTCTCAAGATGAGTTTGGAGAATTGGCCTGCGACTTCAACCTTTTCGTGGAGCGAATCCAACATTCAATACGCGAAGTCTCATCAGCGACCGAACAAGTCAACGAAGTGGCAAAGCGAGTGATGCTTGCCTCCAGCTCATCCATAGCAAACTCCGACGAACAGGCCAATCGCACCAACAGCATTGCAGCGGCGATCAACGAGCTGGGTGCAGCCGCTCAGGAAATCGCGTGTAATGCCGGTGATGCCTCACTTCAGGCGTCAGATGCACGCCTTCAGGCTGAGGGTGGCCGGCAAGTGGTAGCTCAGACGATCAACGCCATGAACGAGTTGTCAGGAAAAATTCGTGCATCTTGCAGCAACATAGAGACGCTGAATGGTAAGACGGTGAGCATTGGTCGGATCCTTGAAGTGATCAAGGGCATTTCCGAACAGACCAACCTACTAGCGCTCAACGCCGCTATCGAGGCTGCGCGGGCGGGCGAGGCAGGTCGCGGTTTCGCTGTGGTGGCGGATGAAGTACGCAGTCTTGCCTACCGCACTCAGACATCGGCACAAGAAATTCATACGATGATTGAGGAGCTTCAGGTCGGCGCTCGTGAGGCGGTTTGCACTATGAGCGAAAGCGAGCGCTATAGCCATGAAGGTGTGGTTATCGCCAACCAGGCTGGCGAGCGACTAGGGAGCGTTACTCAGCGTATTGGCGAAATTGATGGCATAAATCAGTCTGTAGCCACTGCTACTGAAGAGCAGACCGCTGTAATCGACTCGCTGAATATGGACATCACCGAGATCAAATCCCTCAACCAAGAAGGCGTGGAGAATCTCCAGGCCACCTTGCTCGCCTGTGATGACCTTGAGCAACAAGCCAGCCGACTCAAGCATCTGGTGGATAGCTTCCGTACTTAAGTTGAATACGTCGAACGCTGCTGATTATTAATAGTTTTTCCTGCTCAGTGGGAACCCTGAGTTCTTGATACTGAACTAAGTGTTCATGCGCGTGGATTTCTGCGTAATAGACTTCAGCGTCAACCAAGTGAAATCGAGGACTTGCTACAAGAAACATTCTTGGCCGTGTATAGCAGGCGCGAAACGTACCTCCCAGATCAACCAGCGACGGCGTGGGTATTTGCCACTGCGCGCTACAAACTCGCTCGAGGTGGGCGCGTCATGATGCGTTTCACGACTCGCTAGACAATACAGCTGCCTGCCTGTGATTGAGCAGAGTTTGCAGCACTTAACGCTGATGAGCTTTATATCCTCGCACTTTGCAGGCGAGCCTCCCTTACATGAAACAGGTGAAGTCCATGACCGTTCGACCCATGCTGCCGGGTATCCGTGCCATTGAAGCTGAAATGATTGAGTTGCGCCGTCAGCTTCATGCTTATCCGGAGCTCAGCCTTAAGGAGTTCAAAACCTCAGATCTGGTTGCTGCCAAGCTCGAGTCGTGGGGGTTTGAGGTGCATCGTGGCTTTGGGGGGACTGGTGTTGTAGGGCGTTTGCAGCAAGGTTGTGGAGGTAAGGTCATTGGTATTCGGGCAGATATGGATGCGCTGCCGATTCAGGAGCAGACCGGATTGCCGTATGCGAGCCAGCATCCAGGCGCCATGCATGCCTGTGGTCATGACGGCCATACGGCAATGCTGCTGGCTGCCGCGCAGCACCTAGCCAACAGCCGGCAGTTCGACGGTACGCTGGTGGTCATCTTTCAGCCCGCCGAAGAAAGCGATGGGGGTGCGCAGAAAATGCTGGATGATGGTCTCCTGGAGCGATTTCCCTGTAATGCGTTGTTCGGTATGCACAACATGCCTGGGTTGCCAGTAGGGAAGTTGGGTTTTCGGGCCGGGCCGTTCATGGCATCCACCGATACTGTTGTAATTCGAATTGATGGTACGGGCGGGCATGGCGGAATGCCACATAAAGCCATTGACCCCATACTTACTGGAGGGGCAATTGTCATGGCGCTGCAGAGTATTGTGTCGCGCAATACGGATCCTCTGGAGACGGCGGTGATCACTGTGGGCTCCTTTCACTCTGGTGAGGCGCCCAATGTCATTCCGGGGCATGCAGTACTTCAATTATGTGTTCGTGCCTTGAAGCCTAACGTTCGTGCCGACCTTCTCAAGCGGATTGTCCAGGTTGCCCAAGCTCAGGCGCTTAGCTTCGGCGCCAGTGTCAGTGTGGAGGTTGATAGGGAAGAATCATTGCCACCCTTGATCAATGATCCTCAGCTTACTGCGTTTGCCCGACAGGTCGCTGTTGATTGGTTGGGTGAAGAGGGGGTGATTCAAGACCTGGCACCTATTGCTGCCAGTGAAGATTTTGCAGTGATGCTTGAGCATTGTCCTGGCAGCTATCTCTTTATCGGTAATGGTGATGGGAAAGGGGGGTGCATGGTGCATAACCCCGGGTACGACTTCAACGATGACTGCCTGGGGACGGGGGCTAGTTACTGGGTTCGGTTAGTTGAACAGTTTCTGGTTTGAGCTGGTTGAGATCAGGTGCAGTACTTACCCGATCCAGTGGCATTTGTGAGTGAGAGACAGGAGCCGCACAGTCACCAGCGCGATGATTGTGGCACTGGCGAAAACCAGGGATTACCTCCCCGGCAAGACCCCCATGAATAAAGAAGGTAACTGTCCGGAAAAAATCGCAATTGAACGGTACGCAAGGTTACGTTCCATCTGAAGTACGTCACTCTGCTCAACGGTCATGCGGTTGTCGGTCCAGGCCAGGAACGTTGAAGTGCTTCATTCAAAAAGCGGGTGAAGGCCTGCACCCGAGCGGTATGTCTAAGGTCCTGATGGGTGAGGACCCAAAGTCCTGTTTTGAGGGCGTTGAGTTCTACGAACGGGACCCGCTCTAGCCCGGGGGTTGAATCGCCCAAATAGCAGGGAAGTGCGGCTATTCCCAAGCCCCCCAGCGCTGCTTGCCTAAGGGTGACCAAAGAGTCGGCCTTGAAAACAATGGACGTTGCAGGAACGCTGGCACGCAGCCATTTTGCAATATCCATTTGACCAAGCGCGAGATCCGGGGCAAGCCATCGATTGAAGTGCGCCGGATCAACGCTCCCATGACGCTCAGAAAATCCCCTGGCAGCGTAAACGGCAAACCTGACATCGGCGATACGCCTACCGATCAATGTGTCGGGAGGACTGTCACTGGTTCGTATTGCTACATCTGCATGCCGTTGGGCCAGATCGCTGATGAAATTGCCGGTGGTGACTTCAAGTGATATCTCGGGATGGAGTTCACTGAACCCTCCAAGTGCCTTCGGTAAAATGGATGCCATTAAAGTATCGCAGGTGGTAATGCGGAGTATGCCCTCTAATCGCAGATCCTTGCCTTCGAGTTTGCGGGACAGTTCGCTGACGGCGATATTCATGATTTGTGCTGTCTGCAGTAATTCTTCTCCGGCGTCAGTCATTGTGTAGCCGGTCGAGAGGCGATCAAATAGTCGAATTGCATGCAGTTTTTCGAACGCATTGATGCGCCGCAGCACGGTGGTGTGATTAAGATGAAGTGCGCGTCCGGCAGCGGCAAAAGACTTGTGTTCGGCAACGGCAAGTATCAGGCGCAGATCGTCCCAGTCCCAAGTGTGCATATATGCAGTCCGTAATGGCTAAATTGCAGATTGTAGGGTTGCTGATTACTCGCAACACTATATTCGGAAGGCAGCGCAACGTGCGCTGTCAGTGTTATTTTGGAAGTTATATGGACGATTTTAAAGGTATCTCCTATGGTGTTTTATTGCTTCGCCTGACAGCTGGTATTGCGTTGCTGGCGCACTCTCTGTATCTAAAGATTTTCGTTTTTACAATGTCAGGTACTTCAAGTTTTTTTGAGTCGATTGGCTTGCCGGGTGTGTTGGCGTGGCTGGTTCTCGGCGTTGAGGTCACCACGGGTGCAATGCTGGTGCTGGGCTTTAAAACTCGCTATGCGGCCTTGGCGGCCATTCCTGTTTTGTTGGGGGCGACCTGGGCGCACTCGGGTAATGGCTGGCTGTTCAGCAGCACCGGCGGGGGCTGGGAGTACCCGGTATTCTGGACGGCGGTGCTGATTGCTATCGCGCTGTGTGGCGATGGTGCTTATGCCCTAACGCCGCAGCGTGCATCGGATAAAAATGCCGCGAGCTGAAAGACGGAACAGACGTCCTGAAAAAACCATGACCGCTGCCCAGGCCGAAGCTCCGTTGCCAACTGAACTCTGGTGCGGTTTTTGGCCAACTGGCGGATCAGTGCAACTGCGCAATGAAAAGCCACCCTGATGAGGTGGCTTTTCATCACATGTTACGGCCTCTTGCTTTAGTCGACCAGTATTCGAATGTTTGAGGTGCCCCACATGGTGTAAACATCGGCGAGCAGTGCACCGTTATTGATGTCTTCCAATTCAGCTTGTGTAATCTCGGCATCGCCTTGTTTGCCATAGAGCGTTACGGTATCGCCGGGCTTGACGTTTTTTACGTCGGTCACATCTACCATAGCCGTGTTCATCGAAATTTTTCCGACTGTGGGCACTTTCACGCCATTGATGACGACAAAAGACTTGTTGGTAAACACTCGGCGGTAGCCATCTGAGTAACCTACCGGGATGTTGGCGAGCCTGGAGTCTCGAGTCAGTGTGAGGGTGCGGTCATAACCCACTGTGTTTCCGGCAGGATAGGTGTTGACCGCAGCAACCTTGCTTTTGAGTGACATGACGCGTTTCAGCTCGGCGCGGCCGATCAAATCACCGTAAAGCGCTCCTCCTACACGCACCATGTCCAAGTGCGTTGCCGGGACGTCAAGCGTTGCGAACGAGTTGGCACAATGAACGGTGATTTCGTCACGGTTCAAGTGGGCTGTCTTGATGATCCAGTCCTGCTCCGACATGAACTTGTCATAGGCCTCCATGACGAAGGCCTTATCCTCGACGGCGAAGTGCGTCATGATCCCGGTGACCTTCAGTCCCTTCATTGAGGTGATTTCCAGTACGTCTTTTTTGCCCTGCTCGGTGGCAAGCTCCAAGCCATTCCTGCTCATGGCGCCCGCATTGGTAACGAGATGAATTTTGATGGGCTTGCCATTGTGTTCTGCCAGCGTGCTGATGGCTAGGGCTGCCTGTACATTGCCGATAAGCTCTTCAATGTCATAAGGCAATGCGCTGACGATTTCTCCCTCCGTGGCTTGCCGAACGCGAATTATTTTTCCTGTGTAGCCCTCTTTTCTGGCAATTCGCGCTTCTTCATTACTCGCAATGCCGATGCAATTAATGCCCGCTTCCATGATCGTCGGAATCAATAATGCGATACCGTGGCCATAAGCATCTGCTTTCATCACGGCGCACAAGCTACTGCCTTTCGATAATCCGTTTTTTACGAATTCGATATTTTGCTTGAAAGCAGATTTACTGATCTCTAACCAGGCGTTTGTTTGGGATATTGTTGCATTTACGTCCTGCTTGAAGTTGTACTCCTGTAGCAGCGGTGCAGCGACAGCCTGAGTGCCAAGTGCAATGAAACCTACTGCGGCAAAGTGAGAAAATGTTGTTTTCATTATTTCATCCTTTGAATGCTTTTTTGTAGGGGAAGTTGGTTTCGTGTTATTCGCTCAATGCTACACCTTCAATGCACAGGTGCCAGTTGGCAAACGGCTTGTTGCATTGAGCGTTTTGCTTGTTGTAGCAAGCTAACTGCTCGTACGGGTTGTTCTGAAGTTAGTGTCTTTGCTGTTTCTTCCAGGTGGGCGGGGCGGTGTGGGAGCAGTTCGTGAGAGGGCTCTCCATCCCTCAACACAACGTTTACACTTGACTGCTCCGCACCCTCGAAGGAATCTCCCCGGTGAACGTCAACGACGCCAGTTTCGAAGAACTGCTCAACGCTTTGCATGATGGCGTCTACATCACTGATGGCAACGGCAAGACGCTGAAGGTCAATCAAGCCTATGAGCGCCAGACCGGGCTCAGTGGTGCTGATCTCATCGGCCGATCCATGCAGGAGCTGGTGAAGGAGGGCGTCCTATCGCAATCGGCCACACTGCGTGTATTGCATGAAGGTCGGCCGGTGTCGGTGATGCAGAGCCTGAGTCAGGGCAAGAAATTGTTAGTCAGCGCCACGCCGATTCTCGACGCTGAAAACCGGATTTCATATGTTGTCAGTACCGTACGCGACATGACTGAACTGCTGCGCATGAAACACGAGCGCGATGAGTTGCAACAGCTTAAACAACTGCGCAACAGCACCGCCAAACTTCATGCTGGTCAACGAGACAGCCTCCTGCGTTCTCCGCTTATGGCCGATCAGGAGGTTTCAGGCCGCGTCTTCTCGCTGGCCCGGCAGGTTGCCAGTAGCTCGGTGAAGGTTTTGCTTCAGGGAGAAACCGGCGTCGGAAAGACTCTCGTAGCGCAATTCATCCACAACGCCAGTCCGCGTGCCAGTGAACCATTTCTCGCGCTCAACTGCGGTGCGCTGCCCGAGAATCTGATCGAAGCCGAGCTGTTTGGCTATGCGCCTGGAGCGTTCACAGGCGCAGGCCCCAAAGGCAAGCGTGGCCTGCTGGAGCTGGCGCATCACGGAACATTGTTTCTCGATGAAATTGGTGATTTGCCACTGCCGGTGCAGGTCAAGTTACTCAAGGTGATCGAAGAAAATCGCTTCATTCCGGTCGGTGGCCTGGAGTTGAAGGAAGTCGATGTGCGCATCATCAGCGCCACCCACCATGACCTCAAGCGTCTGGTGGCAGAAGGTCGTTTTCGGGCTGATCTGTATTACCGGCTCAACGTGGTGCCGATCAACATTCCGGCACTGCGCGAGCGTCGTGAGGAGATTGCGCCGCTGCTGCATTACTACCTCGATAGATTCAATGTCCGTTATGAACGTCAGGTTCAATGGAGTCTCGAAGCAATCGACCTGATGTGCGACTACACCTGGCCAGGCAACATCCGCGAGTTGATCAACATCGTCGAACGGCTGGTGGTGACCAATCAGACCGGGACTATTGAGGCGCTGGACATGCCTGAGGAGATCCTCGACCTCAACCCGCTGAATACCGATGACAGCCGCTTACCGCTGCGCAAGGTATTGGAAAACGCCGAGCGCAGTGCAATTCGTGCCGCGCTGCGTGTACACAAGACCACGCGCCTGGCGGCCAAGGCGTTGGGCGTGAGTCAGGCGACCGTGGTGCAGAAGATGAAACGCTGGGAACATTCTGATTAGGATTTTAATCAGCCCCGAATAAATCGATCAGAAAACTAATCGGGACTGACCGCTAAAAACCCCTCTTACTTTCGTGTGACCAGCGTAAAGGCCCACGCCACAGGGCTTTGCGGGTATTGGCACGTCTTTCGCTAACTCATTTGGCACGTCTTCCAATAAAACAACATCCCTGGACGAGCACAATGAACATCTCTGCTTTCAAAATCGCGAACAAATTGATCACTGGACAAGGCGCTATCGAGCAGCTTGCCACTGAACTGACTCGCCTCAATGTCAAAAACCCGCTGATCGTCACTGACGCTGTTCTGTTGAAATCCGGCACTGTCGATCTGGCGCTGGCGCAACTGGGTGGTCGCTGTTACGGCATTTTCGATCAGGTCAAACCGGAGCCTGAAATTGCCATCGTTGAGGAATGTACCCGCACCTATCGCGAGGGCAGCCACGACGGGTTGATTGCTGTGGGCGGCGGCAGCGCAATCGACATCGCCAAGGGCGTCGCGGCGTTTGCCGGACATGAAGGTCCGCTGGCCGAACTGTTCGGTGTCGATCAAGTGAAACGCAAAGGCCCCGTGCTGATTGCCATTCCGACTACCGCGGGCACCGGTTCGGAAGTGACCAACGTGGCAATCTTTTCTGACAAGCAAGCGAAGCTGAAGAAAGGCATTGTCAGCGACTACCTGCTGCCTGACGTAGCACTGGTCAGCCCGATCATGACCCTGACTTGTCCACGCAGTGTGACGGCGGCCAGCGGTGTCGACGCGCTGGTGCATGCGGTCGAGTCCTATCTTTCGGTGAATGCTTCGCCCATCACTGATGCCATTGCGCTGGGTGCGATCAAGCTGATCGCCAAGGCGCTGCCCAAGACTTATGCCAATCCGTCCAACCTCCAGGCCCGCGAAGACATGGCCACCGCCAGCCTGATGGCCGGCATGGCATTTGGCAACGCAGGGGTAGGCGCGGTGCATGCGCTGGCGTACCCGTTGGGCGGACGTTTCAACATAGCCCACGGTGTCAGTAATGCGCTGCTGCTGCCGTACGTGATGGAGTGGAACAAGATGGCCTGCGTCGAGCGCTTCCGTGACATCTCCGAAGCCATGGGCGTGCGTGTCGCCGACCTGAACGACAAGGATGCGGCGGATCAGGCTGTCAAAGCCATGGCGGATCTATGCGCCGCGGTGGATATCCCAACCGGTCTGCGCAGTTTCAACGTGCCTGAGGATGCCATCCCGGCGATGGCCGAAGAGGCCAGTAAGATCGACCGCTTGATGCGCAACAACCCGCGAAAGTTGACCGCTACTGATATTGAGAAAATCTACCGCGCAGCCTACTGATCCCGAAAAACGCGACGCCCCAGTCTGCCGGTTCGGGCGTCTGCCATTACAAGACCAATAAAACAGGTGCACTCAATGTCCAACACTACTGCGCAGCGGAGCGAAAGCCCGTACATCCCGCTGGGTCCTTTCAAGGTTCGGTTGCCGTTTATTCACTACAAAATCGAGCTTCCGGACTACCTCCAAGGCTTGCTGATGTGTGCCGTGGATCTGGCCGCCATTCCGCTGATGACCGAACTGCTCGGCATGCCATTTGAGGTCGCGCTGGCCGTCGTGATGCTCAACGGCTTGCTTTACCTCGTGCACCATTTGCTCGGTGACCCGACCGTACCTGGCTGGATCACCCCGGCGGTACCCCTGTTGATGGCTTACTGTGCTCAATTTCCAGAGGGCCCGGAGCGTGTCCACGCCTTGATTGCCTTCCAGTTGATGCTGGGGGTTTTTTCAATTGCCCTAGGGGCGACCGGGATGGCGAAGAAGGTTGTGGAGTATGTGCCCTCGGCGATCAAATCCGGGATTATCGTCGGTGCCGGCTTGAGTGCGGTGATCGCGGTGTTCCAGGTTGGCGGTAAATTCAATGTGCTGCCCTGGACGATTTCCATTGCGGTCGGCATCGCCTTCTATCTGATCTTCTCCCAGCACTTCAACGAACTGAAGCAGCGTAACCGCTTCTGGTGGAACTTCGCCAAACTGGGGATCTTGCCGATCATTCTGTTGGCGGTGGTGATTGCGCCGCTGTTCGGTGAGGCGCCTTGGCCAACCATTCAGTGGGGCATCAGCAAACCGGATTTCGCCGGGCTGTGGAGCAACTACACCGTGTTCGGTCTGGGCATGCCGCCACTGTCTATGTTCATCTCCGCGCTGCCGACCATGCTGGCGGTGTACATCATTGTCTTCGGCGATGTGCTTAGTGCGAAATCGCTCCTCGATGAGGCAGAAACTGTCCGCACTGATGAAGTCGTCGACTACAACGCCGATCGCTCTCACCTGATCTTCGGCGCGCGTAATGCGTTCATGAGTATCTTTGGCCCGGATGTCGCCATGTGCGGCCCAAAATGGGCGGCGATGCTGGTGGTGGTGATCGAGCGTTTTAAAGGTGGGCCGAAGGCGATGAAGTCGATCATCGGCGGTGTGGGGTCGTTCCGTTGGGGGACCAACACCGGTCTGCTGTTGTTGCCGGTAGTGACTCTGGTACAGCCGATTCTCGGTGTTGCCCTGTCGCTGACGTTGCTGATCCAGGGGTATGTGAGTGTGCGTCTGGGCATTCTTGAAGCTCGTAGCCAGCGCGACTTGGGTATCGCGGGCGTGATCGGCGCGGTACTGGCGATCAAGGGTGCGAGCTGGGCATTCGGGATTGGCGTTGTGTTGTGTTTGCTGATCTACGGCAAAAACTTCTTCAAGGGCGAGGTGGATGGGACATTTGCCAAGGATCTGAAGGCGGCGGATACCCAGCCAGCCAAAGGTGCTGAGTCGCCCACGGCTACTAAGCGGGTAGCAGAAGAGGCTATGGCTGACTGACAGGTCTGAGTCGCTCAGTCTGACACTATTGCGGTGAGCTTCCTCCCACAGGTTTTATATTGATCACGCCCTCTGTGATCAACACTCATCCATTTGTGGGAGGAACCACGGGCTAACTCCAGCCACGCCTTAGCCATGAAAGAAAGTTCGCCTTGCCTTCGCCATGCGAGCGATACCTTCCAGGTTAGCGATAGTGGTCGGGTTTCTGCGATCGTGAAGCTGTTAGCGTCAAGTGTGTCGCAGAATATGCGGGGAGGAGGGTATCTCCGACAATTCGCAGTCTGGGAAAAGCCCCAGCAAAAAGAGGACCGGGAACAGTCCCGTAAAGACAAGCAACGCATCCAGAAACTCGAGCGCGAACTGCGCCGCAAAGACAAGGCGCTCCTCTGGTGAAGGCTTCTTCCGGGTCAGTCTGCACTTTGGCTTTATCGAGGAGCCTGATGTCCCCTTGGCGCTGAGTCTCTGTCACTTGACCGAGCTGGACTTCAGTCCGATGCGCACGACCTATTCCTCAGTCGGGAAACGGTGATCCCGACCAAGCGCACCGGTATGGCTCGTTGGCGAGAAAGCCTGTTCGCCTTTTTGCTGAAGAATGCCAATAGCAATCTGAAGCACTTCAAGTTGCCATTGAACCGGGTGATAGAACTGGGCACACAGTTTGAGATGTAAAGAGTCATCGAGTATCCGAGGGGGCAGGGGGGGGCGGCGGTGCGAGAAGTTAGAAGCCGCCGCGTTCAATGCGGACCATTCATGCTGGATGAACCCCGTGTCAGACGCTTGAGCGCGAGGACCATCAGGCCCCCTGCAACCAGCATTCCCGTGAGCAAAAGCGGATAGGCAACCCACCAGGGGACGGCGGACGTCATCATGCTGAACTCGGACATGCCACCAATGCTGGCGATCAGGTTCAGAGGCAGGAAGACCACATTGATCAACGTCAGTTTGCGTAGCAGGTTGTTCATGGTGTTGTTCATCAAATTGCCGCGTGCATCGATCAAGCCGGCAAACACCCTGGAGTAGATTTCCGCCTGTTTGTTGCACTGGGTGTTCTCGATGATCAGATCGTCGATCAGCGCGATCGCCTCGATGCTGAAGTGCTCTTTTTCCGCGTGGTTGCGCAGCCGGGTCAGGACAGCACCATTGCTGTGAATCGCGTTGATGTAATAGATCAGGCTCTCGCTGAGGTTGAACATCTGGATCAGATGCCGATTCTCCATCGAGGCATTGAATTTCTGCTGTAACTCGCGAGCCACCATCTTGATCACTTTGAGGTGACCCAGGTAGTGGTGGAGGTTGTTGAACAGTATGTCCAGCAGCACATCCTGCGGTGTGTGCAAGGGGTGCCGTTGCCCCAGGCCACTCAACTGGGAATCGTCAGTCGCGATGATCAGCAAGCGTGTTTTAGAGAACAGCAAGCCGAACGACGAGACCTCAAAGGTCAGGCTCTCTCCGCCCGAGTAACTTTCCGGACGCTTCCAGATCAAGAACAGGTTATCCGGATGGAATTCGATGCGTGAGACTTCGTCTGGATCCAGTGCCGAAGCCAGCGCGTGATCGTCCAGTTTGAAATCGCTGCGCAACAGATCCCGTTCTGCCGCATCGGGATTACTGAACAACATTACATCGGCATTGAACTGTTCAACCGGTACCAGTGCCCCATTGGCGAGCTGAAAACTCTTGATCACGTCTGACCTATGGCGTTGATGACGGAGGAAGTCAGTGTCTTGCAGGCTGTGTACCGGATCAAGTGTTCACCAGGCCTGACCGCGACGTTTCAGCTCAAGGCGGCGAATGAACTCTTCCAGAACCAGGGAATACAGGTCGTCCTGCAAGTAAGCGTCTTCGATGCCCGCGTCCATGTTGGGGTTGTCGTTAACCTCGATGACCACCACCTTGTCCCCCGCCTGTTTCAGGTCGACCCCGTACAAACCATCACCAATGAGGTTGGCGGTCTTCACCGCGAGTTCAACCACGGCTCTTGGGGCCTCGTGGACCGCCAGTGTGCGGCATTCGCCGTTGATGTCATGGCCCTTGGCTTTGTGGTTGTAGATCTGCCAGTGACCTTTGGACATGAAGTACTGGCAGGCGAAAATCGGTTTGCGGTTGAGCACGCCAATGCGCCAGTCGTACTCGGTGTAAAAGAATTCCTGAGCCAGTAGCAGCACTGAGTGTTCGAATAGCTCAGCGGTGGCTTCCAGCAGTGCCTGTTGGCTTTCGACCTTGATTACGCCCCGGGAAAAGCAGCCATCGGGAATCTTCAGCACTAACGGAAAGCCCAGGCGTTCACCCACTCGCTCGAAGTCTTCCGGTCGTTCCTTGTAGAGAATCTCGGTTGCCGGCATACCCAATTGATGGCTTTTGAGTAGATCAGTCAGGTACACCTTGTTGGTACAGCGCAGGATTGAAGCCGGATCGTCCATCACTACCAGACCTTCGCTTTCCGCCTTTTTGGCGAAGCGGTAGGTATGGTTATCCACGCTGGTGGTTTCGCGAATCAGCAGGGCGTCATACTCGGCGATCCGTGAATAGTCTTTCTTTTCGATCAGATCGACATCAATGCCCAGACCTTTGCCGACCCGGATAAAATTCTCCAGCGCCTTGGCATTGGAAGGTGGCAGCGCTTCTTGCGGGTCATGCAATATGGCCAGGTCGTAGCGGGCCACACGTGGTGAGCGAGGCATTCGCCAGATCTTGCGGCTGAAACTGTCCAGCGAGTTGGCAAACTGATCCTCCTGGTCTTCGCGTAGCTTTTGCAAGACGCCGGACTTTATTCCGTCGATGCGCCAACTATTGCTTTTACGGAACTCTACCAAGAGGATTGGACAGGGGAAGATTTCGAAAATTTGCCGTGCCAGTTCCTGCAGGGGTTCAAGATTGGTTTTACCAAAGTACAGGGTCAGCGTGAATCCTTCGGTATTACTATAAAGATGGTTGTTCAGTGCTTTGTCGAGCGCTTTGTCCAGATCATCCAGTGCCAGTCCATACAGTGACTTTCGGGTCAGCTCGCTGATCGTTCGCACGGACGGAATAACTTTATGGCCGCGTGCTTCTGCCAGCAGTGAACAGTAATACCCGTGCCCCAGATACTTGTAGCTTCGGCACAGATTAATAACCTGGACGCGCTTGCCGGCTTCGATTTCAAGAGGCTGTTCCAGGTACTCCTGCGCACTCATCACATCCTCCGAGGGGAAGTAAGAGACCCAGTCTTCTTTTCGTTCAACAATAATAATCACCTGGCTGGATCTTCCCGGTGTCTCCGGTAAATAAGTCAGGTTTGATATTGCCGTTAACCGATTTTGCTCTGATACTTCACGCAAGCCGCCCTGTACCGCTGACATATGAAAAGGTCCGTTGGAGAACAAGTCCTTATCTATTAAGCACGATACTTTTAAAAAGTCTCGTTTCGTTACGCAAATTTTACGGTGGGGCTATGAGTCTGTTATTTCGCAATGCTACACAGGATGATCTGAAGTCTCTGCTGGAACTGGAGAACCAATGCTTTACCTCTGATCGACTGACGACCCGCAGTTTTCAGTGGATGATCAGCCGAGCCCATGCCAGCCTGATCGTTGCGCAAGATGGGAGTCAACTGATGGGCTACTGTCTGGTCCTGTTTCACCGTGGCACCTCTCTGGCGCGACTGTATTCAATCGCAATCGCCACCCACAGCCGCGGCCTCGGTCTTGGAAAACAGCTATTGGATCAGGCGGAAGATTGCGCTCGCGCGCACGACTGCGCTTACCTGCGACTGGAGGTGCGGCCGGATAATCCCGTCGCTATCAGTCTTTATGAGCGTAACGGTTACCGACGCTTCGCTGTATTTCATGACTACTACGAAGACCATGCGCATGCGTTGCGTTTGGAGAAGCGCATTCTGCAGCATCGGGAAAGCCGTGAATTCCAGGTGCCCTACTACCAACAAACCACTGAGTTTACCTGTGGTCCGGCTTGCCTCTTGATGGCCATGAGGGCCTTGCAACCCGATCGCTTGATCGAGCGCCGGGACGAACTGCAAATCTGGCGTGAAGCCACGACGGTGTTCATGACTTCAGGACACGGCGGGTGCAGTCCCCAAGGTTTGGCATTGGCGGCCTGGCGCCGAGGGTTTCGAGTACGCCTGCAAGTCAGTATCGCCGGCCCGCTATTTCTCGACGGAGTGCGCAACGAACACAAAAAGGAGGTCATTCGCTTGGTACACGAAGAGTTCTGTACGGAACTTCGGCACAGTGATGTGGAGCATGTCAGCAGCAACCAGCTGGATCTGGCGCTCACGCTGAAGGCCGGCGGTCAGCCCTTGGTGCTGATCAGCAGCTACCGTCTGACCCGCTCCAAAGCCCCGCACTGGGTCATTGTCACTGACTACGATGAAGACTTCGTCTACCTGCATGATCCGGACATTGATCACAGTCAGCACCGTCAGGCACTCGACTGCCAGCATCTTCCCGTCAGTCACAAGGCGTTCGACAAGATGTGTGCTTTCGGCGGCAACAAGCTGCGCGCTTCAGTGACGCTTTACGCACGAGAGCGGTCCAGCAACGCAGTGCCATGTACCTCCAGCACAGAAGCTTTGTACTAATGGAACCGCGTATTTAAAAGTTTTACTCCCGTAAATACAGGCTCAAGGTATGAAGCGTGGACTTGCCCCTACCAAACCGGACACCAATTCCCCGTTAAATTGATGCTGCCGCTAAGCGCCTGAACTCCCTCGGAGAGCGATAGTTCAAGGCGCTGTGTGGATGCTGCTCGTTGTAGTGTTCGAAGGCAATTGCCAAATTACGCAGTGCGGTTTCCCGATCCGGTTTGGGCATGTGTGCCACATAGTCACGCTTGATCGTCTTCACGAAGCTCTCAGCCATGCCGTTGCTCTGCGGGCTGCGCACCGGTGTGGTCACCGGCTGCAAACCGATCTGCCGAGCAAACAGGCGTGTCTGTTCGGCGGTGTACGCCGAGCCGTTGTCGCTCAGCCATTGCACCGGCGTAGTGGGCAGTTGATCACCAAAACGCTTCTCCACGCTTTCCAGCATCAAGTCGCGGATATCATCGCCGCTGTACCCGGTCGGGCTCGCGACCCAGCCGATGGCTTCGCGGTCGCAGCAGTCCAGGGCGAAGGTCACGCTCAGTTTGGCACCGTCCTCACAACGGAACTCAAAGCCATCCGAGCACCAACGTGTATCACTGGTCTTCACGGCAATACGGCCTTCGTGCCGACGCGGCACACCGGGCTGTTTGATCCGCCGCTCAAGCAGCAAGTTGTGATCACGCATGACCCGGTAAACCCGCTTCACGTTGATCGCCGGCAGCGACCGCTTTTCACGTGCACGACGCAGCAGTCCCCAGACGCGACGGTATCCATAGCTGGGCAGTTCGCTGACCTCTTGCTGGATTTCAGCGACCAGCTCTACATCGTTCACAGGCCTGCTTCGCCGCACTTTGGGCGATACCGATTGCTTGATTCGAACCGTTAATTGCGAGCGCGCCACACCGAGACATTCGCTGACCAGCTTCACTGGTCGTCCCCCGGCAACAAGGGTGAGTGCGCAATCCATTTTCGCGACCGGGCGATCTCCACGGCCTCTTTGAGGATTTCGGCTTCCATCGTTTTCTTGCCCAGCATCCGTTGCAGTTCACGGATCTGCTTAAGCGCATCGCTCAGCTCGGAGGCAGGCACCACGGCTTCGCCAGCACTGACCGCCGACAGGCTGCCGTCCTGATACAACTTGCGCCACAGGAACAGTTGGTTGGCATTGATGCCGTTGCGCCGAGCGACGACCGACACACTTTGTCCTGGCTCAAGGCTCTCGCGAACCATGGCCAGTTTTTGCTCCGGGCTCCAGCGGCGCCGCCGCTCCTGGCCCAAAAGCTCCCCACTCTTATCGTTGCTGTTAGTCATAAACATAACCGTTTGCCTATCCCTTATCGTAAGGGGGAAACGGTGTCCTGTCTTTCACGGGGCTCGTTCAAAGCGATACCCAACCCCCGTTTCGGTGATGAGGTGTCGCGGCAGGGAAGGGTCTGCCTCGACTTTTTTACGCAGGCCCCCCCATGAATACTCGAAGGTAAGGCGTATCGGTGGTGTGCGATGGGCCCCACACAGCCTTGAGCAGTTGCTGAGCCGCCATGCCAGCCTCTCCCAAGGCGAGCGTGATGTCATTAATCTGGTAGTGACCGGGCTGCTGAATAAACAGATCGCCGCAAGGCTGAAGGTCAGCGAAGTCACGGTGAAGGTTCGGCGCGGCGCCTTCCCTCCATGAATGTGATGAGGGATCGAATGACAGCTATCATCTCAATTAGAGTGAACATTCACTGACGAATTGCCTCGTCGAATGGAGTGGATATGCAGAAGAAGACTGTCGTTGGGATGCTTGCAATGTTCAGCTTTTGCACCTCTGTGCAAGCTCATAATTTCTCGAACATCGAGATATGCAAAGCAGCGATTGCGGTAGAGATGGGACGAGATGCGAAAACAATGAAAACTCGTCAATCCGACCCTATGCCTGAGATCTCGTACCAGCGTGACGACGGAAATACGTTCCTTTACCGATGCAACATCACCGAGAGGCAGGTCGTTTGGTCAACATTTCTTACCAATACAAACGAATGGGGCCGGTGGCGAAACTCTTACGAGGCGGGAGATGCTACGACAACCTTTTTCGTGACCAAAGGCGTCCTGAGAATAGTTAATGATCAAGCGGGCGAAGAGCCCTTTTCGAAAAAAGATTTCTGAGTACAAATAGCGACGTACACACAACCAAGCTGGAACTGGTCACCCTCGCGAGCCGCCGTAACGCGCATCTTGGTGGCGTTAGAAAGAATGGCGTGCAGTTTACTGTGGTTTGTTTTTACAACGGCTCAATCAGTTCGGCCCCTTGGTTCCGCACGTTTCCTACAGCGAAGTCGACCTTGAACCATTCGAAAGCCTCGGTCGGCTCGCCTTGAAGCAACACCATCTGCTCGGCGCGCTCCTTGGGCGTGGCGGGGTCCAGCCATTCCCGGGCCAGTTCCGGTGATAGCACCACGGGCCTGCGGTCGTGGATATCCACCATGCCCCCGGCGCTGTCGGCGGTGATGATGACGAAACCGTCATGCTCTCCTGGTTCATGTTCGCCGATCGGGTATTGGCCAATTGCAGCGCAGAAGATTGGCGACCGGTCACGATGGCGAATCAGGTAGGGCTGTTTTTTAGGGCCGCCTTCGTAAACCCATTCAAACCAATTGTCGATTGCAATGATCGCCCGATGGGGCCAGATGGCTTTAAAGAAGGGTCCGTGGGCGACCTTCTCAACCCGGGCGTTGATCGGCGCTACGACAGAAAAGGTGACCAGAAAAGGTGACGGATTTATTTTTTGCTGCTTTTCCATTCGAAAATTACTGCTGAAAATAAATTTGTCCCCTTTCCCGAGCGAACACGACAACTATCCTGACATCTGGTGGGGGTGAGAACCAATGCCACCCGCCCAAATCTGTTGGACGCCTCAAGCTCACAGGTTCATCCTTCCCACCTGTGAAAAGATCGGGACAGTTGAATGAATTATTTGTGGGCCAAGGCTCTGTTTGCCGGAATGTTACTGTCGTTGAGCGCGGCCAGCTTTGCTGGTCAGCCAAGCGCTCTCTATTCAAACCTGGATGCAGGCAAGGCGCAGAACGTCGTAGCTTATGGCACGAGCTTGACGGCCTCTGGCGCCTGGGTGCAGCAGCTTGGGGATGATTTGAATCAGCGTTACCCTGGACGTGCCACGGTTATAAACAGTGGCAAGGGTTCGATGTGGTCGGGATGGGGTGTTGAAAATCTCGACAGCCGAGTTATTTCCAAAAGCCCGGATACGGTGTTTATCGAATTCGCGGTCAACGACGCTTTCCTTCCCAACAACACCACTGTCGAACAAGCACGGAAAAACCTTGAGCTAATGATTGACCGGATCAAGGCTGCCAAGTCATCGACGGAGGTCATTTTAATGGTGATGAATCCCGTGATTGGACCCTCAGCGGTGCAGAGACCGCAGTTAAGGGATTACTTCCAGATGTACCGGGATGTCGCAACAGCCAGGGGACTTCGTCTGATCGACAATTATCCAAGGTGGGAGGCGGTCTTGAAATCAAATCCCGACTTGTTTAATCAGTATGTTGCGGATGGATTGCACCCCAATGCCGATGGATATCGCGCAGTGGTGACCCCGTCATTGATTGAAAATTTGAGTGGCGCCTCGCCAGATTGACCTGAACACAGGGTTGTCGAAGTGGCGAAACTCGGTACGCAGGATGCCGGGGTCGACCTGAAATCGCATTTGGGGCACAGAAAGTTCTGTTTGTAGAAGTCAGAAATTTTGCCCCGACTCCAGGACAGCAAACCCAACCGAACGGCCAATCTGATACGGTTTTTTATCCTGTATCTGAGCCTTTTTGTACCCAGGTCGGTGCTTTATAAAGTGCGCGATCGGAGTGCGAGCGGACTGTGCCCGGCCGCCCACTTTTCCAGACTCTTTGAGATCGGATGGTCTCGGCAGTCTTCAGGAACCACCATGAATACCCCCCGCACGAGTTTTCACGGCGTGGCTCTTCCCGAGTCGCAACGTGACATTCTCGGCATGATCGCGACCAATCATCCACTGGACGACATTCTTGCCGCCATCTGTTTGATGCTCGACGCGCAAGATCCTGACACGCGTTGTTCGATTCTGCTCACCGATGCGCAGGGCAAGCATTTGCTCAACGGTGCGGCACCAGGTCTACCGCCTGAATACAGTCGGGCGATCCATGGCATGCTCATTGGCCCTCAGGAAGGGACCTGCGGCACCGCAGCGTTCCGGCGCGAGCTGGTTGTCACCGAAGACATCGCCCGGGACCCAAGCTGGGAGCGTTTTCGCGGCCTGGCGCTGGGGCACAATCTGCGCTCCTGCTGGTCATTGCCGTTATTCTCGCATCAGGGCTGCGTGTTAGGGACGTTTGCGCTGTACCAGAATCGGGCAAACAGGCCGAGTGAGGCGCAGCTTCAACGGCTGACCTGCGCGGCGCAGCTGGCGGCCATTGCGATCCGCCATGAGCGTGACGGCCAATGTCTGGAGGCAAGCGAACAACGTTTTCGTTCATTGTTCACCTACAATCCCAACCCGGTGTTCGCCCTCGATCTGGCCGGCAACATCCAGAGTGTGAATCCAGCGGGCTTGAAGCTGAAACCGCACACTGCAATCGATTTCATTGGTCATCACTTTTCCCATCTGGTGCTTGAAGAAGACCTGGAACGGGTCAGTCAGCATTTTTCCGCAGCCCGCGCCGGAGCGCCTCAACGCTTCGAGGCACGGGTTCTCGACGAGAGCGGCAAACTGTTGACCATGGACATCTCCAACCTGCCGATCATGGTCAATGGCGAGATCGTCGGGGTATTTGGCATCGCCCGGGACATCAGCGAGCAGAAGCATTACGAGCGCCAATTGAGTTTCAACGCCAGCCATGACCGGCTGACCGGTTTGCTTAACCGTGTTTCGCTTGAAGACCGGCTTATTCTGGATTGTCACATCAGTCGTCGGCGTAAGCGTCGTCTGGCGGTGATGTGCATTGATCTGGATGGATTCAAATCCATCAACGATTCGATCGGGCACTACTTCGGCGATCAGGTGCTGATCGAGGTGGCACAGCGTATGACCCGGCAGGTTCGTCCCGGCGATACCATCGTGCGCATGGGCGGTGACGAATTTATCGTGCTGCTGCCGGACCTGCTTCGTGATGAGGACGTGGTACCGGTGGCCGAGCGCTTGATGGCCAGCATTGCCAGACCCTACTGCATCCAGGGCATTGACCTGCACGTGAGTGCAAGTGTCGGCATCACCCTGAGCGATGGTCACATCGAGCAGCCGATGCAGCTGATCCAGCAGGCTGACATGGCCATGTACAAAGCCAAGCAGCAAGGGCGCAATAACTTTCAGTGGTACACCAGCGATCTTAATCAGCGCGTTTGCGAGCACGCGAGCCTGCGCAATGACCTGCAGAAGGCTATCGAAACCCAGTCGTTCAAGTTGCATTATCAACCGCAGATAGAAGCGCGCACGGGCCGAGTGGTCGGGATCGAAGCGTTGCTACGGTGGGCGCATCCGGAAAAAGGATTTATCTCACCCGCGGTGTTTATACCGGTGGCAGAGGACAGCGGTCAGATCATCCCGCTGAGCCTTTGGGTACTCGATACGGCCTGTGCGCAGCTGCGCCAGCTAGGCGAGCAGGGCATCACGGGTATCTCGATGGCCGTGAATATTTCGCCGATGCATTTCCAGCGTGGCCAGTTCGTCCAGTGTGTCCAGGCCGCCCTGGAGAAACATGGTCTGCGTGGTGAGCAGTTGGAGCTGGAGATCACCGAGTCGCTTCTGTTGCATAACGCTGAACAGGCCATCGACACGTTGCACCGGCTCAAGGCCCTGGGTGTACGCATTGCGCTCGATGATTTCGGCACCGGTTTTTCCAGCCTCAGCTACCTCAAGCGGTTGCCCATCGACAAGATCAAGATCGACCGCTCGTTCATCCAGGAAATCGCCACCGACCATCATGATGCAGCGATCACCCAAGGCATTATTTCCATGGCCCATCACCTCAGCCTGACGGTGGTCGCCGAAGGCGTGGAAACTGCGTCCCAGGTGGATTTCCTGAGGGGCAGTCGCTGCGATATTTTTCAGGGGTATTACTTTGCCAAACCGATGCCCTACGCAGAAATCGAAGCGTTCCTGAGCCAGCCCGCATCCCATCCCTGACCGGCAATTCTGTCTGGTCCCAGCCCTGAAAATCAGACGCTAAGGCAAATTTTCAGACCCCAGCGCAGAACTCCATCTGCCCAGGCAAGGCGCTCCCTGCGCCTTTCTCACACACTCGGCTCTAACGCTATCGCGCTGCAAAACAACAAGAGCCGCGAAAAAAATGACCAGTTTCCAACCTGCTACCGAAAGCCAGACCGGCCACATCGGCGCCCGTCAGGCCCGTGTCGAGGACGCCGCATTGTTGCGCGGCCTCGGCTGTTATGCCGATGACGCTGCGATTCCTCCGGGTACGCTACATGCGGCGATCATCCGTTCACCCCACGCTCATGCGCGGATCACTTCGGTGGACTTTGCCAAAGCGCTGCTGATGAAAGGCGTGCACGGCGTGCTGGTCGGCGAAGACGTCAAACGCTGGGCGCTGCCGTTTCCGGTGGGTGTGCGCCAGCCGATGGAGCACTGGTGCGTCGCCGTCGACAAGGTGCGTTACGTCGGAGAGCCGGTGGCCGTGGTGATCGCCGAGAGCCGCTATCTGGCCGAGGACGCCATCGAAGGTGTGCGCGTTGAATACGAGCCGCTGCCCCCGATCATTGATCCCGAACTGGCCACTGCCGAGCAGGCGCCGATCCTGCACGAAGCAGTCGGAAGCAACGTGGTCAACGAACGGCGCTTTCGTTATGGCGAGCCGGAGCAGGCGTTCGAGCAGGCGCCGCACAAGGTCTCGCTCAAAGTGAAGTTTCCGCGCAGTTCCTGCACACCCATTGAATGCTATGTGGTGCTGGCTCAGTACGAGCGCGCCACCGGCATCTATGACGTGCTGGCCAATTTCCAGGGCCCCTATGCGTTGCACACGGTCATGGCCCGGGCACTGAATGTGCCCGGCAACCGCTTGCGTTTGCGCACTCCGAAAGATTCCGGCGGCAGCTTTGGCATCAAGCAAGGGGTGTTCCCTTACGTGGTGATGATGGGGCTGGCGTCACGCAAGGTCGGCGCACCGGTGAAGTGGGTCGAGGACCGTCTGGAGCATCTTCAGGGGGCTTCTTCGGCGACCAATCGGGTGACCGAAATTGAAGCGGCGGTCGAAGCGGATGGCCGCATCACCGCGTTGCGTTATGACCAGATCGACGATTGCGGGGCCTACCTGAGAGCGCCTGAACCGGCGACGTTCTACCGCATGCACGGCAACCTGACGGGGGCCTACGCAATCCGTAATTTGCTTGTGCGCAACCGCGTGGTGCTGACCAACAAAACCCCTTCCGGCCTGAACCGTGGTTTTGGTGGCCCGCAGGTGTATTTCGCCCTGGAGCGACTGTTGCAGCATATCGCCGTGCAGTTAAAGCTCGACCCGTTGGATGTGATCCGCCGCAACCTGGTGCCGGCCGATGCCTTCCCTTATCGCGCGGCCGCCGGTGCGTTGCTCGACTCCGGCAATTATCAGGCAGGCATTGCCATGGCGGCGGCTGACGGTGGACTCGATGAGTTGCTCAAACGTCGTGATCAGGCGCGGGCCGAAGGCCGAATCTATGGCATTGGTTATGCCGCAGTCATCGAACCATCGATTTCCAACATGGGTTACATCACCACCGCGATGACGCCCGAAGAGCGGCGCAAGGCCGGTCCGAAAAACGGCGCTGTCGCCACCGCAACCATCAACGTCGGCCCGCTGGGTGACGTCAGTGTGCACGTGTCCTCGGCTCCGCAAGGGCAGGGCCATCAAACCACCGTCGCTCAGGTCGTCGCCGAAGTGCTTGGGGTTGCGCTGGAATCCATCGTGGTCAACGTCGAGCTGGACACCCAGAAGGACGCCTGGTCGATTGCCTCTGGCAACTATTCCAGCCGCTTCGCTGGTGCTGTGGCCGGTGCCGTCTACAAGGCGGCGCTGAAGATCCGCGATCGCCTCGCCGTGATTGCCGCCGAGCAATTGCAGGCCAGTCCCGAAGATATACGTTTCGCGGGCGGCAAGATTTTTGTCGTCGATGGCGGGGCGGTGGCGCCATTCCACCGGATTGCCGGTGCGACCCACTGGTCGCCGGGCCTGCTGCCGGAAGGTGAAAGCGGCGGTCTGCGCGAAACCGCCTTCTGGAGCCCGCCGCAATTGGTGGCACCGGACGACAAGGATCAGGTCAACAGCTCGCTGTGCTACGGCTTTGTCTTCGACATCTGTGGTCTGGAAATCGACCGCATGACCGGCGAGATCCACATCGATCGCTACGTCACCTGCCATGACGCCGGCCGCCTGCTCAACCCGGCGCTGGTCGACGGCCAGATTCGTGGTGGCTTCACCCAAGGCCTCGGCGCGGCGCTGATGGAAGAGTTTGCCTATGGCGAGGACGGCAGCTTCCTCTCCGGGACCTTCGCCGACTATCTGGTGCCGACCGCACCGGAAGTGATCGAACCGGTGATCCTGCACATGGAAACGCCATCGCCATTCACCCCGCTGGGCGCCAAGGGTGTGGGCGAGGGCAACAACATGAGCACGCCGGTGTGCATCGCCAACGCGGTGGCCGACGCCCTCGGTCGCTCGGACATCCGTCTGCCACTGACGCCGTCGAAAGTACGCACGCTCATCGGGATCGACGAGCCGCCACGGCCCGCCGGTATGGAACCCGATGAAAACCTGGACGCAGCAACTGCCGGTGGACCGGCACTGCGGGCCAACGACTCGGTGGTGATTCCTGCTTCGCCGCAACAGGTCTTCGACACCTTGCTCGACCCGCAGACGCTGGCGGCGATCATTCCCGGTTGCCACGACCTCGTGCTTGAAGGCGAAAACCGTTACCGCGCAGACGTCACCGTCGGCGTCGGCATGATCCGCGCGCGCTTCGAGGCCAAGGTTGCCCTGAGTGATCTGGACCCGCCGCATTCATTGCGTCTGTCCGGCTCCGGCAGCAGTTCGATGGGCTCGGCCCAAGGCCAGGCCAAGGTGCGTTTCGTCGAACTGGAAAATGGCCACACGCGTCTGGAATACCAATACCAGGTGGCGGTCAGCGGCAAGGTTGCCGCGGTCGGCGGCCGAATGTTGCAAGGGGCCTCGAAAGTGATCATCGGACAAATCTTTACTCGCCTGTCGCAACGGGTCAGCGGCCAAGCCATCTCCACCGGCTGGTGGGCGCGACTGCGGGCCTCGCTTGGCGCGCTGTTTGGCAAGGGAGGTGCGCAATGAAACCGGCTGCTTTCGATTACGTTCGGGCTGACACCCGGCGTCAGGTGGTTGAGCTGCTGGCCGAGTACGGCCAGGAAGCTCGCATCATCGCCGGTGGCCAATCGCTGATGGCGGTGCTGAACATGCGCCTGGCTCAACCCAAGTTGCTGATCGATATCAATCATGTGGCCGAGCTGGCCTATATCGAGCTGCGCAAGGATTGCCTGGCGGTAGGTGCCGGGGTACGACAGGCGCAGTTGCTGGCGCGTTCGACCCTGATGGACGAGGTGCCTTTATTGGCACTGGCGATGCCCTGGATCGGCCACTTCCAGACGCGTAATCGCGGTACGGTCTGCGGTTCGGTGGCTCACGCCGACCCCAGCGCCGAGTTGCCGCTGTGCCTGGTGACACTGGGCGGCGAGATCGTTCTCGAGTCGAAAAAAGGCAAGCGCATCGTCAAGGCCGCCGACTTCTTCCAAGGCATTCTCACCACCGACAAGCGTGCGGATGAACTCGTCGTCGAGGTGCGTTTTCCGCTCAAGCGCGAAGGCATCACCTATCGCTTCCGCGAAATCGCCATGCGCCACGGCGACTTTGCAATTGTTTCCCTGGCCGCGGCCATCGGCACGGACCAGGTCGAACTCGGCATCGGCGGGGTCGCCGACCGTCCGCAACGTCGCAGCCTGCCACGGGGTGCGGCGCTGCCTGACGCGCTCAATCAAACCGCCTGGTCGCTCGATGCACAAGACGACGTGCACGCCAGCGCCGCCTATCGCCGCCAACTGGTTCGCGAGCTGGGTCATCAGCTGATCGAAGGAGTCTGAACATGCGTGTAACTGCCGACCAAACCTTTCCGATTCGCCTGGAACTCAATGGCCGCTCCCGCGAAGCACTGGCCGAACCGCGAACCCAACTCTGCGACTTCCTGCGCCACGACCTCGGTGCCACCGGTGTCCATGTCGGTTGCGAACACGGTGTCTGCGGCGCCTGCACGGTGCTGGTGGACGGGGTCGCCATGCGGTCCTGCCTGATGCTCGCGGTACAGGGGCACGAGCGGCGTATCGAGACCGTCGAGTCCCTGGCCGACGACGACACACTGAGCGACCTGCAACAAGCCTTTCGCCGTCATCACGCCTTGCAGTGCGGCTTTTGCACTGCGGGCATTCTCATGTCCTGCGTGGATTTTCTCGAACGGGTACCCAACCCGGACGAGACCCAGGTACGCGACATGCTTTCGGGGCATCTATGTCGCTGCACGGGCTACACCGGCATCGTCCAGGCCGTGCTCGAAGTCGCTGCCCAGCGCCAAACGAACAAAGGGGTATAACAATAATGTTCGATCTCGGACGCAGTTTCCTCGCTGCCGTTGAACGCCGACCGCACGCCGTGGCGGTCAGTGACGGTGCGTTGAAGAAAACCTATGAAGACTGGTTCGTCGATATCCAGAGCGCAGCGCGGGGCTTGCAACGCCTTGGGCTGCAACGGGGTGACCGACTGCTGGTAGTGATGCAGAACCGCTGGCAGATGGCGACCCTGCATTGGGCCTGTCAGTTTGCGGGCATCGTCATGACGCCGTTGAACTGGCGTTCGACTGCCGAGGAACTGGGCTACTGCATCGAAGATGCGCAAATCCGTGCAGTGGCTTACGACGACGCTACCGTGACCGCCGTGGCCGGTTGCAGCGCCGCCACCAGGCTGCCACGGATCGCCGCGGGACTCCGTGCCGCCAACACCGACCTGAGTTTCGAGGAACTGTGTTCGCAGACCCCCTCCGGCATCATTTTGCAGGCCGATGCCGAAGACTTTTCACTGCTGCTGTACACCTCCGGGACCACCAGCAAGCCCAAGGGCGTGCCCCGTCGGCACCGTAGTGAACGCGCCGCGGCGGTGGCCCACGTCGCGCAAAACCTCTACCGCCAGAGCGAGTGCACGCTGGGTGTCATGCCGCTTTACCACACCATGGGCGTGCGTTCGTTGCTGTCCATGGCGCTGATCGACGGGCATTTCGTCTGTGTGCCGAAGTTCGACGTGGAAGCCACGCTGCAGGCCATCGAGCGGGAAAAGGTCAGCAATCTGTACCTGGTGCCGACGCTCTACCACATGCTCATCGAACACCCGGCTTTTGCCCGCGAGCGAGTAGCCAGTGTCGAGAAAATCGGCTTTGCCGGCGCGCCGATGAGCGATGGCTTGATGCGTCGCGTCGAGCAGGCATTCCAGCCGCAATTGTTCGTCAACCATTACGGCAGCTCGGAAATCTACACCTTCACCATCGACCAGCAGGCCAGTCGCAAACCCGGCTCCTCAGGGCGCAGTGCAATGAACCAGCGAGTGCGCGTGGTGCCGATCGATGCTGAAACGGCGGACAAGCAGGTCAACCCGTTGGAGGAGGGCCAGATCATCGCCGACCTGGCGAGCGACGAGGCGTTCGAAGGCTACCTGAACCGCCCCGAAGCGAACGCCAAGGCGTTGCGTGACGGATGGTATTTCACCGGTGACATCGGCTACTTCGATCTGGAGGGCGATCTGTTCGTCACGGGCCGCGTCGATGACTTGATCATCACCGGCGGCGAAAACGTCAGCCCGGCGGAAATCGAAAACATGCTGTCGCTGCACCCGGCGGTGGAAGAAGTGGTGGTGGTCGGTCTGCCGGACGAGCAGTGGGGCAAGATCATTGCCGCATTTATCAAGCTGCGTGCCGAGGTCTCGGAAGACGACCTTGATGCCCATTGCATCGCTTCGGGCCTGGCCAAATTCAAGCGGCCACGGCGTTACCAGTTCATCGACCAGATTCCCAAATCTCCAGTGGGCAAGGTGCTGCGGCGCGTACTGCTGGCCCAATTCCAGGAACAGGCCTTGAAGGCCATCAGCTAATCATCCAGAGGACACTCCCATGCAACAACAAGCGATCCAGCAATTTCTCGACACTCGGTTCGATGGCTTCCAGGTTGAAGTCGATGTGTCCCGCGAGCGCGCCGACATCATCCTCGACCGGGCGCCATTGAACGTCATTTCCATGGGTCAGCGCGATCAACTGCGCCTGGTCTTCGAAGCCCTCGATGCACACAAGGGGGTGCGCGTCATCGTGCTGCGCTCGGTGGGTGAACACTTCTCCAGCGGCGGCGACATCAAGGGCTTCCTCGAAGCGTCGCCGGAGCACGTTTCGAAGCTGGCCTGGAACGTCGCGGCACCGGCACGTTGCGAAAAACCGGTGATCGTTGCCAACCGCGGCTACACCTTCGGCGTCGGTTTCGAACTGTCCCTGGCCTGCGATTTCCGCATTGCTTCGCAAACCACCCGCTACGCCTTGCCTGAGCAGAACCTGGGGCAGATCCCGGGCTCGGGTGGCTCTGCACGCCTGCAGAAAATCATCGGTATCACCCGCACCAAGCACATGGTGATGCGCGCCAAACGCATCACCGGCGACCAGGCCTATGCCTGGGGTATCGCGACCGAGGTCGTGCCGGATACCGAACTGGAAAGCACCGTCGATGCGCTGGTCGATGAACTGCGGCGCTTCTCGCCGCTGGCCCAGCGCACGGCGAAAAAACTGATCAATGACAACGAAGACGCGCCGCTGACCGTCGCGATCGAAATGGAAGGTCACTGCTACAGCCGTCTGCGCAGTTCCAAGGACTTCAAGGAAGGCGTCGAAGCGTTTCACAGCAAGCGTGTGGCAGTGTTCACCGGCGAGTAAATGCGTACCGGCGAGCAGGCCCGGGAGCATGTCGGAAACGGCGTGCGCCCTTACGGAGCAGGGCCTGCCGCCCCTTCACTGAGACTGATAGGACGCATCAATATTCGTTAATGGAAAACCTGTTGCGGGGCTCTTAGGGTGAGATCGGCTGCACCGAAATCCGTCCAATAAATATAAAAATCGGAGTTCCACTTATGGCTTCTAGCTGGCTGGTATTAACCATCGTGGCCGCCTACATGGTGGTCTTGGCGTTGATCAGTTTCTGGGTTCGACGCTCTACACAAAGCGCGAAAAACTTCACCACCGGAGGCAAGGACTTCCCGGCGGTGCTGATCGGTTTTCTGATGATGTCCGAGTTCATCGGCACTACCGCGAGCATTGGTACGGCCCAGGCGGGTTACACCTATGGCATTTCCGCTGCCTGGAACATCGCCGCCCTGGGCGTCGGTTTCGTGATCTTCTCCATGCTGTTGGCGAAGAAGTACAAGGACCTCGGCGAGAACACCATTTCCGGGGCGCTGGCCCGCACTTACGGCGAGCCGGTACGCTTCGCCACGTCAGTGATCATGATCTGCGCGCTGTCGATCGTTGCGGTCTCGATCTATGCCAGCGGCGGGGCCGTGCTCGCGACCTTGCTGGGCATCGAGCGGACGTCGGCGATCATCATCGTCGGTATTGTTTCGGTGCTGTACGTCGGCATCGGCGGCATGCGTTCGGTGATCTATACCAACGTCTTGCACGCGATAATGATGTACGCCGGGATCATCCTCGCCTTGGGTTTTGCCTTGAGCAAGGTTGGCGGCATGGGCGAGTTGGTGGCGCGACTGCCAGCGCCGATGTTCGAAGTCGACAACGTCGGTTGGCCGAAGATTTTCGCCTGGCTGGTGGCCGGTATCGGCGCGACGTTCGCCACCCAGTACGTGGTGCAGGCAGTGAATACCGTCAGTGACGGGCGCAAGGCCCAACATGCGAGTTTCTACTGCGCGTTGATGTTGATTCCCTACGGCCTGATCGCTGCGATGGTGGGGATGTGCAGCGCGGTGTTGTTTCCGCAGATTCCTTCGTTGCAGGCCTTTCCGCAAATCCTCGGGCACATGCACGAATGGATGGCCGGGATCGTCGTCGCAGGACTGGCCGGGGCGCTGTTCGGCACCATGGCCGCGCTCACCATGGGCATCGCCACATTGTTGCTCAAGGACTTCTATCAGCCGTTCTTCAACCCCCGAGGGGATGATCGCAAGAATCTCAACTTTGCCCGGACCGCGACCATCGTCGCCGGCCTGCTGCCCATCACACTGGCGCTGTACGCCTCCGACGTGCTGGTGGTGACCTTCCTCGCCAAAGCCTTGCGCGCTTCACTCGCGGTGCTGGTGCTGATGGTGTTTTACGCGCCGACATTCGGCACGCGGCAGGGTGCGTTCATCAGCATCATCGCGTCACTGATCATCACCATCGGCTGGTTCCTGATGGGCAATCCCTATGGCATCGACAATGCCTACATCGCACTGGCCACGCCGCTCGTGATCATGACCCTGAGCCATTTGCTGCGCGGTGGCAAACCCGAACATGCCGACAGCACCAGGCCCGTCGGTGCGAGCACTACCGGAAACTGAATCCCGACGATTCAAACGGGCATGCCATCGGGGTGACCGGGCATGCCACCAAAACAATAATGACGAGGTAAGGCCATGCAGCCTGTGACTCTTTCCACCCCCGAAGCCGACAGGGCCGGGGACCTGCCAGCAGGCGCCAGCCTGCGTGGCTGGCTCGACCATTTGCAGCGCCGGCAGCGTTTGACAATGATACGTCCCGGCGTGGACCTGCGTTTCGGCGTTGCAGCGATTGCCAATCGTCTGGACGGCAAGAGCGCTTCACTGTTTCCCCAGCCGGGCGGCCATTCGATCGCGGTGGTGTCCGGTCTGTTGTCCGACCGGCAGTGGATGGCCGAGGCCATGGGCGTGGAGTCCGCTGAAGTGTTGGCGCGTTTCGAGGCGGCCAGCCTCAATCCCCTGCCGTGGCGCGAAGTCAGTGATGCAGTTTGTCAGCAAGTGGTGCATCGCGAGATCGACCTGAATCGACTGCTGCCAATTCCCACCCACAACGAGCACGACAGCGGCCCTTACATCACTGCCGGCCTGTTGATTACCCGCAACCCGCGCACCGGGGTGCAGAACGTTTCGATTCACCGCTTGCAGGTGAGCAGCCCAAATCGCCTGGGCGCGCTGCTGCTGCCACGCCATGCGCTGGCCTTCTTTCAGGAAGTCGAGGCGCTGGGTGAGGATCTGGAGGTGGCGGTGGTCATTGGGGCTGATCCACTGACCTTGCTGGCATCCCAGGCCATCGTGCCCATCGATCACGACGAACTGGAAATTGCCGGTGCGCTGCATGGCCGTCCGCTGGCAGTAACGCGTTGTGTGACCAACCAGATTCGCGTACCTGCCGACGCCGAGATCGTCATCGAGGGCCGGCTGCTGGCCAAGGCGCGGGAGATGGAGGGCCCGTTCGGCGAGTTTCCGCAGTACTACGGCGAGCGCGCCGAACGCCATGTGATCGAAGTCGACGCCGTAACCCATCGTCACGACCCGATCTTTCACACCATCGTCGGCGGCGGCCTGGAACACTTGCTGCTCGGCGGCATCCCGCGCGAAGCGACCATGCTTGCGCACTTGCGCCGCAGCTTTCCGTGCGTGCGTGACGTGCACCTGAGCAAGGGCGGAGTGTGTCGTTATCACCTTTATGTGCAGATCGACAAACGCTCCGAAGGCGAGGGCAAGAACGTCATCCTCGGCGCGCTGGGCGGTCACTACGACATCAAGCACGTCACCGTGGTGGATATGGATGTGGACATTCATGACCCCATGGAAGTCGAGTGGGCTATTGCCACCCGGTTCCAGGCCGACCGCGACCTGGTGCTGATCCACGAATCCCAGGGCTCGAAACTCGATCCGTCCACCCGCGACGGTGTCGGCTCGAAGATGGGCTACGACGCCACGGTGCCGCTGTCGGCACCGACCATGCGCTTCAAGCGAATCCAGGTGCCGGGCCAACAGGAAGTCGAGCTCGACAAGGTGGCGCACGCGGCACCGCAGGACTGGCAGTGCGTGCTCCAGAAGCACGATTGAACCCGGAGGCCGCTGGTGTTCAGCGGCCTGTTCCCGATAGTTCCAACCAGCTCAAGACACGTCTTGTGTGAGGCAACCATGACCACGACAACAACAACTGCACCGCCAACCAGCGCCGCTACCGATACACCGCAGATTCCACCGGGCAAGGCCTTGCTTGCGGCATTTGCTTCGACATTCGGCTGGGCGCTGGATTTGTTTGACCTGTTCATTCTGCTCTACGTGGCGCCGATCATCGGCCGTATGTTCTTCCCCTCGGACACCCCGACACTGTCGCTGGCCGCGGTGTATGCCTCGTTCGCCGTGGCCTTGCTGGTACGTCCGCTGGGCTCGGCGATCTTCGGCGCGTATGCCGACAAACACGGCCGCAAGCGTGCGTTGATGGTGTCGATGGTCGGCGTCGGTATTTCCACGGCACTGTTCGGCGCCTTGCCGACCATTCACCAGGTCGGGGTGTTGGCCCCGATACTGTTTTTGATCTTGCGGATCATTCAGGGCGTTTTCGTTGGCGGCATCGTCGCCTCCACGCACACCATCGGCACCGAATCCATCTCGCCGCGCTATCGCGGCTTGATGTCCGGGTTGATCGGTGGCGCCGGTGCCGGCATGGGCGCGCTGTTGGCGTCATTCACTTATCTGGTGTTGTCGGAGATCTTTCCCGGGGAGGAATTTGACGTCTGGGGCTGGCGCTTCATGTTCTTCTGCGGCTTGCTCAGCACGTTCTTCGGTCTGGTGATGTTCCGTTACCTGGAAGAAACCCCGGTCTGGCAGCAACTGCAACAAGCGCGCAAAACCAAGGGGCCGGCGGTGGTGGCCGTGTCGCCACTCAAGCGTCTGTTCGGTCGCGAGTACCGCGGCGTGATGCTGGTCAACCTGCTGATTACGTTCGGCGGCGGGGCTACGTATTACCTGGCCTGCGGTTATCTGCCGACCTTGCTCAACGTGGTCGCCAAAGTTCCCCATACGCAGACTTCGCAGCTGCTCATGTACGGGTCGGTGGCAACCATTGTCGGAGCACTGGCCTTCGGTTACCTGAGTGACCTGATCGGCCGCAAGAAGACCTTCATGCTGCTGGGCGTGCTCAACCTGGTGAGCTTGCCGATGATGTTCCTCGGTGTCGCCGAGCCGGGTTCGCTGGCCCGCACTGCGCTGTATTGCGTGGGCATTGCCTTCATGGGCGGGGCGATCATCGCGCCGATCCTGATCTTCCTCAACGAACGCTTTGCCACCGAGTTGCGCGCCAGCGGCACCGGGTTGTCCTGGAACATCGGCTTCGCCCTCGGCGGAACCATGCCGACCTTTGTGTCCCTGTTCAGCAGCAGCCCGGCTCAAATCCCCGTGGTGCTGGCGATGTTCGCTGTCGGCCTGTCGGTGATCTACCTGATCGGCAGCGTGGTGATTCCGGAAACCCAAGGCAACTTCAAGTAAAGGAAAACGCAATGAGCAGATTGAAGGGAAAAGTCGCGATCATTACCGGTGCCGCGCAAGGCATCGGTGCCACGTATGCCCAGGCCCTGGCGGCCGAGGGCGCGAAGGTGGTGCTTTGCGATTTGAAGGCGCCTGACGAAACCGCCGCCGCGATCCGTAACAAGGGCGGTACGGCCCTGGCAATCGCTTGTGACGTGACCGACGGTGCCGCGGTTCAAGCCATGGTCGAGGAAGCCGTGGCGCAGTTCAGCGGTGTGCATGTGCTGATCAACAACGCTGCGTTGTTCGCCACCCTGGAACTCAAACCGTTCGAGCAGACCAGCTCGGCGGAATGGGACCGGATCATGGCGGTCAACGTGCGCGGTTCCTTCGAGTGCGCGAAGGCGGTAATGCCGGTGATGCGCCGTCAGGGCTACGGCAAGATCGTCAACATTGCCTCGGCAACGGTTTTCAAAGGCGCACCGATGATGGCGGCGTATGTCGCGTCGAAGGGCGCGGTGATTGCCCTGACTCGCTCCATAGCGCGCGAAGTCGGCGACGCCGGCATCCGCTGCAACTGCCTGGCGCCCGGCCTGACCATGAGCGCCAACGTCCAGGCCAATGCCGCCTGGGCCGGGGATATCGTGCGCAACAACATTGCCAGCCGCTGCATCAAGCGCGAAGCGGTGCCGCAGGATCTGATCGGCGCGCTGCTGTTTTTGTCCAGCACCGACAGCGATTTCATGAGCGGCCAGACCATTGTGGTCGACGGCGGTTCGGTGACCCATTGATTCAAGGAGGACTCATGCAAAGCCAACACTTCATCGATGGACAATGGACCGCTACGGATCGTTGGACCGACAGTCTCGACCCGGCAAACGGTGAGCTGATCGGATGCTTTGCCGACGGCGGCGAGGCCGAAGCTGAAGCGGCGGTGGCCGCCGCCGCCCGAGCCTTCAACGACCCGCAGTGGGCGCAGAATCCACGCCTGCGTCAGCAGCTATTGCTGGAGTGGGCTGCCGGCCTGACAGCGCGTCAGGAACAGCTCGCGCAGTTGCTGACCCGCGAGAACGGCAAGGCATTGGCGCAGTCCCGAGGAGAGATCGGCGGGGCGATTTCCGAGATTCTTTATTACGCCGGCCTGGCCCGGCACAACCCGGGGCACATGCTCGAAGTGGCGCCCGGTGAGTTCTCCAGCATGCTGCGCGAACCCGCCGGAGTGGCGGGGCTGATCATTCCGTGGAATGCCCCGGCGGTGCTGCTGGTGCGTGCTCTGGCGCCGGCGATCGCGGCGGGTTGCACGGTGGTGATCAAACCCGCGCCACAAACGGCGCTGTTCAACGCGGCGATGCTCGAACCGCTGTTCGCGTTGCCGGGCCTGCCGGCAGGGGCGGTCAATCTGTTCACCGAGAGCGGGCATGCCGGGGCAGCACATCTGGTGGCTTCGCCGCGGGTGGATGTGCTCAGCTTCACGGGCTCGACCGCTACCGGCCAGCGCATCATGCGCGACTGCGCGGCGACCATGAAAAAGCTCTCTCTGGAACTGGGTGGGAAGTCCTGCTGCCTGGTCTTTGAAGATGCCGATATTGCCGCCATCGCGCCGAAACTGGCCGCGGCAGCCACCATTATCTCTGGCCAGCAATGCACTGCCGCCCGACGCGTGCTGGTGCATGCCAGCCGCTTCGCCGAAATGAAAACCGCGCTGAGCGCCGCACTGGGGCGGATCCGCCTGGGCAATGGCCTCGATCCAGCGACGAACATGGGACCGCTGATCGACTGGCAATCCCGGGACAACGTCGAGCGACGCATCGGCGAGGCACTGGACAGCTGTGACGAAGTGCTGCTGGCCGGTGGTCGCCCGCAGGGTGAACTGGGCAATGGTGCATTCCTCGCGCCGTCGCTGATCGCCCATCGCGATAGCAGCGCGTTCTTTTGTCAGGAAGAAATTTTCGGCCCGTTGCTGGTGCTGGAGTCCTTCGAAGATGAAGCCGAGGCAGTAGCGCGCGCCAACCATACCGAGTTCGGTCTGTCCGCGAGTGTCTGGACCGGGCAGGGCGCTCGCGCCTGGCGTGTCGCTCGGGCACTGCGCAACGGTACGGTGTGGCTCAACGACCACAACAAATTGTTCGCCGAGGCGGAAACCGGTGGCTACCGCAAGAGCGGCCTGGGGCGCTTGCATGGCGTCGATGCGCTGCTGGATTTCAGCGAGCTCAAACACATTTATCAGAACGTCGGCACGCTCGGTTGAGCGCGCACGCGAGGGTGACTATGGAGCTGCGCCATCTGAAGTATTTCACCTGCCTCTATGAAGAGGGCTCCGTCACCCGGGCTGCACAGCGCTTGAATATCGTGCAACCGGCGTTGTCGATGCAGATCGCCAGGCTTGAGGAAGAACTCGGGCAGACGTTGTTCGAGCGCAGCTCCAAGGGCATGGCGCCGACCGAGGCCGCAGATCAGGCTTATCGCTTGTTCATGCCGATTCTTGGCCAGCTGCTGGCGGCGCGTCAGGCCCTGATCGACCGTAGCGGCCAGATTGGCGGACGCATCAGCGCCGGGCTGATCGCGTCTGCCGCCAACAACGCGTTGGCGAGCACGCTGGCGCATTTCGTCGAGCATCAGCCACAGGTTGAATTGAGCGTCACCTCGGGCTACAGCCAGGAATTGATCGCGAAGGTCCTGACCGGCGTGCTGGATTTCGCGGTCATCAACCAAAGCTTTCAGCATGAGCACCTGATCGGCCACGACATCTTCGATGAGGAGCTACTGGTCGCCACCGGTGCAGCCAATCGCCTCAACGGAGCGTTGCCCTTGCCGTTGGCCAGTCTGGCGGGATTCAAACTGGTGCTGCCCTCGCGTCGTCACGGGTTGCGCAGGGTGATCGACCAGCACCTTGCTGCCCAGGGCATTGAAGTCACCCCGCAGTTGGAGGTGGACGATCTGGCGGTCATCGAGGACTTCTTGCGTCGCAGCGACTGGGTCAGCGTGCTGCCGGCAACCATCCTGCATCGCGGATTGCACGAAGGCGCTTTGCGCGCCTATCCGCTGGCCGCGCCAGGAATCAGCCGGCGCATGGTCTGTGTGCACGACGCCCGTCGACCATTGACCCCGGCGGCAATGCTGTTCATCGAGATGATCGGCAAAACCATGACCACCGCACTCGACACCATCCATTTCTACAAAGAAGGTCCGATAGAGGAAGGCAACCATGGGCACTCCCGGTAATAGCCGGCCGCAGCGGCTGATCGTAGGAATTTCCGGTGCCTCCGGCGCCGTCTATGGCGTGCGTCTGTTGGAGCTGTTGCGCGACACGCCGATTGAAACTCATCTGGTGGTCAGCAAATCGGCGCTGATTACTTTGGCCCATGAAACCGATATGTCCTGGTCCCGGATCAAGACCCTTGCGGACGTCAGCTACGTCAATCAGGACATTGGCGCGGCAATCGCCAGTGGCTCGTTCAAAACCATGGGCATGATCATCGCGCCGTGTTCGATACGCAGCTTGTCGGAGATTGCCAGCGGCGTGACGTCAACACTGCTGACCCGCGCCGCCGACGTGGTGCTCAAGGAACGCCGGCGCCTGGTGCTGATGGTTCGCGAGACGCCACTGCACCGCAATCACCTGCGCAGCATGACCGAGTTGGCCGAACTCGGTGCAGTGATCGCGCCGCCAGTGCCAGCGTTCTATGCCAAGCCGACCAGCCTGGAAGACATGATCGATCACTCCGTTGGCAGGGTGCTGGATATGTTCGATATCGAACTGGGTGTCGTCCGTCGCTGGCGTGAACGGCCGGAGCGCGTAGCAACGCTGGATGAGGTGGTCGATGGTTGAGTCACGTTCGGTACATTCAGGCGGGGAGGCGCTCCAGGAATTCGCAGACCAGCTCCAAGGTCCGCTCGGTCGCTTCGGTCTGGGGAAAGTGCCGGCAGTCATCCAGCAACACACAGCGGCACGGCCCAGGCACCTGTCGTTCGATGACCACCAGTTGCTCGGGCGTGGCGTAGTGGTCTTCGCGACCCTGAATGACCAGCAGCGGCTTTTCGATATAAGCCAACTGCGCTTCAAGATCGTCCAGGGAAAAGTCCGGGTGCAACCAGCTGTCGCTCCAACCGTGAAAAGCGCTGTCGACATTGGTCCCATGGTGGCGTGCCAGGCGTTCGCGCAATTCGCCCTGATGCCAAACCTCGGTGGTATGGCGAATGCCATCGAGGCTCTCGGTCTCGACAATCACATGAGGCGCCAGAGCAATGCTGCCCAACACCCGTGGATCGTTGGCGGCGGCATAGGCGAGGACGATGGATGCACCGTCACTGTGACCGAGCAAGACCACGTGCGGCAGTTGCAAGGCATCGAGCAATTGCCGCAGTTCACGAGGGCCGTCGCTGCTCAGGTAGTTCAGCGGACGCGGCAGGGTTACCGGGCTCGATTGCCCGTAACCCTGCCGGCTGTAAGTGACCACACCGCAACCGCTGGCCTGGGCCAGGCGCAGGGGGAAGTCTTTCCATTGGTCGGCGCTGCCGAGGCCTTCGTGCAGCAGCACAAGCGTCGGTCGCGATGGGTCAGCCGCAGGGATTTGGCGATATTCCAGGCGCAGCGGCCCAAGTTGCAAAAATTGTTGTGGCGACATGTTGAATCAACGATTGAACAAGGTTGCTCGCAGGTTACCGTAAACGTAACCCCGCATGCAGTACCACGCTTTGCTTGAGGTATAGAAAACATGCGCCATCTCGATGTTCAGGTGATCGACCAGGCACTGCAATGGGCTCGCGTCGGGCAGGCACAGTGGCTGTGCACGGTGCTCTCCACCTATGGCTCGGCGCCGCGTGCGCCGGGTGCGATGCTGGTGACCAATGGTGCGGGGGAACACGTCGGCTCGCTGTCCGGTGGCTGCGTCGAGGAGGAGTTCCTCGAAAGCCTGACACGCGGTGAATTACGCGAACCGGCGCAGATCGTCAGTTATGGCGACAGCGTCGAGCAACGCCACCGTCTGCGATTGCCCTGTGGTGGTGTGCTGATCGTGCTGGTCGAGCACCGCGCTGCCAGTCTCGAATGGATCGCGCACCTGGAGAGTCTGCAAGCGGCGTTGCTCGGCCAGCGACGTCTGCAGCGTCATATCGAGCTGAGCAGCGGTGCCTTGCGCCTGGACCCGGACACCGGTCACGGCAGCGAGCGGGTGCAAGTCGTCGACGAAAGTGTGCGCATCAGTGTTGGCCCGGCACTGCGACTGATTCTGGCAGGGCTCTCGCCGGTCGCGGAAGTCTGCGCCAGTTTCGCCCGCGCCATCGGTTGCGAAGTCATCGCCTGCGACCCCCGGGAAGAAATGCTGCATGTACATCTTGAGGGCGTGGAAATGCAGCGTGTGCTGCCCTCGATGTTTATCGCCGCCGGAGGTTGTCACGCAGCGACCGCGGTGGTGGCGTTGACTCACGATCCGCGAATCGATGATCTGGCGCTGATGGAAGCGGTTCACACCCCGGCGTTTTACATCGGCGCCATGGGCTCTCAGGCCACTTCGGCCAAGCGCGCCGAGCGGCTCAAACGCATCGGTGGTCTGACGGATGAACAGATCGCCCGTTTACACATGCCCATCGGCCTCGATCTGGGCAGCAAGGCCCCGGCGGAAATCGCTCTGGCGGTGGTGGCGGATATCCTGCGCGTTTATCACGGGAAAGAGCGCCATGCCTTGTAAAACGGCTTTTCCGACGAACGTGGGGGCTGCGAAAGTCGAGGTAGACGCTCGGTCATTCGCGCGCGATAGTGGTCAGCCAAGTGTTGCTGAACCATGGACCGATCGACGGGCTTGAGAAATAGATAGACGCCCCGATGATATGCATTGAGGCCGATAACGATATCGCTTCAAGCGAGCGGAGGAATCTGATGTCGATTGCTCAACGGGTTTTCCACGGCAGGTTTGGCCGGGTCGCCTTGCTGAACATGGATCGTTCGCTGGTCACCCATACCCATTCCGAATGCCATGTGCTGGTCAAAGTGTCCGGCGAGGACACTTACTTCAACGTCAACGGTCGGCGGGTACCGCTCAGCGATCGCACGGCGGTGCTGGTCAACGCCTGGGAGCCGCATTTCTACGATCCGCAGCCGGGTGCCGGTGCCACCGTCATCTTGGCGCTCTACATCGAGCCCGCCTGGCTGGCCACTGCCCAGCAGTCGCTGGCGCTCAGCGGTCGGCCGGACTTTTTTGCCCAGCCGTGCATCGAGCTGTCGAGCCGTAATCGCACCTTGGCCGACATCCTGGTCGCCGAAGCGCATGGCTGCGGGATCGTGCCGAAAGAACGCATGGAGTTCATGCTGTTCGACTTCCTGATCGAACTGATCGAGGACTTTTCCAGCTGGCGGCATTTGTCGCTATTGGGGGCGCCGAGTTCAGGTGAGTTCCGGGACGCGCGCGTGCGCCGTGGCACCGCCTGGTTGCTTGAGCACCTCGATGATCCGAACCCGATCGACAACGCCGCGCGGGCTTGTGGTCTGTCCCGGGCGCACTTCTTTGCGCTGTTCAAGAAAGATACCGGCATGACGCCGACCCTGTTGCTTAACGACGCGCGGATGCGCCGGGCTTTTGCCTGGCTGGAGCGTGAGCGCAGTGGAACCTTGGGCCTGTTATCGGAGAACCTCGGCTTCTCCGAGCAAGGTCATTTCACGCGGTTCTTTCAGCAACACATCGGCGCCTCTCCCAGCCAGTACCGGAGGGTAGTGGATAGCTATGCGGGGGTTTGAATATCGCCTCAGCTGAATCCTGGTCTGCAAAGGTTCTTTCCTGAAATTCAGACTCCAAGGCAAACGTGCAGACGGCAGCGCAAAACTCCATCGCTCAAGGCAAGGTATTCCCCGTGCCTTTCTCCCACACTCGGCTCTAATGCCAGGGGCCGGGTGTGGTTGGCAAAAGCGTTGGCTATGTCTATAGCCGCTTAACCATCCCCGGTCACAATACTGAAAAATGGCTGGACTCTAGAAAATAAAGACTTTTTACGTATAAATAGTTGCTTAAAATAATATTGGACCAGTATTAGTCGACGACTTAGATTCACATTACAAGAAAAGCAAGAACGTGAGTTGAAAATAATATGGCTAATGATGCGATTCTGGAAACTGTTGGTTTGACCAAAGAGTTCAAAGGATTTACCGCTGTTGAAAATATCAACTTGCGTGTGAAGCAACATGAAGGTTGTGGAGGGGATTTGCGACACTATCACGGTACTTGCCCGCGGCAGTGTGCTCGCCGAGGGTAGTGTCGAACTGCGTGAACATGCCTTGCGGCTGGCTTCGAAAGATGCGGCCACCCCGATCGATTGAAGAAAGTTTGAGATTGAAGTTCTGGTTTTCGTAGGCCTGTTCGGGCTTGCGCGATGTTGTGCAAAAAAAAATCAACTGGATACCTCATCCGCAGATGCTGATGCCTGTCGGTTTGCCGGGTATCTCGACTTAGTGCCGTTTGGGATCGCCGATTTACCACCTAACAAGAAGAGAGAGCTATGCACGTACTTCGTCCCACCCAAGCTTTTCTGTTGTCCGGCCTTACTGGGGCTTTCGGCGTTTGTTCATCCGCTTCGGCTGAGTTCCTTGCGGACAGCAAGGCCAGTCTGGACATGCGCAATTTCTATATGAACCGAGACTTCCGCCAGCCAGCGGCCCCACAAAACAAGGGCGAGGAGTGGGCGCAAGGCTTTCTGTTGCGCTACGAATCCGGCTACACCGAAGGACCGGTGGGCGTCGGGGTCGATGCGCTTGGTCTGCTCGGCATCAAGCTGGATTCGAGCCCGGATCGCGCGGGAGCCACCGGTCTGCTACCGCGTGGCGCCGAGTCGAGGAGGGCACCCGATGACAACAGCGAGCTTGGCCTGACTGCCAAGCTCCGGGTTTCCAAGTCCACCCTTAAGGCGGGGACCCTGATTCCCAAGCTGCCGGTATTGCAGCCCAACGATACACGGCTGCTGCCGCAGACCTTCCAGGGTGGCTGGCTGAACTCGACGGACCTCGCGGGCCTGACCTTCGACGCCGGTCGCCTCACCCAGGTGAGCCAGCGCGACTCGACCAACCGCGAAGACATGACAGTCATGAAAGGCCCCAGGCGCAACATCGTGACCGGGGCGAGGGCCACCACCGACCAGTTCGACTTTCTCGGTGGCAATTACATGTGGAGCAAGACGCTGAGTACTGGCTACCACTACGCGCAGTTGGACGACCTGTACAAGCAGCACTTTCTGACGGTGATGCATGTGTTGCCCATTGCCGAGGGGCAGGCGCTGAAATCCGATCTGCGTTGGGCCCGTTCGACCGATGACGGCAGCAGCAATGTCGACAACCAAATGCTCGGCGCCATGTTCACCTATTCACTGGGCGCGCACGCCTTCGGTCTCAGCTACCAGAAAATGAGCGGCGACACTGGTTTCGCCAACGTTCAGGGCACCGATCCGTACCTGGTCAACCTCCTGCAAATCAACGACTTTGGCAATCAGGACGAGCGCTCCCTGCAAGCCCGTTACGACTTCAACTTCGCCGGCCTCGGCATTCCCGGCCTGACCTTTATGACCCGTTATGCAAAAGGCGACCAGGTCGACCTGGGAGTAGCTTCGGGAACCGGCAAGGAGTGGGAGCGTAATACCGACATCGGCTATGTGATCCAGAGTGGTGCGCTGAAAAACGTCGGCATCAAATGGCGCAACGCGACGTATCGCTCGAGCTTTGCCAGTGAAATCGACGAGAATCGCCTGATCCTCAGCTACAGCCTGCCGCTCTGGTAAGGCTGTTGCGTCGATGTCCATGCCGGGTGCCGTTCTGGCATCCGGTATTCAGGGGGGGCGCAACGCGCTTGGCAACTGGCAGGAAGATTTCTGAGTAAAAATGACTAATCGCAATCCCGCATCAATGGCGCAGTCAGTGTGGCGGGGATAGCCCTGTAATCACCTTGTGTGCTTTTGTTTTTTCAACGGTTCGATCAGTTCGGCCCCTTGGTTCCGCACGTTTCCTACGGCGAAGTCGACCTTGAACCATTCGAAAGCCTCGGTCGGCTCGCCTTGAAGCAACACCATCTGCTCGGCGCGCTCCTTGGGCGTGGCGGGGTCCAGCCATTCCCGGGCCAGTTCCGGCGATAGCACCACGGGCCTGCGGTCGTGGATATCCACCATGCCCCCGGCGCTGTCGGCGGTGATGATGACGAAACCGTCATGCTCTCCTGGTTCATGTTCGCCGATCGGGTATTGGCCAATTGCAGCGCAGAAGATTGGCGACCGGTCACGATGGCGAATCAGGTAGGGCTGTTTTTTAGGGCCGCCTTCGTAAACCCATTCAAACCAATTGTCGATTGCGATGATCGCCCGATGGGGCCAGATGGCTTTAAAGAAGGGTCCGTGGGCGACCTTCTCAACCCGGGCGTTGATCGGCGATACGCGATCTTTGGCCCAGTGTGGCCGCCATCCCCAGCGAACCCTGTCAGCGCGCAGGTATTCCCCATCCCGGTGAAAGAGGGCGAGCTGCGTGGTCGGCGCGGCGTTATAGCACGCCAAAGGCTGGTCGCCGGCATAGTTGATCAGTGCGTTGGGAATGCTGAGCGCCGCGACAAAGTCGTGAATGCCGTGGTACTGGGAAAGGCGTCCGCACATGGTCAGGTTCTCCTGGTGTGCCTTCAGAATAGACCTGTGGTGTTCCAGCGTAGCTCCCGACGGACCGATTCCCGATCCTGAACCGGTGGTGCGCTGAAGCAGCCTCCCTGCAAAGGGAGGCTTTGATCGTTAGAAGTCGAAGAACACTGTTTCCGATTCGCCTTGAAGATGAATGTCGAACCGGTAGGCCAGCTTCCCGTCAACCCTGCAGCGCTTGGCAATCAGGGATTCGCGCCGATGGGGCTGTTCAATCAGATTCAATACGGGATCCGCTGCATTCGCCTCGGTTTCGTCGTCGAAATACAGCCGGGTCTGCAAGTGAATGTTGATGCCTCGAGCGAACACAGACACATTGATATGCGCCGCCATGGGGAGACCCAAGGCGTTTTTCACCACGCCAGGCTTGACGGTGTGGATTGTCCACTCACCGACATCCGTAGTGGCGGTGCGGCCAAAACAGTTGAATGATTTTTCCAGAGCGTAACCGGTGTCGTAGGCGCCTTCATGATTCGCCTGCCAGAACTCTAGAAACGCATCGCGAATCAGCTGGCCATTACCGTCATAAAGGTGACCCATCAGTAAAATATGCTCACCCGGCGCACCAGGTCCAGCCATTACATTGCCGATTTCCTGCTCACGCGACGGGTTGCCGGCCGCCTCCAGTGCCAAGCCGATATGCACATAGGGGCCGGCTGTTTGCGATGGGGTTTCAGGCAGCAGTTGAACGGGCATTCGCGGTCCTCCTCAGCAGTTTTCGAAGTGGGTCTTGCGCTGGCCGCGCAGGACGATATCAAAACGATAAGCCAGGCAATCCATGGGATTGGCCATGCTCATATCGAGCTTGGCGATCAAACTCTGCACCGCTTCCTGGTTCGAGATCGACTTGACTATCGGGCACATGGGGATCAGCGGATCACCTTCGAAATACAGCTGGGTAATCAAGCGCGTGGCAATTGACGGGCCACTGATGGAGACGTGGATATGGGCCGGTCGCCAATCATTGGGACCATTGCGCCAGGGGTATGGGCCGGGTTTGACGGTGCGAAAGCTGTAGTTGCCATCGCGGTCAGTCAGCGTGCGGCCGACTCCGCCGAAATTCGGGTCAAGGGGCGCCAGGTAGCTGTCTTTTTTATGCCGGTAACGACCACCGGCGTTGGCCTGCCACATCTCCACCAGGGTGTGGGGAATCGGCTTGCCGTACTGATCGCACACTCGACCCGCGACAATGATGCGTTCGCCGATAGGCAAGCCGCCCTGATTGAAATTCAACAGCAGGTCGTTATCGTGCCGACCCATCTTCAGATGGGAAAAATCCGGGCCGCTGGTTTCGGATAAAGACTGGGGAATGCTCACCAGTGCCTGGCGCGGGGATCGCAGGACCGAAGTCTTGTAGTCGGGTGTCAGGGCTTTGGGATGCCAATTACGGTCACGAATGACGAAGCGGCTTTCATGCGCATCAGACATGTCGATCTTCCTGTTGTTATGGTTAGTCAGAGGCAGCGCTGCATTGGCGGCTACCTGTGGCTCAGTCTCCCTTGTTGCGCCCTGACCGAAAATTGAAAAAACCGACTTTATCCATATCCAGATGGTTATGGTTATGGATATGTTCCCTCGCGATATTCTTGCCCAACCTCGCGCAGTGCCTCCACGCACCACTGCGCTGCGGGTGTCACAGGCCTCGTAGGGTTGGTGCATAGCCCTACAGAACCGCCAGGTTCACGCATCCCCAGGTCCAATTCGACCAACTCACCTTGCCTCAAGTCCTGTCGGACAGCGTCGAAAGGGGCGACCCAGATGGCCTGGCTGCATTGCACGTAGCGCCGGCTCAGGGTCACCGACAGGGTTTCCAGACGTTGGCTTGACGGGGTCATTCCATGTTGCACAAACAGGCCGTCGGCGAATTTGCGGATCGTGGTCCCCGCCAAGGGTAATACCACGGGATAGTTTTCGAGGTTTTTATGCCCCGGCGGATCAGTCAGCAGCGGGTGGCCTTTGCGTACCACCAGGGTCATGGACTCGCTGTACAGGTGCTCGAACGTCAACCCGTGGATCGAGGGGCTATCGGTCATTCTGCCCACCACCAGGTCCAGCTCACCGACACGCAGTTGGGCCAGCAGGTAGGCGCTTGGCCCGGTCACGACACTGACCGCCAGCCCGGGATGTCGGTCGTGTAGACGGCAGACCACTTCAGGAACCAGCAGGCTTTCAACGGTGGACAGGACGCCCAGTCGAACGGTAATTGGCTCGTGTACACCGGAGCGCAAACTGTTGACCCCTTCGCGCAGGGATTGCACGCTGGGTCCCGCATATCGCAAAAAGGCCACGCCAGCCTCGGTCAGCGTCGAGCCCTTTTTGCTGCGATCAAACAGCTTGGCAGCGAGCAGTACTTCCAATTCCTTCAGCGTCTTGGACAGGGCTGGCTGGCTGATTGCCAATTTGTCGCAAGCCTGTGCCAGGCTCCCCTGGCGCGCCACCTCGAGAAAACACACCAGATGACGGAATTTGATTCGGGTATCGATGTTCAATCGGTCTTTCCTGGGTTGTGCGGTTCATTGAAAACAAGTTCAAGATCGCTTCATTGAAGCCGATGGAGTAGGGGACTGACTGACTGGCTGCAAGCATTTCATCAGTTTGGGGCAAAGTGCTAGCATCGGCTGCCGCGCAATGCACCCCGTCTTTTCCCACTGTTTTTTTTATTCTTTCGGACTTTATGCGATTTTTCCTGGATCCCGAGCGAGATATCGATGCAGCGCTGCTACGTTATCGTCGGCTTTTCGGCGTATTGGCCCTGTTCAGCGGGGTGATCAACCTGCTGATGCTAGTCCCTTCCATCTACATGATGCAGGTCTTCGACCGCGTTCTGACCAGCCGCAATGAAACCACGCTGTTGATGCTCAGCCTGATCCTGGTCGGGTTCTTTGCGCTTGGCTGTGTGCTGGAATGGGTGCGCGGCCAGGTCATGATCAAGATGAGCGCCGGCCTGGACACCCAATTGGGCGAGCGGGTATTCGATGCCGCGTTCGAGCGTAGCCTGAAGGAGCGCAGCGCCAACCCGGCGCAGGTGCTGAGCGATCTGAACAGCATCCGGCAGTTCGTGACCGGTCCGGCACTGATTGCCATCTTCGATGCCCCGTGGCTGCCGATCTACGTCATCGCAACGTTCCTGTTCCATCCCTGGCTTGGGGTGTTCACCGTCATCGGCTCGCTGATTCTGGCCGGGCTGGCCGTCTGGAACGAGCTGACCACCCGCAAAAGCATGAGCGAAGCCAACCGCTTGTCCGTCGCGTCATCCAGCTACGTGAACAGTACCTTGCACAATGCCGAAGTGATTCAGGCGATGGGCATGCTCACGCCTTTGCGCCGGCGCTGGTTCAACGTGCAGCAGCGGGTCATTACCGAGCAGGGCGAAGCCAGTGACCGCAGCTCGCGGATCGCTGCGTTGTCACGCTTTGTGCGCATGACCTGGCAATCACTGGCCCTTGGCCTGGGCGCCATCCTGGTGATCGAGAACCAGATTTCCGCCGGGGTGATGATCGCCGTGTCCGTTTTGCTGGGGCGCGCAATGGCGCCAGCCGAAGCGCTGATCGGTTCGTGGAAGCAAATGGGTAACGCCAAGAGCAGCTACGAACGCTTGAACCGCCTGCTCACCGAATTCCCCAAGGCCGCGCCAGGCATGCCTCTGCCACCGCCGACCGGAGCCTTGAGCATCGACCGCCTGGTGATCATCCCGCCGGGCATGCAAAAGCCCGCGGTCAACGGTGTGACCATCAGCCTGGCCAAGGGCGAGGTACTGGCGATCATCGGCCCGAGCGCGTCGGGCAAGTCCTCCCTGGCGCGCGCCATGGTCGGCATCTGGACCGCCAGGCAGGGCTCCGTACGCCTGGACAGCGCTGAGGTCGGCCAGTGGTCGCGTGAAGCCCTCGGTCCTTATTTGGGTTACCTGCCCCAGGACATCGAACTGTTCGATGGCACCATCGCCGAAAACATCGCGCGCTTCGGCGAGGTGGACGCCAGCAAGGTCATCGAAGCGGCGCAACTGGCCGGTATCAACGAGATGATCCTGCACTTCCCCAAAGGCTATGACACCTTGCTCGGGACCGGCGGGCTGGGGTTGTCTGGTGGTCAGAAGCAACGCATCGGCCTGGCCCGCGCGTTGTATGGCCACCCGGCGCTGGTGGTGCTCGACGAGCCCAACTCCAACCTCGACGATGCCGGTGAAGCGGCGCTGGTGCAGGCCGTGCGCAAGCTCAAGGCCAATGGCTGCACCGTTGTGCTGGTCACCCACAGGCCGAGCATTCTCGGCGCAGTCGACAAACTGCTATTCCTCAAAGACGGCGTGCAAACCCTGTTCGGGCCGCGTGACCAGGTGCTCAAGACCCTGGTGCCACCGACGCCGCCAAAAGCCGTCGAACCCCGCAATCAAGAAGCCTGAGGCGTCAATGCAAGCCAGTCCGAGCGACATTTCGCCCCCCGAGAACCAGCCCGATGCGGATGCTACGGGCGTGGCCAGGATCGGTGTCTGGTTTTTGCTCCTGGGCCTGGGCGGGTTCCTGCTTTGGGCCTGCCTGGCACCGCTTGATCGCGGCGTGGTCGGTAGCGGCACCGTGGTGGTTTCCGGCGAGCGCAAGACCGTCCAGTCGCGCACCGGCGGCATGATCGACAGCATCCTGGTACGCGAAGGCGACCGGGTGCTGCAAGGTCAGGTCGTGGTGCAGCTCAATACCGTCCAGGCGAAGTCGCAACTGGATGTCGCCCTGGGCCAATGGCTCGGCGCACGCGCCGTCGAGGATCGGTTGAGAGCCGAACGCCTGAACCGCGACAGTGTGCAGTGGTCCGAGGCGTTGCTGGCCCGCGCCAGCGACCCGCGCGCCGTCGCGGCGATGGAGCTGCAAGGCTATCTGTTTGCCACCCGCCGTGCCGAGCTGGCCAGCCGCATGCAGATCAGCCGGCACGAAATAGCCTCGCTCAACGAACAGCTCAAGGGCTTCGCCGAGATCAAGCGCAACCACGCCGTACAGCTGCAATTCCAGCAGCAGGAGCTCAAGGGTCTGCGTGAACTGGCCCGTGAAGGTTACCTGCCACGCAACCGGCTGTTCGAAGCGGAAAGCAATGCGGCGCAGTTGGGCGCTCAATTGGCGTCGAGCATTTCCGATATCGGCCGCACGCGCCAGGCGATCAATGAGAGCGAGCTCAAGACCCTGCAACAAGGGCAGATCTTTCGCAGCGATGCCGAGTCGCAACTGACCCAGGTCGTGGCCCAGACCTCAAGCCTGATCGACCAGATCAAGTCACTGGAATTCGAAGTCAACAGCGGCGCCATCGTCGCCCCCGTCGCCGGCCAAGTGATGGGCATGACCGTGCATACCGTCGGCGGCATCGCACCGGCGGGCCAGCGCCTGATGGACATTGTGCCGCAAGGCTCCAGCTGGGTGGTCAAGGCGCAATTCCCGCCGATGATGGCCGACCGGCTCAAGCCGGAGCTGCCGGTCGACCTGCGTTTCGGTTCGCTGCAGCGGGTACACACCCCGGTGATCGTCGGCAAGGTGGCCACGGTATCGGCCGACCAGTTGATCGACGAGCACACCGGTTCGCCTTACTTCTCGGTGGAGGTCTCGGTCAGCCCCGAGGCGATCATCCATCTGCGCGAGCTGGGCCTGGATATCAAGCCGGGCATGCAAGCCGAAGTGCTGGTCAAAACCGGCGAGCGGACCCTCGCCAACTACTTGATGCAGCCGGTGACCGAGCGTATGGCCGGTGCTTTCAAGGAAGAATGATCGTGTCCATGCGTATAGCCTTGCTGCTCTCTGTGTTCTGCTCGTGCCGGCTGCTGGCGGCCGAGCCGCCGTTGTCGCTGGTGGCCCTCTACGACGCCTCGCGACTCTTTGACGCGACCTACAAGGTCGCCGGCCACGACTACGAAGCCTCGCGCCAGGAAGAGGCGATCGGCCGCAGCGCCTTGCTGCCGCAGGTGGCCATCAACTCTCGCTACGGCCATGGCGGCCAGTTTGAAAACCAGCCCTCGACCAACAGCCAGGACGATCAGTTCGCTTCCGACAGTATTGCCCTGTCGGTTATCCAGCCGCTGTTCGACAAAGGCCGCTGGGCGTCCTACGAACAGGCCAAAGCCCGTGGGCAACTGGGTGAAGTCCAGCACGAGGGTGCGGACCAGGCGCTGTTCGACCGCGTGGTGCAGGCCTATTTCGACCTCGCCCAAGTGGAAAACGAACTCGAGCTGACGACCCAGCAGAAAGCCTCGATCGAAGCCTTGGCCAAGCAATCCAGGCGTCTGTTCGAAGCCGGGGAAGGCACCATCACCGACCTTGAAGAGGCGCAAGCCCGGCTCGATTCGATTCGCGCCCTGGAAATCCAGTTGCAGGCCCGGCATCGTGCGGCCCTGCGCAAGCTGGCGGGGCGCGCCGGCATCGCCGTCAGCGAGATCCCGCAGATGCAGGAGCAGGCACCGGCCGCCGCCTTGCTTGCCCCCGAACAGGACCTCGACTACTGGCTAATCAAGGCTGACCAGGCCGCGTCCACACTGGGCATCAGTCGTGCTTCGATCAAAGTGGCCGAAGCCAACCTCAAGCAGCAGAAGGCCGGGCACTACCCGACCGTGGCGCTGAGCAGCCGGCTGGCGCGGGTCGGCCAGAGCGACATCAACGAAACGACCCAGCGCCAGTCGACCTATTATGTGGGCGTGGTGATCGATATCCCGCTGTACCAGGGCGGCGGGGTCAGCGCTTCTTCCGAAAAAGCCCGCGCTGCCCTGGAGAGTGCCCGGTCCGGCTACGATGCCCAGCTCCAGCAGATGAACGAGGACCTCGAACTCAACTACCTGGGTGTGGTGGCAGGCTTCGAGAAGATCAAGGCCCTGGTGACCTCCGTGCGATCCAGCCAGACCGCCTTGAAATCCGCGGAAAAAGGCTATGAGGCAGGCGTGCGCTCGACGGTCGACATCCTCGACGCCCAGCAGCGCCTGTTCTCCGCCAAGCGTGACCTGCTCGATACCAAGCTGGCGATGCTGCAAAGCTATGTCAACCTGCACACCCGCACCGGTCAGATGACCCGCAGCCAGCTGGAAAAGGTCCAGGAGTTATTCTGATAGCTGACACACCGCGTTATCGTCGTGCCTGTAGGAGCGAGGCTTGCCCGCGAACCAGACGCTGTGGTGTATCTGTAAAACCGCGTTATCGTTCTTCGCCCGTAGGAGCGAGGCTTGCCCGCGAACCAGGCGCTGCGGTGTATCTGTAAAACCGCGTCATCGTTTTTCGCCGGCAAGCCTGGCTCCTACGGGAACCAGGCGCTGTGGTGTATCTGTAAAACCGCGTCATCGTTTTTCGCCGGCAAGCCTGGCTCCTACAGGCACCAGGCGCTGTGGTGTATTTGTTGCACTGCGTCATCGTTCTTCGCCTGTAGGAGCGAGGCTTGCCCGCGAACCAGACGCTGTGGTGTATCTGTAAAACCGCGTTATCGTTCTTCGCCGGCAAGCCTGGCTCCTACAGGCACCAGGCGCTGTGGTGTATTTGTTGCACTGCGTCATCGTTCTTCGCCTGTAGGAGCGAGGCTTGCCCGCGAACCAGGCGCTGTGGTGTATCTATAAAACCGCGTTATCGTTCTTCGCCGGCAAGCCTGGCTCCTACAGGAACCAGACGCTGTGGTGTATTTGTTGCACTGCGTCATCGTTCTTCGCCTGTAGGAGCGAGGCTTGCCCGCGAACCAGACGCTGTGGTGTATCTGTAAAACCGCGTTATCGTTCTTCGCCCGTAGGAGCGAGGCTTGCCCGCGAACCAGGCGCTGCGGTGTATCTGTAAAACCGCGTCATCGTTTTTCGCCGGCAAGCCTGGCTCCTACGGGAACCAGGCGCTGTGGTGTATCTGTAAAACCGCGTCATGGTTCTTCGCCGGCAAGCCTGGCTCCTACAGGAACCAGACGCTGTGGTGTATCTGTAAAACCGCGTTATCGTTCTTCGCCGGCAAGCCTGGCTCCTACGGGAATCAGGTGCGGCGTTACGGCTGAGCCCTGCCAGGCGCCACACTGCTGATCGCGTCCTCGAAATCCCTGACGAAGCGCGGCGTGTCGAACAGCGCAGAATGCTCTCGGCCCTGGTGTAGACGCTTACGCAAGCCGGGCAGCAGATCCGCCTGCGTCGCCAGTTCTACGGCGCGCTCTTCGTACTCGGTCAGCGTGGTGGTGATCAGCTCCGGCAGGTCCAGCGCAGTCAGCAGGCTGCCCGCCATGCGCGAGGCAAAGGTGCGTCCCGATCGGGTCAGCACCGGCAAGCCCATCCACAAGGCATCGTTGGCCGTGGTCCCGGCGTTGAACGGATAGGCGTCGAGGAACAGGTCCGCGGCACTGTAGCGGGCCAGGTATTGCGCCGGTGCGACCCGCGGGGCGAACAGCAAGCGTGCCGGATCCACGCCATTTGCCCGGGCTCTGGCGCAGAGGTTTTCCTGTGCCCAGGGGTTATCGGCCAGCAGCCACAATACACTCTCGGGGGCGCGCTGCAGGATACGCATCCAGCAGTCGAACACTGCTTCGTTGAACTTGTAGTTGTTGTTGAACGAGCAAAACACGAAGCGGTCTTGCGGCAAGCCGCACTCGGCGCGGGTCGGCAACGCCGCAACGGGTCGCTGGCGGTCACTGCACTGGTAGATCTGTGCCAGATACAGCGGTGTTTCGCTGTAGTACGCCTTCTCGCTATCGGGGATCAGGTAGCGGTCGGCGATCACATAATCGATGCCCGGCAGGCCGGTCGACCCGGGAAAGCCCAGGTAGGTCATTTGCACCACAGCCGGGCGGTAGGCCGGAATGTCCGGACGTGCCCCCGACGTCAGCCCGTGAAGGTCGATGAGGATGTCGATCTCATGATTGCGAATGCATTGCGCGGCGGCGGCATCATCCATGGCATCGATGCGTACGAAGTGATCCATGGCCTGCCTGACCCGCTCGCGCAGTGCCGAGCCATCTTCGCGGCTCCAGCAAAAACCATACACCTCGAAGCGCTCCCGATCGATCAGCTCGAACAGCTCTACGGTCAGCAACGACACCGCATGCAGGCAGAAGTCCGATGACAGAAAGCCGATGCGCAGCTTTTGGTGGCCGTAGCCCTGGGCCGAAGCGAGGGCGGGGACCCGGACATTGACTCGCTCTTTGACAAAGTGCACCGCGGCGGCCAATTGCAGGCCAGGGTCATCGCTGGCGGCGAGCAGCGCCAGGGGCGAGGAGGCCTTGAGCAGGTCGCCCCGGGTCAGGCCCGCCGGCGGCTCGTAGACCGGCCAGACACATTGTTTCTGGCGCAGATGCACCCAGTGCTGGATCACCTTGGGTTGAACCGGGTCGGCTTCCAGGCTGGTGCGCAGGATGGCTTCGGATTGCTTTAGCTGACGGGTTTCTTCCAGCAGGCGACCCAGGTTATTGCAGGTCATCAGGTACAGCTCGCGGCTTTGCGCGGCGTCGACCAGGTTGTCATCGAGCATCGATTGCCAGATGGCCAGGGCCTCCTGGGGTTTTTGCTGACGCTCCAGCAGTGTCCCCAGGTTGAACCAGGCCTGGGCGAATTCCGGGTTCTGGGCAATGGCGGCGCGATAGGCACGCTCGGCGGCCGGTATCTGTCCCAGTTGAGTCAGGGTGGCCCCCAGGTTGAACTGGATAATGTAATTGACCGACGAGTGACAGTGCTGCAGCCAGCGCTGGTAGAGCGCCGCGACATCGGTGATGCGCTGCGCGCCATTGAGCCGTTCTGCGGTTTCGAGCAACTTCATCGGTTCCAGCGTGACACCCTCGGCCAGCTGCAGGGCTGCGGCCAGCACGACATCGAGGTTCGGGCTTTCAAGATTCTCTCTAGGCATTTGCGCGAAGGTCTCTTCCAATAAAAAAATACCGAGCTCTTTCGAGCCCGGTATCGGATCAGTCAAGGTTTACCACTGAAGATCAGTGAATCCAAGTCTGCACATCGGTTGCGACCAACAACTGGACGTCACCATCGTTGAACACGTTGTAGCTGGCGCCTTCGACCGTGGTGGTACCGGCCGCTTGCCACTCGCCACTGTCGCCGGTGATGTTGACCGTGTCGTTGTGGTCACCGTCGATGATCATCTGCACCGGTGCCGCGGCGCCAGTCGCCACATCCACCTGGCCGGCCTGGCCAAGCTTGCCGACTGCCTCGGCATCGACGGTCAGTACGCTGGCCTTGCCGCCGTCCGCCGCCAGATCGATGGCACCCAGGGAGTGGGCATCGACTGCGTGCGAATCCAGCTTGGTCAGGTCGAACGACTGATTGCCATTGGCATCGGTGCGGAACCAGACGTCGGCGATCGTATGGCTCTGGCCATCGCTGGTTTCGTAGCTGCTATCGAGGCCGATCAGGTTGCCGTGGTTGAGCTCGGCGGTCTTGGCCACATCCAGGTTGAACTGGGTGATGCCCAGCTCGTTGAGGGTGTGCATCTCGCCCTTGTCACTGACGCCATCGTTGTTGGCATCGACCCAGACTTGCAGCGACGCGAACAGCTGGTCAGCGCCGTTGACCGCGCCGTCATGGTTACTGTCCAGGCTGACGAGTGCCTCGAAGCCGTCTTTGGCTAACGAACCGTCCGGCAGGCGGAACGAGGAACCGAACAGCTCGGAGCCATCGTTGACCTGGCCATCGCCATTGAGGTCGAGCGCCAGCAGGCCGTCACCGCCAGTGGCCCAGCCGGTGGTTTCCTTGTGGCCGTCGGCATTGAGGTCGAACTTGACGCCGGTGCTCAGGTGCGTGGTCTGCACGCCATCACCGTTGAGGTCCAGGACCAGTGGCGTGGACAGGGCCAGCGCATCGATCTGGGCGGCAGTCATCGCTTGCAGTTGTGCCGTGGTGAACGAATCAACCTGGGTCATCGACAGGTGCGACAGTTGCGCCGTGGTCAGGACTGCGGCTTGCGCCGTGGTCAGGGCCGCGACTTGCGCGGTGGTCAACGCCGCCATGTCCGTGGTTTCGATCGCCACGATCTGGGCGGTGGTCAGGGCCGCTACATCGGCGGTTTCCAGGGCGCTGATCTGGGTTGGCTTGAGGGCCGCGATCTGCGCCGTGGTCAGGGCCGCGACCTGGGCAGTGGTCAACGCTGCCAGTTGGGCAGAGGTCAGGGCACCGATATCGGCCGTTTCGATGGCCGCCACTTGCGTGGTGGTCAGGGCTGCGATCTGGGTCACCTTCAGCGCCGCCACTTGGGCGGTGGTCAGGGCAACCACTTGGGCGGTGGTCAGTGCAGCCGTCTGCGCGGTGGTCAGGCTTGAAGCGTTGGCCACTGTCAGCGCGGCGATGTCTGCGGTTTCAAGGGCCGCCACTTGAGTGGTGGTCAATGCCGCCGCTTGGGCAGTGGTCAATGCCGCCACTTGAGCAGTGGTCAAGGCGACCACTTGCGCCGTGGTCAGCGCTGCCACATCGGCGATTTCCAGTGCGCTGATCTGGGCAGGCTTGAGCGCCACGACTTGTGCGGTGGTCAGGGCGGCAACCTGTGCGGTGGTCAAGGCTGTCAATTGCGTATTGGTCAATACACTCAGGTCAGCGGTTTCCAGGGCCGCCACCTGGGTGGTGGTCAGGGCTGCAATCTGGGTCGGCTTCAGCGCGGCGACCTGGGCCGTGGTCAGTGCCACCACCTGAGCGGTAGTGAGTGCCGCCACGTCGGCGGTTTCCATGGCACTGATCTGGGTCGGCTTCAGCGCCGCCACCTGTGCCGTGGTCAGCGCCGCGACCTGGGCGGTGGTCAGGGCCGCGACGCTGGCAGTGGTCAGCGCGCCGATATCCGCGGTTTCCATGGCCGCCACTTGCGTGGTGGTCAGGGCAGCCACTTGGGCCGGTTTCAGCGCGGCCACCTGGGCGGTGGACAGCGCCACCACCTGAGCGGTGGTCAGGGCTGCGGTCTGCGCAGTGGTCAGTGCCGCGACGCTGGTCATTGGCAAAGCGGCGATGTCAGCGGTTTCGATGGCCGCCACTTGCGTGGTGGTCAGGGCGGCCACTTGGGCGGTGGTCAGGGCCGCCACCTGGGCGGTGGTCAATGCCACGACCTGGGCGGTAGTCAGTGCCGCGACATCGACAGTCTGCAGGGCGCTGATCTGGGTCGGTTTCAGTGCCGCGACTTGTGCCGTGGTCAGTGCCGCGACCTGGGCAGTGGTCAAGGCGACGACGCTGGCGGTGGTCAGCGCGCCGATATCCGTGGTTTCGATGGCCGCCACCTGCGTGGTGGTCAGGGCGGCCACTTGGGCGGTGGTCAGTGCCGCGACTTGTGCGGTGGTCAACGCCACCACCTGAGCGGTAGTGAGTGCCGCCACGTCAGCGGTTTCCAGAGCAGCGACCTGTGCCGGAGTCAGTGCCGCGACTTGTGCCGTGGTCAGCGCTGCGACTTGGGCGGTGGTCAGCGCCACCACGCTGGCGGTGGTCAGTGCCGCGACATCGGCGGCCTGCAGTGCCGCCACTTGCGTGGTGGTCAGCGCCGCCACCTGGGCAGGTTTCAGCGCGGCCATTTGGGCGGTGGTCAGCGCCACCACCTGGGCGGTGGTCAGGGCAGCGGCCTGCGCGGTGGTCAGGGCCGCGATGCTGGTCACTGGCAAGGCAGCGATGTCAGCGGTTTCGATGGCCGCCACCTGGGTGGTGGTCAAGGCCGCTAGCTGGGTGGTTTTCAGCGCGGCGACCTGGGCGGTGGTCAACGCCACCACCTGAGCGGTAGTGAGTGCCGCCACGTCGGCGGTTTCCAGAGCAGCAACCTGGGCCGGGGTCAGCGCCGCAACTTGGGCCGTGGTCAGCGCTGCGACCTGAGCGGTGGTCAGGGCCACTACGCTGGCGGTGGTCAGTGCAGCGACATCGGCGGCCTGCAGGGCCGCCACTTGTGTGGTGGTCAGCGCCGCCACTTGGGCCGGTTTCAGACCGGCTACCTGGGCAGTGGTCAGGGCGACCACCTGAGCGGTGGTCAGCGCAGCGGTCTGCGCGGTAGTCAGGGCCGCAACGCTGGCCACTGTCAAGGCGGCGATGTCAGCGGTTTCGATGGCCGCCACTTGCGTAGTGGTCAGCGCGGCCACTTGGGCGGTGGTCAGTACCGCCACCTGGGCGGTCGTCAGGGCCACCACCTGAGCAGTGGTCAAGGCGGCCATGTCAGCGGTTTCCATGGCACTGATCTGGGTCGGCTTCAGGGCCGCCACTTGGGCCGTGGTCAGCGCCGCAACTTGGGCGGTGGTCAACGCTACCAGTTGGGCGGAGGTCAGGGCGCCGACGTCGGCAGTTTCCATGGCTGCCACTTGCGTGGTGGTCAAGGCCGCCACTTGGGCTGGTTTCAGCGCTGCGACTTGTGCCGTGGTCAACGCCACCACCTGAGCGGTAGTGAGTGCCGCCACGTCAGCGGTTTCCAGAGCAGCAACCTGGGCCGGAGTCAGTGCCGCGACTTGTGCCGTGGTCAGCGCTGCGACCTGAGCGGTGGTCAGGGCCACCACGCTGGCGGTGGTCAGTGCAGCGACATCGGCGGCCTGCAGGGCCACCACTTGCGTGGTGGTCAGCGCCGCTACCTGGGCCGGTTTCAGCCCGGCTACTTGGGCGGTAGTCAGGGCGACCACCTGGGCGGTGGTCAGGGCAGCGGTCTGCGCGGTGGTCAGGGCTGCGACGCTGGTTACTGGCAAGGCAGCGATGTCAGCGGTTTCGATGGCCGCCACTTGCGTGGTGGTCAGCGCGGCCACTTGGGCGGTGGTCAGGGCCGCCACCTGGGCGGTGGTCAATGCCACGACCTGGGCGGTAGTCAGTGCCGCGACATCGACAGTCTGCAGGGCGCTGATCTGGGTCGGTTTCAGGGCTGCGACTTGTGCCGTGGTCAGTGCCGCGACCTGGGCAGTGGTCAAGGCGACGACGCCTGCGGTGGTCAGCGCGCCGATATCCGCGGTTTCCATGGCCGCCACTTGCGTGGTGGTCAGGGCGCCCACTTGGGCGGTGGTCAGTGCCGCGACTTGTGCCGTGGTCAACGCCACCACCTGAGCGGTGGTGAGTGCCGCCACGTCGGCGGTTTCCAGGGCAGCGACCTGGGCCGGAGTCAGCGCCGCGACTTGTGCCGTGGTCAGTGCTGCGACCTGAGCGGTGGTCAGGGCCACCACGCTGGCGGTGCTCAGTGCGGCGACATCGGCGGCCTGCAGGGCCACCACTTGCGTGGTGGTCAGCGCAGCCACTTGGGCCGGTTTCAGCCCGGCTACTTGGGCGGTGGTCAGCGCCACCACTTGGGCGGTGGTCAGGGCTGCGGTCTGCGCAGTAGTCAGGGCCGCAACGCTAGTCACTGGCAAGGCTGCGATGTCAGCAGTTTCGATCGCCGCCACTTGCGTGGTGGTCAGGGCGGCCACTTGTGCGGTGGTCAGGGCCGCCACCTGGGCGGTGGTCAATGCCACGACCTGGGCGGTAGTCAGTGCCGCGACATCGACAGTCTGCAGGGCGCTGATCTGGGTCGGTTTCAGTGCCGCGACTTGTGCCGTGGTCAGTGCCGCGACCTGGGCAGTGGTCAAGGCGACGACGCCGGCGGTGGTCAGCGCGCCGATATCCGCGGTTTCGATGGCCGCCACCTGCGTGGTGGTCAGGGCGGCCACTTGTGCGGTGGTCAGTGCCGCCACCTGGGCGGTGGTCAACGCCACCACCTGAGCGGTGGTCAAGGCGGCCACGTCGGCGGTTTCCAGAGCAGCGACCTGTGCCGGAGTCAGTGCCGCGACTTGTGCCGTGGTCAGCGCTGCGACTTGGGCGGTGGTCAGCGCCACCACGCTGGCGGTGGTCAGTGCAGCGACATCGGCGGCTTGCAGGGCTGCCACTTGCGTGGTGGTCAACGCCGCCACCTGGGCCGGTTTCAGACCGGCTACTTGGGCGGTAGTCAGGGCGACCACTTGGGCGGTGGTCAAGGCTGCGGTCTGCGCGGTAGTCAGGGCGGCAACGCTGGTTACAGGCAAGGCGGCGATGTCAGCGGTTTCGATGGCCGCCACTTGCGTGGTGGTCAGGGCGGCCACTTGGGCGGTGGTCAGTGCCGCGACTTGTGCCGTGGTCAACGCCACCACCTGAGCGGTGGTGAGTGCCGCCACGTCGGCGGTTTCCATGGCGCTGATCTGGGTCGGCTTCAGCGCCGCCACCTGTGCCGTGGTCAGCGCCGCTACCTGGGCGGTGGTCAGGGCCGCGACGCTGGCGGTGGTCAGCGCGCCGATATCCGCCGTTTCCATGGCCGCCACTTGCGTGGTGGTCAGGGCAGCCACTTGCGCCGGTTTCAGCGCGGCCACCTGGGCGGTGGACAGCGCCACCACCTGAGCGGTGGTCAGGGCTGCGGTCTGCGCGGTGGTCAGTGCCGCGACGCTGGTTACTGGCAAGGCGGCGATGTCAGCAGTTTCGATGGCCGCCACTTGCGTGGTGGTCAGCGCGGCCACTTGGGCGGTGGTCAGGGCCGCCACCTGGGCGGTGGTCAATGCCACGACCTGGGCGGTAGTCAGTGCAGCGACATCGACAGTCTGCAGGGCACTGATCTGGGTCGGCTTCAGGGCCGCGACTTGTGCCGTGGTCAGTGCCGCGACCTGGGCAGTGGTCAAGGCGACGACGCCTGCGGTGGTCAGCGCGCCGATATCCGTGGTTTCGATGGCCGCCACTTGCGTGGTGGTCAGGGCGGCCACTTGTGCGGTGGTCAGGGCCGCGACTTGTGCCGTGGTCAACGCCACCACCTGAGCGGTGGTGAGTGCCGCCACGTCGGCGGTTTCCATGGCAGCGACCTGGGCCGGAGTCAGCGCCGCGACTTGTGCCGTGGTCAGTGCCGCGACTTGGGCGGTGGTCAGCGCCACCACGCTGGCGGTGGTCAGTGCGGCGACATCGGCGGCCTGCAGGGCCGCCACTTGTGTGGTGGTCAACGCCGCTACCTGGGCCGGTTTCAGCCCGGCTACTTGGGCGGTAGTCAGGGCGACCACCTGGGCGGTGGTCAGGGCAGCGGTCTGCGCGGTGGTCAGGGCCGCAACGCTGGTCACTGGCAAGGCGGCGATGTCAGCGGTTTCGATCGCCGCCACTTGCGTGGTGGTCAGGGCGGCCACTTGTGCGGTGGTCAGGGCCGCCACCTGGGCGGTGGTCAATGCCACGACCTGGGCGGTAGTCAGTGCCGCGACATCGACAGTCTGCAGGGCGCTGATCTGGGTCGGTTTTAGGGCTGCGACTTGTGCCGTGGTCAGTGCCGCGACCTGGGCAGTGGTCAAGGCGACGACGCCTGCGGTGGTCAGCGCGCCGATATCCGCGGTTTCCATGGCCGCCACTTGCGTGGTGGTCAGCGCGGCCACTTGGGCTGTGGTCAGGGCCGCCACCTGGGCGGTGGTCAACGCCACCACCTGAGCGGTAGTGAGTGCCGCTACGTCAGCGGTTTCCAGAGCAGCGACCTGGGCCGGAGTCAGCGCCGCGACTTGTGCCGTGGTCAGTGCCGCCACCTGGGCGGTGGTCAGCGCAACCACGCTGGCGGTGGTCAGTGCAGCGACATCGGCGGCTTGCAGGGCTGCCACTTGCGTGGTGGTCAGCGCCGCCACTTGGGCCGGTTTCAGACCGGCTACCTGGGCAGTGGTCAGCGCCACCACCTGGGCGGTGGTCAAGGCTGCGGTCTGCGCGGTGGTCAGGGCCGCAACGCTGGCCACTGTCAAGGCGGCGATGTCAGCGGTTTCGATGGCCGCCACTTGCGTGGTGGTCAGGGCAGCCACTTGGGCAGTGGTCAGGGCCGCCACCTGGGAGGTGGTCAGGGCGACAACCTGAGCAGTGGTCAAGGCGGCCACGTCGGCGGTTTCCAAGGCACTGATCTGGGTCGGCTTCAAAGCCGCGACTTGTGCCGTGGTCAGTGCCGCGACCTGGGCGGTGGTCAACGCTACCAGTTGGGTAGAGGTCAGGGCGCCGATATCGGCAGTTTCCATGGCCGCCACTTGCGTGGTGGTCAGCGCAGCGACTTGCGTGGTTTTCAGCCCGGCCACCTGGGCGGTGGTCAATGCCACGACCTGAGCGGTGGTCAGGGCTGCGGTCTGCGCGGTAGTCAGGGCTGCAACGCTGGCCACTGTCAAGGCGGCGATGTCAGCGGTTTCGATGGCCGCCACTTGCGTAGTGGTCAGCGCGGCCACTTGGGCGGTGGTCAGTGCCGCGACTTGTGCCGTGGTCAACGCTACCACCTGAGCGGTGGTCAAGGCGGCCACGTCGGCGGTTTCCATGGCACTGATCTGGGTCGGCTTCAGGGCCGCCACCTGTGCCGTGGTCAGCGCCGCGACCTGGGCGGTGGTCAGTGCCGCGACGCTGGCGGTGGTCAGCGCGCCGATATCCGCGGTTTCCATGGCCGCCACTTGCGTGGTGGTCAGGGCCGCCACTTGGGCCGGTTTCAGCGCGGCCACCTGGGCGGTGGTCAGCGCCACCACCTGGGCGGTGGTCAGGGCAGCGGTCTGCGCAGTGGTCAGTGCCGCGAGGCTGCTCACTGGCAAGGCGGCGATGTCAGCAGTTTCGATCGCCGCCACTTGCGTGGTGGTCAGGGCGGCCACTTGGGCGGTGGTCAGGGCCGCGACCTGGGCGGTGGTCAATGCCACGACCTGGGCGGTAGTCAGTGCCGCGACATCGACAGTCTGCAAGGCGCTGATCTGGGTCGGTTTCAGGGCCGCGACTTGTGCCGTGGTCAGTGCCGCGACCTGGGCAGTGCTCAAGGCGACGACGCCGGCGGTGGTCAGCGCGCCGATATCCGCGGTTTCCATGGCCGCCACCTGCGTGGTGGTCAGGGCGGCCACTTGGGCGGTGGTCAATGCCGCCACCTGGGCGGTGGTCAACGCCACCACCTGAGCGGTGGTGAGTGCCGCCACGTCAGCGGTTTCCAGAGCAGCGACCTGTGCCGGAGTCAGCGCCGCGACTTGTGCCGTGGTCAGTGCCGCCACCTGGGCGGTGGTCAGCGCCACCACGCTGGCGGTGGTCAGTGCCGCGACATCGGCGGCCTGCAGGGCCACCACTTGCGTGGTAGTCAGCGCAGCGACTTGCGTGGTTTTCAGCCCGGCCACTTGGGCAGTGGTCAAGGCGACAACCTGTGCGGTGGTCAGGGCGGCGGTCTGGGCCGTGGTCAGGCTGGCGAGCGAGGCGACGGGCAGCACAGCGATATCCGCCGTTTCGATGGCAGCGACTTGCGTAGTCGTCAGCGCGGCGATCTGCGTGGTTTTCAGTGCGGTGACCTGAGCGGTGGTCAGGGCCACGACTTGTGCGGTGGTCAGCGCCGGTACTTGCGCGGCCGAGAACGCGCCGATGTTGGGCATGGTGATGACCGCGATCTGCGCAGTGGTCATCAGGGCGATCTGAGCGGTGCTCAAGGCTGCGATATCCTGGGTTGCGAGCCCAGCAATGGTGGTTGTACTCAAGGCAGCGACTTGCGCTGGGGTCAACGAAGAAATAAAGCTCATGAACGCATCCTGTGTAGGGGTCATTTACTGCGCTGCCAGCGTTGTCGCCGTAGCCTTGGGTGAGAATTTGGTAGCCCACCTGTCGTTAGCGACACAATCGGTAGAAACATTAAGAATCTTTTTTGATGGCGTTTTGCCTTTTTCGGCTTTTTGGTTATAAAAAAACGCAGCGTTATAGGCTCGCACAGTAAAAATTAATATCACATGGCCACTGTTCGAGGGTTTACGCCATTCTTGGCGAGCTGACGAAACGGTGCGACGTTGTACCGCCATGACCTTGACCCTTACCCGGCACTTCCCCTAGTGTGCGCGGGACATGTCGTCCGTCGGCAAGCACTGGTCAGCGGAACATGCCCCCATTCCCCCTTTTGCCATCCGGCAAGGGCCTCGATCGAGTAACTGATTGTGAAAACCTTCCTCCATGTAGGTTGCGGTCCAAAGAGCAAGAACAACACGACCAAGGGCTTCGCCTCGGAACAATGGCAAGAGTTGCGCTTCGATATCGATGAGAGTGTCAACCCGGACATCGTCGGCACCATGACCGACATGTCCCAGGTCAAGGACGCTTCGGTGGATGCGCTGTTCTCCAGCCACAACATCGAGCATCTCTATCCCCATGAGGTGCCGGTAGCCCTGGCGGAGTTCAAGCGCGTGCTCAAGCCTGGCGGTTTCGTGATCATCACCTGCCCGGACCTGCAATCGGTGTGCGCCCTGGTCGCCGAGGACAAGCTGACCGACGAAGCCTACCTTTCGCCCGCCGGCCCGATCGCGCCCATCGACATCCTCTATGGCCATCGCCCGGCCATGGCCAACGGCAACGTGTTCATGGCGCACCGTTGCGGTTTCACCAAGAAGGTTCTGACCGGCTCCCTGCAAGCGGCCGGCTTTGACATGGTGCTGCCGATACAGCGTGCCCATCCGGCCTACGACCTCTGGGCGGTGGCGGCACTTGCTCCGATCTCCGAGCAGGAAGTGGTGGCGATCGCCAACCAGCATTTCCCTGGCTAAGCCATGCTGAACCGCGAGCCCGGCATGCAGCATTGGCGGCCGGGCTGTAGCCGTCCGGTCAGCACCCACTCCTGACCGTTCTGCACATTAGCCAAGATAGTGGACACCATACTTAGTGGACACTACTTTGGGTCCGATCAAGGGTTGCGCCGGGTCTCCAGCGCCGTAAACAACAACATGCCGGTCAGCATGGCCAACATGAACACGATCACTTGCCAGCGCCCCGTCAGCAGAATTGCCACAGCGGGGCCAGGACAGATGCCCGCGATTCCCCAGCCGATGCCGAACAACAGGCTCCCCCCGATCAAGCGCGGGTCCAACTCACGTTTGATCGGTAGCTGCATTGGCCTTCCCAACAGCGAACTGGACTGTTGGCGCGCCCAGGTTAAAGGGCCAACGGCTATGCCTATGGCCCCGACCATGACCAACGCCAGGGAAGGGTCCCAAGCACCGGTCAAATCCAGGAAAGCCACTACTTTTTTCGGGTTGGCCATGCCTGCCAAAAGAAGACCGAAGCCGAACAGCAAACCGGCAATGAATGCACTCAGTTTGATCATGTCCAACCCCCCGGCAGATGACGCAAGACAAACACCGTGGCGAATCCACTGAACATGAAACACGCAGTGGCGACCATCGATCGCGGAGAAAGGCGCGATATGCCGCACACGCCATGTCCACTTGTGCAACCGGAGCCGTAGCGGGTGCCGATGCCCACCAGTAAGCCGGCAGCAGCAAGTCCGAGCCAGCCGCTCTGGAACTCGATTTGGGGCAGGGTGGCAAACAGTCCCCATAACAGCGGCGCGATGAGCAGGCCCAGAAGAAACAGCGCTTTCTCAACTGCTCCTTCGCTGCGGCGCTGTAAAAGACTGCCAATCAGACCGCTGATGCCTGCGATACGCCCGTTGGCGACGACGAATAGACTGGCAGCCAGGCCAATCAATGCGCCCCCTGCAAGGGAGGACCAGGGAGTGAAATTGAGCCAGTCGACATTCATGGGGCTTTTCCGGAGCGATTTACAGTCGAGGAAATGTCCAAAGCGTGGAAACTGTGCTTGAACAGCATCTGCGATGAGTTGCTGGCACCCTCTGAATGTTTGTCGGATGCCCGCTTATTCTCCCATCACCTGTTTTTTGATACGGCTCTGTCCATCGTTCAGATTTTTTCCGGGGACACCGCCCAAACGCTGCAGGGCAGCTTGTACAGCAGATGTTCCACCGTGCTGCCAACCAACCGCTCCATACCGCGATGACCAACGCGCCCCATGACAATCACATCGGTGTCGTAGGCCTGCGCGTAGCTGGACAGCACCTTGGCCGGATTGCCCATGATCATGTGCTGGCGCTCCGGCGGGATACCGTTGCGCTCAGAAAGGTCGCGAAAGGCATCAGCCTGCGCGTCGAACAGCGTCTTGGCTTTTCCTGAGGAGAAAAACGCCGATCCATTGCTGAAACCGAATTCGTCCGCACTGATGCTGGAAAGATCATGGGCGTAGATCACGTCCAGTTCTGCATTACAGGTGCTTGCCAGTTTGGAGGCTTCACGCAGAATTCTGTCGTTGAAGTCTTCGTATTGCTCATCAGAATGAAAGGGGTCAACGGCGGCAACGATCTTGCGCGGCAAAGCGTTGTGCAAATGACTGACAAAATGCAGGGGCACCGGGCATTCACGCAGCAGGTGGATATCTAGCGGCGTAAACATCAGGCGTGACAGCAGCGATTCGTGCTCCAGCGCCTTGATCAATACGGCCATCGGCTGTTCTTTGAGATGAATGAGGATTTCCTGCAAAGGCCTTTCGACCCAGACGACTTCCGTGGTGACGTGCACACCGATCTTGCGCAAGGGGCGGGCCTGGTCCTCGAGCCACTGACGATGGCGTTCGACATAGCCCAGGCGCATCTGCTCCAGCGCTTGTTCGTTGACCATGGCGGCAGTCGCCAGCCCTTCAAGATAATCAAACGCCACGATGTGCAGGTCTGCACCTGAAGCCTTGGCCAAGGCCGCGGCCCGGTCGAAGGCGGGGCTGTTTTCCATCAACGGCGAGACGACCAGCATGAAGCGTGATTGATCAGGCATGACAGATCTCCGGTAGGTAATCGCGCAATCGCGTGCCCCAATGACAGCCGTGTTACTGGGCTTTGAAGCCTTGCCCTTATCCTGCCGCTGTTAAGGGGGGGCCGGTTTGATCTTTGTCAAATGGAGGGGCATGCAGGGTGTTGCCCGACGTGCGGTTGTCCGGGCGTCGTCCAGTGACGAAATTGTTGATCATTATCAAGCTTTCCCCCGATTCCCCGGCGCAGTCTTTGGGCTCGTGCAGAAGGGATCGCGATTGCGCCGTGAGGCTGTGCGCGTGGATTCTTGTAGCAGTACGGAGGTATCTATGATCATTGATATCACGGAGAAACCGGCAAGCCATTGCTGGGTCGTGTGCATGGATGCCTTGCAAGTGAACTTCAACAGTCTGGGAGAGGCACAGGCGTTCGTTGGCCAACTCATGGCACGTATCCAGGCGCCCCATGTCTGGCCAAGCGGCGCTGACCCGGCAGGCCACACAAGAGGGATACCTGACCGTCAAACGGTTTACCCCAATGGCGAACGGGTTTGCGCCGACCGCGTGGGGTCAACGTGGACCAGCGCAGGGCGCAGTTCGAGCAGATGACGATTCCATGAACGGAGCCATTGGGCTGACTGGAGCAGCCGCGGCGCTGGGGATTGGCATGCTCATCGGTCTTGAACGCGAACGGCACATGGGTCAGGGCGAGAGCCGTGCTTGTGCCGGTTTACGGACGTTCGCCATTACGGCGTTGCTGGGTTACGGGGCGATGCAGGTCGGTGGCGGTTTGCTGGTGGGCATCGTGGCCATCGCTCTGGGATTGCTCGTCACCGTGGCTTATTGGCGAAGCCTGAGCGACGACCCCGGGGTGACCAGCGAAGTGGCGTTACTTACGGTGTTGGTGCTGGGGGCGTTGTGTGCCACCAACCCCGAGCTGGCGATTGCTGTCGGGGTGGTGGTGGCAGGGCTGCTGGCCTATCGAGAGAAGCTTCACCACTTTGCCCGCAGTCAATTGACTGATGCGGAATTAGGCGACGGCCTTATCCTCCTGACGGCTGCGCTGGTCGTGTTGCCCTTGGCCCCGGACCGCTTTATCGGCCCCTACGCAGCCATCAATCTGCGCACCATTTGCAGCCTGACGGTATTGCTGATGGCGGTGGGGGCCATTGGGCATATTGCCGTCCGTACCTTGGGAACCCGTTACGGATATGCCATTAGCGCCATTGCCTCCGGGTTCGCTTCCAGCACAGTGACGATCGCTGCCATGGGCCATCTCGTCGCCCGGCAGCCCGACAACATCAAGGTCCTGAGCGCGGCCGCGATCCTGTCCAATATGGCCACCGTTATGCAGGTTGGCCTGATCCTGGGGGCGGTCGACCCCGGTTTGCTGCGCCATATGTGGGGGCCTTTGATGTCCGGAGCCGCCGCCACTGCGTTGTATGGTGTGTGTCTGATGTTTCCTAAGACTGCGACCGGGGCCAACCAGCCGATCAAGGTTGGCGGTGCGTTCAACCTCAAGCTGGCCCTGATCGTCACACTGACGATGACCGGCATCACCTTTGTTTCGTCTGTGATGCTCAGCCACTTCGGCCAGGTGGGGGTGATGCTGACGGCCACGTTAAGCGGTTTTGCCGATGCGCACGCCTCCACGGCGTCGATTGCCACGCTGGCCAAGTCCGGTCAGTTGCCCTTCGATGCCGTTGTCGGGCCTGTGCTGATTGCGGTCAGCAGCAACTCCGTCAGCAAATGCGTGGTGGCGTGGGTCAGCGGCGGGCGCCGCTTCGCCGCTTACGTGATCCCGGGCCAGGTGTTGCTGACCCTGGCGCTGTGGGCGGGGATGGTGCTGTTCTGAAGGATATCGTGCGCGCAACTGATAAAAATCAAGTGGGCGGAACAAGGAGCAATCAATCTGTGGTTCTACTCCTGGATTGAAATGGCCGTATGCCGAGGTGCCCATGTCACAGTCCCAGCGTTTACTCTTGATCGCTCCCTCCGCCATGACTCGGACACCGGCATTCGACCGGGCCGCGGCGTTAGCGCTGGCGATGCAATTGCCATTGCACATCGTGGCGTTCGACTATTCACAAGCACTGGCTGTGGCCGGGCTGTTCGCCCCGGAGCAATTCGGCCTGGCCCGGGACGGCTATCTGCAAACCCATCGGCAATGGCTCGTCGATCAGGCCGGTTTGATGAGCAAGCATGGCGTCGAGGTCACCAGCGAAGTGGTGTGGGTACAGCATCCATACGAGGAGATCCTGACCTTCATCAATGAGATGCCGCTGACGCTGATCATCAAGGACGCCCAGGAAGAGTCGGCGTACAAGCGCGTGTTCTTCACGCCGCTGGATTGGCAGCTGCTGCGCGACTGTCCTGTGCCGGTGCATCTGGTGACTACTGCGCTGAACGCCCGGCCACGTAACGTTCTGGCCATCATTGATGTGTTGCGCGATGAAGATCAGGACCGCGTGTTCAACGACCAGATTATCGACGCCGCGACCAAACTGGCCGCGGTCTGTGAGGCCAGTCTTGAGCTGTTGCATGTGTATGACTGGACGGCTGTATACGTGCAGGACATGGGCTTTGCCGCATTGCCGCTAGCCACCGGGATTCATGAAATGCTGGGAGCGGCTCAGCATGAGGCCTTTGCGGCCATTGCTGAACGCCACGGCGTGCCACCGGAACGTCGTCACTTCATCGAGGGGGCACCTGTGCCGAGTATTTGTGAATTTGTCTGCGAGTACCGCACCGATGTCATCGTCATGGGCACGGTGCAGCATAAGGGCTTGAGTAAATTACTCGGAACCACGGCCGAGCAACTCTTGCATCGGGCTCCGTGCAGTGTGCTGGCGATAAAGCCGGGAAGACTGCTGCAATCCTGAGGGCTTGACCGCCCCGCGATGGGGGGCTGTTGGCCGGAGCATCGCGGGGCGACGTTCTACAGGTAAAGACGATGGATGACCTGATGGCTGTCGTCTGGATCATTGTGCGTCTCGAATCCTAGCGCCTTGGCCAGGTCGCGCATGGGGGCATTGCTGGACGAGTCCACTGAATACATTTGGCGAAAGCCGTTTTTGCGGGCTGCCGTGATCAGGTGCTCCATCAGTAATGTGCCCAGACCCAAGTGCGTCCATTCATCGGCGACCGTTACGGCACATTCACACTGATGCTCGCGGGTGGCCGCGTATCGGCTGACGCCTATCTCGACCAGTTGCCCTTTGTCATGGACCAGGGCGATATAGGCCACACGCTGATTATTATCCGTGTCCATCAACTGATTGAGCATTGCAGCATCGGGTTCGTTGATCTGTGCGAGAAAACGCATGTGGCGGGACGCGGGAGACAGCCGTTTGATGAAAGCGTATTCACGGTCGCGATCCTTTTCCGCCAGTGGCCGGATCAGCACGTGTCGACCATCCTTGAGCGCTTCGATCCAGTATTGGCCGTCGACCGCGGCGTAGGTGGCCGCGGCCCGATCATTGTGGTCTTTGACGGTAAGCATGGGGTGTTCCTCCAGTGCGGTTTTAAAGGTTGGCATGCGGCAAAAGAACCGCGGTTCAATCCTTTTCTACACCGCTGTCGATGCTTGAATCTGATCTGGATCAGACAGCGGTGCCGGCGGCACTGGTTTGCGTGTGCTTGATGTATATCAAACCGCACCAGGTGATAGAGCGCAGTCTTGAAAACATGCCGGCACTGTATGACCGGAGTCGAACGGAGGTGTGTGATGGGGCAATATCAACGTTTTCTGCTGATCGCTGACCAGACCCTGCATCAGTCTCCTGCCCAGTTGCGTGCCGTCGCATTGGCCAAGGCAGCCGGGGCCGTACTGGATGTGCGAGCCTTTGTCGAACCGGCGCCGGTGGTTCATGTATGGCAAGAAAAAGTCGATGACGCAGAACATCAGCGCTATTTGCGTCGCTACCGCCGCTGGGAGGCCGAGGAGCTAGACCGGCTCAGCGACATGGGGCTGGAGGTGACGGTCAAAGCCGTCTTCACCACTCATCCGCTGCTGGACACTTTGAAGACTGTCGAAGATTTGAAGCCTGACCTGTTAATCAAGGATGTAACCCTTGAACCTGTGCTCAAGCGGGTGTTCATTACCCCCCTTGATTGTCACTTATTGCGTGAATGCCCGATCCCCGTACATCTGGTCAACCACGTCCGCTACAGCTTGCCGCACAGGATCGTAGCGGCAGTGGACCCGTTCGATCCGTCGACACAAATCAGCGGTTTGAACGACACCATCATTCAGACTGCCAACGCCCTGGCCCTGCAATGCGATGCGCCGTTACACGTGCTTTACGCCTATGACTTATCGCCCGCTTTCAACAGCGACGCGCCACTGTCCGGGGGTGGTTGGGGCGTGGACTTCAGCGAAGAGCAGCGTCAATCCTTGCACCAGGCGTTCATTGCACTGGCGGAGCGTTACGGGGTGCCACCTGAGCGACGGCATTTCGTCATGGGATTACCGGTGCCGGTGATCAGTGAGTTCGTCGAGCAATACCTGGCCGACGTAGTGGTGATGGGCACGGTGCATCGGGAGGGGATCGACCGGCTGATCGGCAGCAATACAGAACGGGCGCTGTACTCTGTGCCGGGCAGCATTCTGGCGGTCCGCTCGTGTGTAAGGGGCTGAGCACTATCGCGCCGTTGAACAGTCCTGGCCGCGACAGCGCCAGCCGGAACCATGACATGCATGAAGATTCTCCAGATGCCAGATGCCAGCTGAGGTGGTGATTGCAGCCCACGATCAGTTGCTTGAGCCCGTCCATGTTCTGGATGTTGACTGCTGCAATGAAGGCAACGGCTTTGAGAGTTGATGTAAATCAAGTCATCTGTGCTTCAGACTCTCAGAATCGAGGAAGAAACCACGGGTTGCCTGGTCCTTTGGCGGAGAAGTTCATGAGCAATTTTCTGAGTGTCGAGCAACGCCAGGGGCACGACGTCCATGCTGAACCGGCAATAGACATGGGTGGCGAATCGCTGACGTCTACACAGAGGCGGCTTGCGTCGAATATCCACCTCACTGGAGATTTATCATGAGCCAGTATCGAAGCCTGTTGCTGATCACCAACCCGGCCCTGCGCCAATCCCTAGCCATGAATCATGCGGCAGCGCTGGCCAAGGCCAGCGGCGCGAGTTTGCATATCGCTGCGCTTATCCCCTCATTCAAATGGTTATCATTGCTCGAAGAAGGCGATCGAGAACTGGCTCGGGAGCGTTACTTGCAGGACCATCGCGACTTGCTCAAGGCTCAGGCCGAGAATTTGCGTGGTAGAGGGATTGAGGTAACCACCGAGGTGGCTTGGGCCGAGGACTTGAAGCAAGACATCATTGATCACGTCACGGAGATGCAGCCCGACTTGTTGATCAAAGAGGTTCAGCATGAGTCCGTGCTCAAACGGGCCTTCTTCACCCCGTTGGACTGGCACTTGTTACGTCACTGTTCGGTACCGGTTTATCTGGTGGGCGGGAGCGGCTTCGTTTTACCCCGCAAAGTTGTAGCAGCGGTCGAGGTATCGGACAACGAGTCAGCCGACAACGAGCTGAATGAGCGAATCATCAAGCAGGCTTGCAGTCTTGCCATGCAGTGCAATGCCGAGCTGCATTTGCTGTATGCCTGCGATATTTCGGCTGCCTATCTTGCGGACATGGATGGCCTGACGCTTGCTGATCTTACCAAAGCGCTTCGCAGAGACCTCGAGAAGTCATTCTTCAGGTTGGCAGGTCAGTTCGGAGTGCCCTCGGATCGTCGACATTTCATAAAGGGACATCCGGTCACGGCGTTGAGTGAGTTTGCTAATGAACACAACGTGGATGTGATCGTGATGGGTAGAGTCCAGTCCCAAGGTGTGGAAAAGCTTCTGGGCAGCACGACCGAGCATATTTTGTATCAGGTGCCATGCTGCGTTCTGGCGGTTTAGATCGAATCCGTACCGGGCTTGACGGCACAACATCAGTTCGACAGTTAGTCGATGACCTGTAGTTAGCGGCCGACAGTCGAGACCGTCGACGGGCGAGGTATGCGATGCTCAAACTCAAACGTATTCTATTGATAGCCCCCAGCGAAATGACCTTGACCCCGGCGTTTGCGCGTGCGCGTGCCTTGGCGTGTGCAACCGGTGCCTTATTGCACATTGTCGCGTTCGATTATGTCCAGGCCCTGGCGGTAGCCGGTCTGCTTGACCATGATGCGATGGCTCAGGCACGGGAAGGTTATCTGCAGGTGCACCGTCAATGGCTGGAACAGCAGGCCCGGTTTCAACGAAGCGGTGGCATGCAGGTGACCACTGAAGTGGTCTGGGCCAAGTCGAGCCTGACAAACCTGCTTGAGTACGTGAATGACTTTCATCCGGACCTGGTCATCAAGGACACCCATTATGTGCCGGCACTAGACCGTGCCTTTCACCGGCCTCTGGACTGGCGACTGCTGCGCGAGTGTCCGACTCACCTGCACCTGGTGACCAGTGCCAGAAACCCCAAGCCATTGAACATTCTTGCCGCGATCGATTTGTCCCATCTGGAGGAGCTGACTCAAGGTTTGAATGAGCGAATACTCGATCTGGCCTCTACTCTGGCAGCCAGCTGCGGTGCCGCGTTGCACTTACTTAATGTCTGTCGTTGGTCAGAGATTAGCGATGCGCCGATGAGTGTGCCGACAGGCAGTCTCGATAACAGTTTGAGGGACGCAATTCAGGATGCCCAGCAGGAGGCTTTCGATGTGCTTGCCGAACGCTATTGCATCAAGAATACCCACCGACACTCACTGACGGGCGTCCCCCACAAGGTCATCGGCCTTTTCGCTCAACAAAATGCCTTCGACATCGTGGTGCTGGGTACGGTTTATCACCATAGGCCTGACCGGTTTATCGGGGATACCGCCGAAAGCGTGTTAAACCGGGCACCGTGCAGTTTGATGATCGTTAAGCCATTACCTCCACCCGGTTGAACAACCCGCCATCGAGCCTGCAGTTGATAAAATCAACACTTAGGACTTCAGGGACTACTGAGCTGATATCTCCATCTCGGGGCTGAGGGTGCCGAGCCATGCAACCAAGGCCATAATGACCACTGCGACCGAGAACTCTAGAATCATGCTGCGCCGTAAGGCGTTGATAGCGATTTTGTGAGTACCTGTCTTGATGGAGCGTTGGAGCAGCGGGCTCAGATGAAAGCGGTTCACTGCTGCAAACATCAGCATCCCCGCAAACAAGAAGACTTTCAAAGACAGCAGGGCGCCGTAAGTGCTGGTTGTCAATGTCTCGAATGCGGGCCCGACAACCAGCAAATAGTTGGCGATTCCGGTGATGGCCAGGGTTGCGACAATGAGCGCCCCCGCTGATTCGAAACCAGTCAACGTTCGAGCCAGCAAATGAATCTGCAGTTCACCTGCGAGGTTGTTTGTACGCAATAAAAGTGCGAACGCGGCGATAGCGCCCAACCAGCTGCCCGCACTCAGAAGATGAACGATATCGCTGATAAAGTGCAGGTAGCGCCGGCTGCCTTCATTCATGGCGCCATGTCCTGTCCAGGCCAGCGTCGCCAGGGCGATGGCCCCGCACAGTGTGACCAGCCAGAGGCTCGTCGAGGGGGCCCGTCGATTGAGGAGCGCGGCGATGATCGCCACCGTCAACGAGGCTATTCGAACCATCCAGGTCAGCCCGACGTCAGTGTCCATCAGCATCATCTGCAGGATGTGGTGATGCAGCTCCATGACGCTCGATACGCCGCTCATCGTCTTGGCCATGTGGAGCATAGCCGCCATCGATAGCAGTATGCCGATAACGGCAGCTCCCACCAGCAACGACCCAAAGTTCAATACGGCACCGTCTGTGCGCTCCTTGCCTTTGAGGCTGTACAGGCCAAACAGTGCCAGTCCGAAGAGCAGCATCAAGTCGATATAGAGCGCAAAGCGGAGACTAATGTAGATTGAGTCGTCCATGGTTCATTTGACTTTAAAGGTCACGGTGCCTGTGATCGGATGGGTATCGGAAGAAACGGCCCTCCACTCAACCTTGTAGGTGCCAGGCGTCAGTGGTGCTGTCGGGGTGATGACCATCATTTTTGGATCGGCAGCGCCCACGACACTCGCTTTGACACCCATGGGGGAGTGCGCAGCCATGCCCGGCATCTCTGTCATGATCAGTTTCGCGCCGGAAAACTGGGTGGTGAGCTTTTCCGAGAAGTTAAGTTCGATTTTTGCCGGTGCGGTCACCGTAGCGCCTTCCGCCGGGGTAGAGGACAACAGTTTTGGATGTGCATGGGCGCCAGCGCTCAACAGCAGACTGGCGCTGAGTGCTGCAACAGTGATGAGGGTTTTCAGAGGTGACATGCAAAACTCCTGACGGCCTGAGCCGTGGATGGGGATTTATTGTTTGAATGGCGTTTGAATGCACGTATCTCTCAGGTTCAGAACCACATCCGCACACCGGCGACAAAACGCGTATCGCTGCGGTCTTCGCCTTCTTCAAGGATGTAATCTGCTGTATTGCCGTATGCGCGGTTCCAGGTTACGCCAATGTAGGGTGCGAACTCGGGGCGTATTTCATAACGCAGTCTCAGGCCAACCTCGGTGTCCGACAGCCCGGAGCCTGTTGCACGTTGTGGGTCATTTTTGCCATGGAAATTCATTTCGGCCGTGGGCTGCAGAATCAAACGGTTGGTCAGCAAAATGTCGTATTCGCCCTTGAGCCGCAGCGCAGTCTGGCCAGCCTCGCCCAAATAGGCGGTGGCTTGCGTTTCGAAGTTGTAGAGCGCCATTCCTTGCAACCCAAGCGCCGCCCAGGTCTGGGGTGAGCCAGGTTTGAAGTCTTGTCGCACTCCACTGACCACATCCCACCAAGGGCTGATGGCGTGGCCCCACAGTGCCTGAAGCTCAGCGCTTTCGGTCACACCGTTGGTTCGCTCGCCTTCGCTGCGTAGCCAGAGACGATCGGTGTCGCCGCCAATCCAACCGTTGGCTTCCCAGCGCAGTGCGCTGCCCTCATTGGCGTCTTGCCATTCGAGTTGATCGATCAGGAAAAACGAGTTGATCGAGCGGTCGTGCATCTGATGGCCGGCATGGCTTTCAAACACCGCTGCGCGATCGGCATCGGTGAGCGCCGGGACCGGCGTACGGCTTTGCTGGGGCGTGGCGGGTTCCATACCCTGCATCCGGGAGTGATCCATACCCTGCATTTGTTTGCCGTCCATACCTTGCATCGGCTCGGTCTGCCCATACGCATGCGGTATGGCAATCATCCCCAGGAGGGTCAGACCGGTGAGTATCGGTTTAGCGGTTCGTTGGAAGTTCATGTCAGGCTCCTACTCTTGCACACGGACTTCACGGAACATGCCCATTTCCATGTGGTACATCAGGTGGCAGTGATACGCCCATCGCCCCAGGGCATCGGCGGTCACGCGGTAACTGCGTTTGCTGCCTGGCGGCATGTCGATGGTGTGCTTGCGAACCATGAAGTCCCCGTTTTCATCCTCCAGGTCACTCCACATGCCATGCAGATGGATGGGGTGCATCATCATGGTGTCGTTCACGAGTACCACTCGGAGGCGCTCTCCATATTTGAGATGAATAGGCTCGGCATCCGCGAATTTGAGGCCGTCAAAAGACCACGAGAACTTTTCCATGTGTCCGGTCAGGTGCAGGGTGATGGTGCGGCCAGGCTCCCGGCCATCGGGATCCTGGAAGGTGCTCTTGAGGTCTGCATAGGTCAGTACCCGGCGACCGTTGTTTCTCAGTCCCATGCCAGGGTCGTTGAGTTTCGGCGTGGGGCTCATCGCCTGCATGTCGATCAGTGGGTTATTCGCTTCCGAGGCCGGGTGCGGCTCCATCGAGGCCATGCCGCTCATGCCGTGCATCGAGTGGCCAGACATGCTTGTCGAGCCGGGCATCTGGCTGTGATCCGTGCTCTGCATCGATCCACCGGCCATGCTTGTCATACCCTGCATGTCGCTAGCGGGCGCCATCTGGCTGTGATCCATACCCTCCATACCTTGCATCGAGTCCTGGGTCATGCCTGTCATATCGCCGTGATCCATGCCGGCCATATCACCCATGCCCATGTCGCTCATTGTGATCAACGGACGTGGATCCAGGGGCGGAACCGGGGCCGAGAGCCCCTCATGTACAGCCAGCGTGCCTCTCGCGAATCCTGTGCGATCCACCGACTGGGCGAACAGGGTGTAGGCGTTTTCGGTGGGTTCGACGATGACATCGAAGGTTTCGGCCACGGCAATGCGGAACTCATCGACGCTCACCGGCTTGACGTACTGCCCGTCTGCTGCGACGACAGTCATCTTCAGGCCAGGAATGCGCACGTCGAAGTAGCTCATCGCCGAACCATTGATGAACCTCAGGCGCAGCCGTTCTCCGGGTCTGAAAATGCCTGTCCAGTGACTGTCGGGAGCCTGCCCGTTGAGCAAGTAGGTGTAGGTGGCGCCGCTGACATCGGCAAGATCCGTGGGATTCATCTTCATTTCAGCCCACATTTTCCGATCCGCGATGGTGTCAGACCAACCGTTCTTGCTGACGTCATCGATGAAGTCGCCGACGGTGCGTTTGTGTTGGTTGTAGTAACTGGATTGTTTCTTGAGCTTTTTCATGACTCGCTCAGGGTTTTCATCCGTCCAGTCGGACAACATCACCACGTAGTCGCGGTCATAGCGGAACGGTTCGGGATCTTTGGCATCGATGACCAGGGGGCCGTAGACGCCGACTTGCTCCTGGAACCCGGAATGGCTGTGATACCAGTAGGTACCGTTCTGCTTGACCTTGAATGAGTAAACGTACAGGCCTCCCGGTTCGATGCCGTGGAAACTCAGGCCCGGCACACCGTCCATGTTCACTGGCAGAATGATTCCATGCCAATGGATCGACGTGGTTTCCTTGAGCCGGTTCCTGACACGCAACGTCACCGTATTACCTTCGCGCCAGCGCAATAACGGGCCAGGAAGGCTGCCGTTGACGGTCATGGCGGTGCGAGGTGTGCCCGTGAAGTTCACTCCCATCTCACCAATTGAAAGATCGAAATCGGTGCCGGCGAGCACATTCGGCTGGCCCTGGCTGGTAATGGCCCACACCGGGCTGCGCCACAGTCCACAGCCCGCAAGTACTCCGCCTGCCGCCAGGGCTTTCACGAAAGTACGTCTCGATGTTCTGGAATGCATGGAGGGGTATCCAATAAGTCAGAATCCAGGCAGAGACGGATCCGCTGCCACAGTGCGGCCAGGATTCGCTTCAGGAATTCGGTGCCAGCCGCTATATAGGGGGAAGATGCCACATGAGCGGGACGCGGGTGATTACATTTCCGTAAGGTCGGCGCAGGTGACCTGGTTAGGTGCACCAGCGCCGCGATCATGGGTGAGCAGCAATCGTCACTTCTTCATTGGCATGTCCATCATCGATGACTGCTGATCCATCATTTTCATCATCATGCCCATCATTCCTTTACCCATGCCGTCCTTGGCGCCAGACATCCCCATGCCGGAGCCCATGCCCATACACCCCGCAGCATCATGCTGCTTACTCATCATGGCCATGCTTTCCTTCATCGTCTTCATGCCCTCCTGCATGGCTGCTTGCCGCTCCTCTGGGGTTTTCGCAGCAACGGCTTTGTCATGAGCCGCTTGCATTTTCTGCATTTGCTCGCTCATCGCTTTGTTCATTGCCGACTCGGACGGTGCACTGGCAGCCGTTGTGCTGGCAGGTACATCGACAGGGTGATGCTCATCTTCGGCATTCGCCATGGAGAGGCTGCTGGCCAAAATTGCGGCAAGAACTAATTTCAGTTGTGTTTGCATGTTGAACTCCAGGTACTCATTGATAAGCAGGAATGACCAAGCCGCGCCAAATCGACGCAATGAAGCAGAACGGCCACGGCGTGGCCGCGCTGAGAGGCGAATTAATCGTTGAAGCGGACGAATATCAGGCGGGCTGGAGGCCCCGGGGGGGCGGGGCGCTTCAGTGCAAGTGCAGCGAAGGCGATGGGTTGAGTGAGGGTAAACAGCAGAATCGCGGGTAGCAGCAAGGCAAGCGCCAAACTGGCGAGGTCTACTGTCGGGATCTTCGATGCGGGATTGATGGCCTTCGCTGCATCTTCACAATGCTTAAGGCAGCCACTGGCGTGCTGGGCATGGTCATCTAATTGTTGCAGTGAGGAGAGCGTCGCGTGCGTTGCATTCAGATCGTGCTCCGGCTGCACCAGGCAGCCGTGAAATGCCGTCACGATCACTGCCAACACCCACACCCCGAGGGTGAGTCGCAATAAAGTGCGATAGTGATGACGGAACCAGTACATGACGTGCTCCACAGGCTTGTGAGTCCCAGTTGTTCCAGTTTAGACCGCCAAGCAGCCGATGATTTGATTTTGATCAAACAAGTGGGGTCTCCATGGCGAGCTAAAAATCTGCAAAACCTTTGGTTATGTAGTCAACGAATAACTGCTTTTTGCTGTGCAGTCCGGTTGCCATGGGGCGCAGGGGAGGGTGCTGACGGATAAAGGTGGGGAAGGGGGCATCGTTAATTCGGGCCGGGATTTGGTTTGGTGTGTTTTCGCCAATGAATCATTGAGTTACCTCATGGTCATAGCACTGACTTTTTCCATCAGGACTTTTAAATGAAGCGCGCAGTAATGATTTTGTTAGCTGTATCAGGCTCTATCCTGCTTGTAGGCTGCGGGCATCACCGTGATGGTGGAGACAGGCATTATCGGGGCCACCAGGATCGTGGCTACGAACGGGGTCATGATGATCATGGGCATGATCGATACGATCGTCGTGATTATAATCAGCGGCATGATCGGGATCGGGATCGGGATCGGGATCGTGATCGTAGAGACGACTAAGCCCTTAACCCTGACTGAAGGATTGCAGAGCTGGAAAAGGTGACAAGCTGGAAAAGGTGACTGGAAAATGGCGGAAAAGGTGACAGATCTATTTATCGCTTTTTGCCTGAAATAGATCAGTCTCCTTTTTGCATCGACCGAGGCCAGCGTTTCGACCAGATAAACCACGAGGGTTCGGTCGTAGTCTCTGGGTCGACGGTAAACCGGGTGCTGGGTGTACGCGGCGTGGCTTCAGCAGGGACTGGTTGATCGATTCAACCACTGGAAACCCGCTTCCCAAACCCCTGCCGAGCGACAAAATCACTGATGTTATCCACCGCACTGTCCATCAACTGCTGCATGGCATCTTCACTGCTCCAGGCGATATGTGGATTGAGCAGGAAATCATCCCGGTCAATCAGCGCGAAGAGAGGATTGCTCGGATGCAACGGCTCATGCTCGACCACATCCAGCGCTACGCCGCCCAGTCGACCGTTCTGCAGGGCATCGATCAGCGCCGCTTCATTGATCACCCCGCCACGACCGGTGTTCACCACCACCGCATCCGGCTTCATCAAGGCCAATTGTTCGACATCAATGAGGTTGTGCGTTTCCGGTGTCAACGGACAATTGATCGACAACACATCGCAGCTCTTGAGCAGTTCAGCCAGCGGCCGGCAGTCTGGTCCAGGGCGCTTGCCACCCCGGTCCTCGAACAGTACCTGCATGCCAAAGGCGCGCGCCAGGTGCGCCAGTCGCATGGCAATCGGCCCGCTACCGATAATCGCCAGCTGCTTGTCACGTACATCCCGAATGCGATGGTTGAAGTAGATGTTCTGGTACGGCGCCTCGCCGGTGCTCACCTGACGCATCAACCGGGTGAACGCCGCCGGGCGCCGGAACAGTTCCAGGATCATCGCCAGGCTGTGCTCGGCCACGGTATTGGCGGCGTAACCGGGCACGCTGGTGACCTCGATGCCATGGGCGTGGCAGTAATCGAGATCGACGATGTCTCGCCCGGTCAGCGCCAGCGAAATCATTTTCAGTTTCGGCAAGTGCCGCAGGTGCTCCTCGCGCAGCGGTACGCTGCAGGTCAGGGCGATGGTTGCATTCTGGAGATGGTCGATGACCTGCTCTGGCCGTGTGTAGGCAAACTGCTGCCAGCTGTGCTTGCAAGCCGGGCGTTTCAGACGGGTGGAGGGCGCCAGGCCCTCGTCGTCGAGAAAGACGATCTGTTCAGTCACGATCAAATCCTTATTTCTTCTGCGCCGGCACGTAGCCGGCCGGGGCCATGGCGACCAGTTGGCGGGTCACGAACCCAGCGTCCTGGTCGTGGTCTTCCAGGGATTCCTTGCGCACCAGGGCATCTCGCACCATGTGTGCGCCAAAGAAGCGAAACGGCTCGGGCGGCAACAGTTTCATGCGCTGGTTGACCAGGCCGCAGTTGGCCCACTCGTCATTGGCATGTTCGACCAACGACTTGATGATGCGGCTGGCGAACACGGTGGTTGCCACGCCATTGCCGGAGAAGCCGATGCCGTAGGCGATGTTCTGGTGATGGTCGAGGTAGCCGAAGTTTGGCAGGCCTTTCATGGCCCGGTCGATCGGGCCGGTCCAACTGCTGACGATCGGGACATCGCAGAGTTGCGGGTACAGGCGGCGCATCTCGGCGCAGACCTTGTCCGCTGCCGGCGAAGGCTTCTCGTAGAGGTTGCCGATTCGCCCGGCAAAGCCGAACTGACCCAGCGGTTTGCCGAAGACGATACGGCCGTCCGGGGTGTTGCGCCAGTAGTTGAGCACGGTGCGCGAGTCGGTCATGCACTCGCCGCCGCTGAAGCCGATGGCGTCCAGCCTGGCTTTCACCGGTGCCGTGGCAACCATGTCGCTGGACATGATCGCGATCATCCGGCGCAGTTCAGGGAAGCGCGCGCCCCAGGCGTTCATCGCCAGTACCACGCGGTGGGCTCGCACGGTGCCGCGCTCGGTGTGTACCACCGGGTTGGCGCCTTGTTCCAGGCGGGTCAGCGGAGATTTCTCGTAGATCTTAACCCCCAGCTTCAGCGCGACACGGCGCAGGCCCCGGGCGAGCATCGCCGGCTGTACGGTGGCGGCGTTGGGGTCGTAGATACCGCCCAGCACCAATGGCGAGCCGACGCGGCTCTGGATTGTGTGCCGGTCCATGTCCTGGAACGGGTTGACGCCCAGGTTCTGCAACCCTTCGGTCAGTACCCGCCAGGAATTCATCTGGCGCGGGTTGGTGGCCGTCCACAGCCAGCCGTCCTTGCGGTACTGGGCGTCGATGCCGTGTTCCTGGCAGAAGCTGCCGATCTCGTTGATCGCCGACTCCGCCGCTTCGCAAATCCGCCGCGCCTCGACGTCACCGCAGATGGTCCGCAATGACAGGTACTTGCCCCACCAGTTCGTCGCGATGCCGCCGTTGCGGCCGCTGGCGCCGGCCCCGCAACGGTCGCGTTCGACGATGACGATGGTTTTTTCCGGGTTGGCCTGTTTCAGGCGGATGGCCGACCACAAGCCAAGGTAGCCGCCGCCGACAATGCACACATCGGCTTGAATCGATTCCTGCAGGGCAGGGGCCAGGTCGCTGTCGAGGTCCAGCGCCTGGGCATACCAGAGTCCACGGTACATAAGGGGTGCCTTCGAGCCTGTTGTTTTGTGATCGTATAATGCGCAGCGGCGGCGATTGTTCACTATGACGCGGGGGACAATTGATAGAAGAACGCTGACGCGGGAGCTGATAATGAAAAAGCTGCCGGGGACCGATTGGCCCGCAGCAGCTTGAGGGATGCACATCGGTCTGTCAGAGCTGGCCGAACGCCTGGATCTCGATGCGGTATTGCGGCGTAGCGAGCGCCGCCCCGACACACGCGCGCACCGGTGGCTGGTCGCCAACCCAGGCGTCATACACTTCGTTCATCGCCGCAAACTCGCTCATGTCTGCCAGCCATATCTGCAGGCGGGTGAGGTTTGCCTTGCTCGCGCCTGCCTGCGCCAACCACTGCTCCAGCTGTGCCAGAACACAGCGTGTCTGCTCGGCGATATCGTGTCGGGGCGTCAGGGCGACGATGCCGGAGGTCTCGATGCGGCCGTCCACCAGCACCAGCTGGCTGGCTCTCGGGCCCACGTTGATACGTTCGATCATCATCGGCTCCCTAGAACAGTACGTAGGTCTTGCGCAGGGCTTCGCGGATGTCCCAAACACCTTCGCAGTTCTCCGGAAACAGCACCGCATCGCCCGCGCGCAGTTCCACCGGTTCGCCGCCGTCGGGAGTGAAAATGCACCAGCCGCTGACGATATGACTGAACTCGCGGTTCTTGAGATGACGGCGGAACACGCCCGGGCTGCTTTCCCAGACACCGACACTGGCGCCGACGGCGTCATCGGTCTGGGCCTGGCCAGTGGCGGCGAGGGCAATGGGTTCACCGATCGGCAACCGCGCCGGTGCGGTTTCGCCCAGGGGCGAAGCGGCGGCGTTGCGCACGACAGTCAGGACTTGGCTCATGAGTGTTTCCTTCAGAAACTTTTTCGGGATTAAAGGCGTACGCATGTGATGCGTGACAGCCGACTCGATTGCAGGCGGCTGTCGGTACTTTTGCACCGGTGTTGGCCGGGTGCATATAACAGGAAGGACCAGTCATCGGGCGCAACGCAGCGGGGCACGTTATTTCGGTGCCGGGATAATACAAATTGACCCTCCCATACAATTCAGCGGGGAGTGACCGGGATAGAGTTCAGCTCGTTCGGTTAAAAATATAAAAACGAGGGGCGTATGAACCATACCGATGACATTCTTTCGGTGAAGAACATCTACAAGGTATTTGGTCCCAACTCGGACATTGCCATGAAGATGTTGAGCGACGGGGCTGACAAGGAGGAGATCTTCAAAAAGACCGGTCACGTGGTCGGCGTGTTCAATGCCAGTTTCTCCGTCAAGCGTGGTGAGATCTTCGTGATCATGGGCCTGTCGGGTTCGGGCAAATCGACCATGGTCCGGCTGTTCAACCGCTTGATCGAACCCACCTCCGGAAGCATTCATCTCAATGGCCGGGAAATCACCGGATTGAGTGATAAGGCACTGCTCGATGTGCGCCGCAAGGACATGAGCATGGTCTTCCAGTCATTCGCGTTGATGCCCCACATGAGCGTGCTGGAAAACACTGCGTTCGGCCTGGAAATCTCCGGTGTCAGTGAAAGCGAACGGCACGCTCGGGCCAGGGAAGCCCTGGCCCAGGTAGGCCTCGCCGGCCAGGAACATAGCTACCCTCATCAGCTTTCAGGCGGCATGCAGCAGCGGGTGGGTCTGGCTCGCGCATTGGCGAACGACCCGACCATCCTGCTGATGGACGAAGCCTTTTCGGCCCTCGATCCCCTGATCCGGCAAGAGATGCAGGGCGAGCTGATCCGCCTGCAGGCCGAACAGCAACGCACCATCATTTTTATTTCCCACGACATCGAGGAAGCCGTCCGTATCGGCCATCGCATCGCGATCATGGAGGGCGGCCGTGTCGTCCAGATTGGCACCCCGCTGGAGTTGATCAACCAGCCGGCCAACGACTACGTGCGCGCCTTCTTCAAGGGTTTCGATGTATCCCGGGTGCTCAAGGCCAGTGACGTCGCCCAGCTGGATCCGGCTGCGGTCTGCCGTGTCTGTCAGAAAGAGCTGGACCACACCCTGAGCCACCACTGAGCGCCCTGACAAAAAGAGGTAAGCCACGATGTCTGATTTCAGTTTTCTCGATCCCTTCCAGTCCGCCACGATCCCCTTGGGCACCTGGGTGGAAAGTGTCTTGAACTACATGGTGCACAATTTCCGTGATGTATTCCGTGCCATCCGCTGGCCGATTGACCAGGTGCTCAATGGCATCGAATTCGCCTTGCAGAGCATTCCGCCGAGCATTGGCATCCTGCTGTCATCGCTGCTCGGCTGGCAGCTCGCGGGTAAGCGCATGGCGCTGCTGTGCTTCGTGACGCTGACGCTGCTTGGGCTGATCGGTGTCTGGTCGGAATCCATGACCACCCTGGCGTTGGTGCTCACCTCGGTATTTTTCTGCGCACTGATCGGGATCCCGCTGGGCATCGTCTGCGCCCGCAGCGACAGCCTGGAGAGGATCATCCGGCCACTGCTGGACGCCATGCAGACGTTGCCGGCATTCGTTTACCTGGTGCCGGTGGTGATGCTGTTCGGCATTGGCAATGTGCCGGGCGTGTTGGTGACCATTGTCTTCGCCCTGCCACCGCTGGTGCGCTTGACCAACCTGGGCATCCGCCAGGTGCCTGAGGACAAGATCGAAGCGGCCCGGGCCTTCGGTTGCACGCCGCGGCAAATGCTCACCCGTGTGCAGTTGCCGCTGGCCAGCTCGACCATCATGGCCGGCCTCAACCAGACCCTGATGCTGTCTCTGTCGATGGTGGTGATCGCGTCGATGATCTCCGTTGGCGGCCTGGGCCAGATGGTCCTGCGCGGTATCGGCCGGCTAGACATGGGACTCGCCACCGTTGGCGGTGTCGGCCTGGTGCTGTTGGCGATCTTTCTCGATCGCCTGACCCAGGCCATGGGCGCCAGGACAAACGCCGACCCGAGCCGGCGCTGGTTCAACACCGGTCCGGTGGGCGCGCTGCTGCGCCTGGTCGGGGCCGGGCAACCGAAAGTGCAGCGCGAGACCGCCTGAAATTTTCCGTTCTATCTGCCGCAATCCAGACAACAACCAGAAAAAGGTACGCGAAGATGCACGAGTCCACATTCACCCGTCGTTTCCTGCAATGCGCCTCGGCGCTCGCGCTGAGCGTGGTCTGTCTCGGCGCCAGCGCTTCGGCGGACAAACCGGGGGAGGGCGTGAAGATCACGCCGGCGTTCCCTTCTGTCGATGAGGAGCGGTTCCGTGGCGAGATCGCCCTGGCCGGTTTGCGCGAGCTGGGCTACAAGGTGCAGCCACCGAAGGAGACGGAATACGCCACGATGGTGCTGGCGGTCGGTTTCGGCGATGCCGACTTCACCGTCAACTTCTGGGACAAGCTGCACGCCAGCTTCTTCCAGAAGGCCGGTGGCGACGAGAACATGGTCAAGGCTGGCGACATTATGCCGGGCGTGCTGCAGGGCTACGTGATCGACAAGAAAACGGCCGATCAATACCACATCAAGTACATCACCGACCTGAAGAAGCCGGAGATCGCCAAACTGTTCGACACCGATGGTGACGGCAAGGCCGACATGACCGGCTGCAATCCGGGCTGGGGCTGTGAGCTGGTGATCGAACATCAGATGAAGGCCTACGACCTGGGGAAATCGATTCATGTGAACCAGGGCTCGTACTTCGCCTTGATGGCCGACACCATCACCCGCTTCAAGGAAGGCAAGCCGGTGTTCTATTACACCTGGGCGCCGCAATGGGTCGCGGGTGTACTGGTCGACGGACGTGACGTGGTTTGGCTGGAGGTGCCCAAGACCGACCTGCCGGGCGGCGACAACACGGTCAACACGACGTACCAGGGCAAGAATCTGGGTTTTGCAGTGGACAAGGTCCAGGCGCTGATCAACCGCAAATTTGCCGAGAAGAACCCGGCGGCGGTGAAGTACCTGTCGCTGGTGCAGATTCCTGCGGCGGATGAGAGTGCGCAGAACCTGAAGATGCAGCAAGGCGAGAAATCCCTGGCGGATATCCAGCGGCATGCGCGGGAGTGGATCGCTGCACATCAGGAACAGTTCGATGGCTGGATCAAGGCTTCGCGGGCGACGGCTACCCAGGCCAGTAACTGAACCACAACCCTTGTGACAGCACTGTTTGACAGGGAATCTCCCGTCCCTGCGGGAGAGGTGTTGCCAGTGTAAAGGCGGTCGCGTGGGTGCGACCACCGGCCTCATCGCTGGCTGCGCCGGCTCCTGCTGAATCACCGGCAGGAGCCTGTCCCGGACAAATCCAATAAAATCAGGATGACCGGACCGCCATGATGACCTCTTCATTCTCCATCCCCGCCGACACCCGGCGCATTGACCCTGCCCGACGCCGAGCCTTCAAGGCCGACGGTTCGGTGGACGACAACGATCGCACCGAAATCGGTCCGACCCCATTGGCCTTCGCCGAATGGGCCCGATCGGGGCTCGAAGCCCCCCATTTGGCGACGATGCGCGAATACCGTTTGCAGCGCCTCAAAGACCAATTGGTCGCCCGTGACCTCGCAGGCATCCTGCTATTCGACCCATTGAACATCCGCTATGCCACCGACACCACCAACATGCAGTTGTGGACCACGCACAACCCGGCACGCGCCTGTTTTGTCGCGGCCAGCGGACATGTGGTGCTGTGGGACTTCCATGGCTGCAACCACCTTTCCGCGCATCTGCCCCTGGTCAGCGAACTGCGCAGCGGCGCCTCGTTCTTCTACTTTGAAACCGGCGACCGCACAGAGCAGCACGCCCAAGGCTTCGCTGCACAGATCGACGATCTGTTGCGAACCCATGGTGGCAGCAACCGCAGGCTGGCCGTGGACCGCATTGAAGTCGCCGGACTGCGCGCGCTCGACGCCTTGGGCGTGCAGGTCCATAGCGGCCAGGAAGTCACCGAGTTCGCCCGAGTGATCAAGGGCCCGGACGAGATCAAGGCCATGCGTTGCGCCGTGGCTTCCTGCGAGGGGTCGATCGCCGAAATGCGCCAGGCCATGCGGGCCGGTGCTACCGAAAACGATGTCTGGGCCGCGCTGCATAGTGGCAATATCCGCCGCGGCGGCGAGTGGATCGAAACGCGCATCCTGAGTTCCGGCCCGCGAACCAATCCCTGGTATCAAGAGTCCGGCCCGCGGGTACTCAGCGACGGCGACCTGTTGTCGTTCGACACTGACCTGATCGGCGTTTACGGCATGTGCGTGGACATGTCGCGCAGCTGGATCTGCGGCGGGCTGGAGCCAAGCGCCGAACAGAAGCGCCTGTACCGCATCGCCCGCGAACACATCAGTTTCAACACCGACCTGGTCCGTCCCGGCATGGGCTTCACCGAGCTCACCGCCCTCGGCCATCGGCTACCGCCATCCTGCCGCGAACAGCGCTATGGCGTGATGTTCCACGGCGTCGGGCTGTGCGACGAGTATCCGTGCATCCGCTACCCGGAAGATGTCGGCTCGTACGGCTACGAGGGCGTGCTGCAACCGGGCATGGCGCTGTGCGTCGAGGCTTATATCGGCGAAGTGGGCGGTCGCGACGGGATCAAGCTGGAGAACCAGTTGCTGGTGACCGAGAACGGTTGCGAGGTGCTGACGCGCTATCCGTTCGAGAGCAGTTTCCTGCAGGACTGAGCACGTATTTGCCGCGGCTGGCCGCGTTGAGGCGCGGTCGCTTCGACTGCGATCGGTCTGCCGCAATGGGTGATGCCCTGTAGGAGCGAGCTCGCTCGCGATGGTCGTTAACGATAACGCGTGTTTGCTGGTTAAACGCGGCGCTTGTAGGAGCAAGCTTGCTCGCGATGGTCGTTAACGAAAACGCGCGTTTACTGGTTAAACGCGGCGCTCTTGAGCCCATCGTCGGAACGCCGCCCGGAGCAAGCTCGCTCCTACATGATTGGCATTGGCGCCCGAAGGCGCCTTTTCAGAGATCGATCACCAGATCTGAAGTCGGGCGACTGCAGCACAGTAAACGCAGGCCCTTGTCTATTTCGCGCTGGCGGATACCGCCGTTGTGTTTCATCTCCACACTGCCTTCGAGCACCGCGGTCTTGCAGGTGCCGCATACACCCTGGCTGCAGGAAGAGGGGACCACGGCACCCGCTTTTTTCGCTGCAGACAAAACGGTCTGGTCGGCGGTCATGGTGAACTCCTTGCCCGACCGGGCCAGGCGCACGGTGAACGTATCCTGGGCCTTTCCGGGTTCGGAGGACGGAACCGGCTCGACGACGACCTCGGCAGAGATGTCGAAGCTTTCCTGGTGGTAGCGCGCCAGGTCGAAACCGGCACTACCTAGCAATCCCTTGGTCGCATCCATGTAGCCTTTCGGGCCGCAGGTAAATACCGCGCGTTCCAGGAAGTCGGGGATGCGCTGCTGCAGTTCATCGATCGACAAGCGCCCGATCGGGCCGTCCCAGTCCGGCTCGTCACCCAGGCCTTCACAGAAGAACAGGGTGCGCAGGCGCGGCATGGAACGCTCGAGTCGGGTCAGCTCTTCGCGAAAGATGATGTCTTTCGGCGTGCGTGCGCTGTGCACGAAGACGATGTCCAGGTCCGCATGCAGGTCGGCAGCGGCGCGGGTCATCGCCATCAGCGGGGTGATCCCGGAGCCGGCCGACAGGTACAGCAACTTGCGCGCCGGGCCTGCCACCGGGGTGAAGACACCCGCCGGGCCCGAGGCGGCCATTGCATCGCCGGCCTTGAGATTGTCGTGCAACCAGTTGGAAACAGCGCCGCCCGGTACTCGCTTGACCGTGATCGAGAAGGTGAACGGGCGGGTCGGGGTCGATGACAGCGTGTAGCAGCGCGAGATGCTCTGGCCGTCAATGACCGGTGATACGGTCAGGAACTGGCCCGGTTCGTAGGCCAGGGCAGGGTAATCGGGTGAGTGGAAAACGAACGTCTTCACGTCGTGGGTCTCGGCCACGACGCTCAGGCATTCGATGCGTTTGCTGTCGCCGCTGGCCCACTGGGCGCCGTGGGCGGCCCAGTGATCGGTGTCGACGAAGCGCTGGTCAGCGCGCAGGCTGGCGATGTTCTCGAACAGGCTCATCACTGTTAAACACCATGTGCAGCGAGGCGTGCATCGTACCAGCGGACAAACTGGTCAACGTACGGCTCGGTGAAGTCGGAATAGGGGCCCGGAATATAAGCAGGATCCTGGGTACCGCTGTGGGTGATGGCGACCAGGTTGGCATCCTGTCGGGTGGTGGCGACCCAGACTTCGGTCAGGCGCTGCAGGTCATAGTCGACACCCTCCACGGCATCCTGGTGCACCAGCCACTTGGTGCGCACAAGGGTGCGATCCGGCGCCAGCGGGATGATCCAACTGATCATCGCGTGGTCGCTCATGACGTGGGTCCAGCCGTTATTGCCCCACAGATGCGTGTCGCCGAGGTCGCGACGGGTCAGGTTGCCCAGCAGCCTGGTGCAGGCGACCTTGGTGTCGAGGGTCTGGGATTCGCCGCTGCCGGCGATGATCATGCGCTGGGTGCGGAACTGGGTGGCGGCGTTTTCTTCAAGGTGTTCCACCGTGGCATAGAGATGGCCCTCACTTTCCCAGTTGGCTTCGATCCCGGCTTTGCGGATCTGATAAGCATCATAGGAAGCGCGCGCCTCTTCGCTCATTTCTTCGTAACTTACGCCGAGGTCTTCGGACTGGTAGGAGACGATCAACTCCGGGTGAGTCGCCGCGCAGTGATAGCACTCGCGGTTGTTTTCCATCACCAGCTTCCAGTTTCCGTTCTCGATATAATCAAGTTCGTAGGCAATGCGGGTCTTGGTCAGCTCATAGGGTGCGAAACGCGCGCCCATGACTTCTTCCTGAATGGCAATATCTTGCGGTGCCTCCTCGCTCAAGCATACAAACACATGAGTCCCGATAACCTTGCAGTGCACCGGAATCAGGCTGCGGCATTTCGGATCGAAGTCCTTGCCCATATGCGCTGCATGCTTGAGGCTGCCATCCAGGTCGTAAGTCCACTGGTGATAGGGGCAAACCAGCATGCCGACCGTTGATTTGCCCGGCTCTTTGAGACGAGCGCCGCGGTGGCGGCAAACGTTGCGGTAGGCGCGAACCTGCTCATCGTCATCGCGCAGCACCAGGATCGACGACTTGCCGATATCGGTGGTGAAAACATCGCCCGGCTCAGGGATGTCAGCGGTCACTGCAACCAGGATCCAATGTTTAGTGAAAAATATATCGACGTCAGTTTCGAATATATCCTGCCGACTGAAAACTTCGCCTGAAAGACCACAGCCAAGTTCCCGGGAAGTTATGACTTCACGGTGAGTTTTAATAGGCGCAATGTTCATTTGTATCCCTCAGGCACTTTTATTTTAAGTATTACCAAAACGTGTGCAGGGATTATCTGAGGGGGCTAAAAACCCGTCAATGCGCCTATTTTTACCGTTCGCATTACATTAAGTTATGGCTTGCCGTTGATAATGACGACAGGGGGGCGCGGTCCTGTAACCAGCGTATGACTGCCCAGGCTTCGACCGTTGCGCTGCGTCCGTCGGGGATAATGGCGTAATAGGCATCTGTTGGCCGAATAAAGAAAGGTTCGAGTCGAACCAGTTCGCCTGTGGCCAGCAGGTGTTCAACGACACGTCCCCATCCAAGGCCGATGCCGTGACCATGCAATGCGGCGTGTACGACATCGGAATGCTGGTTGCCGCGCAGGATGTAATTCAACTTCTGTGTGCTCAGCCCCAGTTCCTTGAACCAGCCTTGCCAGGTCATCCAGCCTTCCGACGTCGAGTCGGAGTCCAGCAGACCCGCGCTGGCCAGCTCCTCCAAAGTGGTTGGAACGGGATTCTTCGCCAGCCAACCGGGGGAGCAGACGGGGAAGATTTCTTCCTCGTACAGCCGGATGACCTCGCCGTCTTCCCAGTGCCCATTGCCATAGCGCACATAAAGATCGGACTCCTGCGTGCGCAGGTCGCCGGTGAACATCTGCGTTGCCAGGCGTAGCTGGATGTCGGGTAGCGCATCGCGCAGACGGGCCAGCCGAGGCATGATCTGAAACTGCGAGAACGAGGCGGTGACGCCGAGCTTGATTTCGTGCCGGCCGGCTCCCTGGTTGATCTGATCGAAGACGGTGGCGATTTTTTGCAAGGATTCGGAAATGATCGCGAACAGCGCCTGCCCTTCGTTGGTCAGGTCGATGCTGCGGTGCAGGCGGTGGAACAGTTGCGCGCCGACGTTTTCTTCGAGCACCTTGATCTGCTTGCTGACGGCGGCCTGGGTTACGCCAAGTTCCATGGCGGCCTGGGTGAAGCTTTCAAGGCGGGCGACGGATTCGAACTGGAGGAGGGCGGTCATGGAGGGGATGATCCGCCTGTAACCCTTGTGTTTGCTGCCGGCTTCTTGAGTTTTCATTGTTGTTTTACTCGGTCTTGAGGCAACACCATCGGGGGGCGAGCGCTGTTAGCGGCACGCAGGCCCCGCAACAGGATCATCAAGCCAGCTGATAAGTCGTCTTGACCCGGGTGAAGAACTGCCGGGCGTGCGTGCCTTGCTCACGCGACCCAAGGCTCGATGCACCATTGCCGCCAAACGGTACGTGGTAGTCGACCCCGGCGGTCGGCAGGTTGACCATGACCATCCCCGCCGAACTGTGGTGCTTGAAGTGCTCGGCATGACGCAGCGAGGTGGTGACGATACCGGCGGACAACCCGAACTCGGTGTCCTCGGCAGCCGCGTAGGCAGCCTCGTAATCGCGCACCTTGAGCACACACAACACTGGCCCGAAAATCTCTTCACGGTAAATCCGCATGTCCGGGCGGACGTCGGTAAACAGCGCGGGTGTGAACAAATGCGCGCCCGCCGCGTTTTCGATGCGCTCGCCACCGCACACCAGCGTCGCACCTTGCTCCACGCCGCTGGCCACATACGACAGGTTCTGTTCCAGCTGTCGCGCATCCACCACCGGGCCGATATCGGTCGAAGCCTGCATGGCATCCCCAACCTTCAGCGCGCGGGTACGCTGCGCCAGCCGCGCAACGAAAGCGTCATGGATGCCCTCGGTGACGATCACCCGCGAACTGGCGGTGCAGCGCTGGCCGGTGCTGTAGAACGACCCATTGAGCGCCACTTCGACCGCCTGTTCCAGGTCGGCATCGTCGAGGACGATCAGCGGGTTCTTGCCGCCCATCTCCAGTTGCACCTTCTTCATGCCCTCCGCCGCGAGTCGGGCAATCTGCCGACCGGTGTGCTCGGAACCCGTGAAGCTGATGCCATCGATCTGTGGCGAGCGAATGAGGGTATCGCCGACGCTGCGGCCCGGACCGATCAGCAGGTTGAAAACCCCGGCCGGCAGGCCGGCGCGGGCGATAATTTCGGTCAGCGCCCAGGCCGAGGAAGGAACCAGCTCCGCCGGCTTGAACACCACGCAGTTGCCGAAGCACAGCGCCGGGGCGATCTTCCAGGCAGGAATGGCCATCGGAAAGTTCCACGGCGCGATGATGCCGATCACGCCCAGGGGTTGGGTGATGACGTCGATGCCCACATCCTGGCGCACCGACTGGTATTTCTCGCCCGAGGCCCGCAGCGCCTCCTGGGCGTAGAACTTGAACGAGCGAGCGGCGCGGTCCACTTCGCCGAGTGCCTCGCGCACCACCTTGCCTTCCTCACGGGCGAGCAGGGCGGCCAGCTCTTCGCGGCGGGCGAGGATTTCGCTGCCGATGAAATCCAGCGCGTCGGCACGCTGTTGCGGATTGCTCCGTGCCCATTGCGGCTGCGCGCGGCGGGCAGCCGCGATGGCCCGTTCGGTGAGGGCCTGGTCGGCACGCACAAACCGCTCGATCACTTCCTCCGGGTTGGAAGGATTGCGGTTTTCCAGCAGGTCGCTGGCGCTGTCCAGGGAAATGAAGGCGCCATCGACGTAGCTGCTCTTGGTGACGGGGTTCATGCGGTACGCATCCTTTTATGATCGGGTGTGTCGGCATGATGCTCAGCGCACCCCGGTGCACGCTATTACGGGCATGACAATTGATAGGACGCTGAAGTCGGTCAGCGCCTGGCTTGTCCGGAATATAGGATTTAGCGGTCTTTGTATGATATTACGGACGCATCTCCCCCCTTATACTGAGCGTGCCGAACATTCCCGGCTGCGTTGGAGAGCGACCATGAACACCCAGCCCGCTGAGGTTAAACCGGACTTGCGCGTCGGTTTCGTGCTGATGAACCAGTTCACGCTGGTGCCGGTCGCGGGTCTGGTCGACTCCCTGCGTTTTGCCGCCGACAAGTCGTTCCGCAGTCACCAGGTGTACTGTCAGTGGGACTGGATGACCTGCAATGATCAGCCGGTCATTGCCAGTTGCGGCATGCCGATTTCACCCACCCGGCCATTGAATCTGTTTGCCCGGTACGACTACATCGTGATCGCCGGAGGCTTGCTCGGCGAAACGCGTAATCCGCCGGCCTGGCTGCTCGACGCGTTGCGCGATGTGCATGCGGCCAACATCCCGATAATCGCCCTGTGCTCGGCGTCCTTCGTGCTCGGCAAGGCCGGGCTGCTCGACGGCCGGCGCTGTGCCGTGCATTTCACTATCCGCGAGGAGTTCCAGACGCTGTTCCCTCAAGCCCACTCGGTGATCGACAAGAGTTACGTGGAGGACCGCGGCATCATCACCTGTCCCGGAGGCACGGCCATTGACCTGGCCGCCAGCTTGATCCGGCGTCATTGCGGTGAGGTGCGGGCGCAGAAAGGCCTGGAATACCTGTTGGTGGAAGAGCGGGCCGAAGATGAACAGCAGACCAACCGGGTCTACCAGAACGATCGGGTGGAGCGTGCCATTGCCTTCATGCGTGACAACCTGGACGTCTCGCTGTCGCTCAAGGCGGTGGCGGATGCGGTCGGTACGCACCCACGCCAATTGCACCGCGAGTTCGTCGCCAATACCCAGGAGCCACCCGCCAACTATTGGCGCAAGCTGCGCCTGGACCATGCCCGGCGACTGCTGGTCAACACCAGCCAAAACGTCACCACCATCGCCTTGGCCAGCGGGTTCTCCGATGCTTCACATTTCATCCTGTGGTTCCGCAAGCAGTACGGCGAAACCCCCTACAGCTTCCGCAAGCACCGGCATGAAGTGGAACGCTTCAACACTGACCGCCTCAGCGAGCGGGTCGGAATGGACCCTGAACTCTAATTCGAGGGTGGCGGCGGGCGATTCAGCAGGGCATCGAACACCACTTCGCACGCCGCGCCCCAAGTGGCGCTTCCTGGCTGATGATTGAGCACATCCAGGCCGGCCGCCGTGTACGTACCCGGCGTGGCAATCGCCTGACCCAGGGCTTTGAGACTGCGATCCGGATGGGCACGTGCGCTGGCCAGGCAATCCTCGAGGTTACCCAGGACTAACGTGCGGGCCTGCTCGACGGGCAGGCCCTTGTCCACCAGCCATTGCTGCAGGTCGTCAAACAGGAAATAGAACCAGCCATTCATGCAGGCTGCCACGGTGGCCAGTTCGAACGCCGGTTCGTCGTCCATGACCACCATTGAGCCCAGCGGGCCGAGGCAGATCCGGGCCGTTTCATCGGGCGGGTAGATGACGACGGTCGATTGGTTGAACTGGGCGGTGTATGACAGCATCACCCGTACGCACACGGCACCGGGAAAGGTGGCCTGGAGCGTCTGCAGGTCCAGCCCGGCGATCAACGACAGCAGATGCTGGCCGGGTTTGGGCGTGATCTCGGCGGCCAACTGCGCAACGCTGTCGGGCCGTACCCCGAGCAGCAGCATGGCGGCATTGTCCACCACTGCCTGATTGCTCGACATGACCTCGCAGTTGCACGCCTGCGCCAGCGCCCGGGCGCGTTCGGCGTTGCGGGGAGACAGCAGGATCGCTCCGTCGAAGCCACTGCGGCGTAGCCCCCGCACGACTTTCTCGGTGAGTTCACCAACACCCAATATGCCCAGACTTTGCATGATGTCTCCTTCAGGCTTCCAGGCCGGCGCGGCGCTGGCCCCAGTTAAGGTTCAGATTAACTCCCAGGCTCAACAGCGGCTCCGGCGGATTGCGGTTGGGGCCGGGCGAGGCGAGCAGGAAGTCGGTCAGTTCGTCCTTTTCGCCCGCCAGCCAGTTGGCCAGCAAGGTGCCGGTGGCGGTGCCGCGGGTGATGCCCAGTCCGTTGCAGCACAGCGCCCCGTGGACCCTCGGCGCCAGGCTGCCGAAGTAGGACGAGTGATTGCGCGACAGGCACATCGAACCGCCCCAAGTGTAGTCGAATGGCATGTCCGGGAGCATCGGGAAGCGTCGGTCGAACGAGGTACGGTGTTGGCGAGCGGCGCGCTCCAGGTATCGCTGTTGAGCCTGCCCGCTGGCGTTGAAACTGAAACTGTTACGCACCAGCAGACGCTGGTCTGGTGTGCGCCGCAGGGTGCTGCCGAAAGGGTCGGCAGGGATGATGCCCCAGGTCTCTTTGCCACCCAGACGCGCCTGTTCTTCTACAGACAACGGTCGGGTCATGCTGGCGTACGTGAAGATCGGCAGCAGGCGGCCGGGCAAGAAGCCGAAATGCGAAGCGAAGGCGTTATTGCACAGCAGCAACTCGTGGGCAATAAATTCGCCGTTGGCGTGACGCAGGGTGATCTTGTCGCCCTGTTCCAGGTGGGTGATGACGGTGTTTTCGTACAGGCTGACGTTGGCCGGCAGGTTGTTGGCGAGGCCCATGGCCAGCGCCGCCGGTTGCAACAGCAGGGTGCCCGGGGTGTAGAGCGCCTGGCGATAGAACGAAGTGCCAAGGTGTTCCGGCAAGTCGCGGGCCTCGATCATCTCGTAGGCCTGGCCGAGTTTGTCCAGGCCGCTGCGATAGGCCTGCAGCACCGCCAGGCCCTTTTCTTCGACGGCGGCCTGGTATTTGCCGTCCGCGCGGATCTGGCAGTCGATACCGTATTGCTCGACCAGTGTGCGGATCATCGATTGCGCGAAATGATTGAGCTTGAGGTTCATCCGCGCCGTGGCCGGGTCGCCGATGTAGTCATGGGCGCCGATGTCGTGGGGCAGGTCAATGGCGAAGCCGGAATTACGTCCCGAGGCACCGAAGCCCACCTGTTGCCCCTCGATCACCACGATCTCGTCCTGGGGGAATTTCAGTGCCAGCTGGCGTGCGGCGGCGAGGCCCGTGAAGCCTGCGCCTAGAACGACCCAGCGCGCCTCGGTACGACCGCTGTGGCCAGGGCGAACGTCACGCGGCGGGCTGAGGTGAAACCAGCCGCAGCCATTGTCGTCGGCTGGGGTGGAAGTATTTCTGTACATGGAAGCCAGTCCCTTCTTTTTTTGCACTATCGCACTGGCAGAAGGGTGGGCCCTATAACGATCGGGACAACTCATGGGAGGTTTGGCTGTTGCGTGTTCCAACAGCGCCGGGTTTCGATTTTGGCTTCCAGATCCGAGCACCCTATGGAAGCTCCTTCATGACAAACAGAGCTGCCACTCCATCACACCTTGAGTGCCAATAGCGCAGCTTTCAGATCCTCCATTTCCGATACGTGCAGGAAGTCGACCAGCCGATCACCTTGGGCGTGGTCGACACCGAGTAACCGGTACAGGTCTGCTTTGCGCATGTCCCGCTTTACTATCTCGTTCCACAACTCAATCTTCGCCACAGTGACCGCCGGCAGCCGGACAACGTGTTCATTCTCCAGTGCGGAGGATGCCTGCGGGATAGAGCGACGTTCGTCAACGTACAGCGAGAGCGTCGTTTCGATTGCGTCCACAGCTTCACTGATTGCGTGCTCGCGGTTATCGCCGAAACTATTGAGCTGTGGTAAATCCCGACAGAACACGGCCACACCGGTGGCGTCCTGATCAAAGCGTATTGCGAAGTCGTACATGATCACTCCTTCTGGGGGTGGTGAGTTTCAATTCTGACCGAAAGATATAGACCGAAAAGATAGACCGAAAAGGAGATGTGTGGACGGTTCTGCTTCTCACCTGAAATGGTTTATTTTTTGATCCTGAATCACCCTTATTGGTATTTTTTTCTTATTTTTTTAAACCCGTTTGACCCCTTTGTTGCGCATACGGCGCTCACCGACGAACACGCCGGGCGTGTAGTCGAGCTTTTCGCTGACGTCTTCGCCAATACGCTTAAAGTTGAAGTTCTTTATCGGGACGCTCGAGGCCTGAAGCAACAGCGCAGCCAGGCTGCGCCGTTGTGCTGAGTCGAGCAATTGCGACCCCTGTTGCTGGCCCGGCCAGACTAATCGGCCTTGGTACAGGCAGCGTGCCGCCGACCAGATACATCCGGCCTCAGTCAGCCGCACTTACTTGAGCGGATCGATCTGATCCAGCACCCGGTTTGCCGTGATTTCGGCCAGCATGATGCTGTTGGATATGCCCAACAGGGCATTGCGCGATCCGCCGTCCAGATGATCCACCAGGTGATGAACCATCACATCAACCGAGGCCAGCGTTTCGACCAGATAAACCACGAGGGTTTCGGTCGTAGCCTCTGGGTCGACGGTAAACAGAGTGCTGGGTGTACGCGGGGTGGCTTTGATGTCGGCAACTGAGGGGATTGGAAAGTCGAAGGACTGTTCGGCGGACTCGCCGAGTTTGTTTAAATCAGATTCATGCGTGGAGACTGGATCGGTTTCTGGCGGGTTTGGAGAGGGCTTCTTCATGTTCTGAGTTTTCCTGATGGTTGCCAATCCTCCTGCTGCTAAACGAGGAGGGTGGCAGCTGCACGCAGGTTAGCAGACCGGGAAACTCAGAAATCCGGCGCGCCCGAGGACGCCCTACGTACAGCCACCATCAAGTACAGGCGATTAAATACCTGCATGACAGATGCACGCACATCCGAGTTGTCGCGGGCTGCTAAACCCGATCACTGATGGGCAGTGACGGGAATCAAGTTACCGGGCGGCTCGGGGGCGTACAAGCCGGCGGATTCTGGCGTACCTGTAGGCAATGACGCAAGATCTTGTAGCTTTCAGGAGGTAAGCAGTAGGACGCTTAAACGCGCGCCTTGCATGGATGTTTAATTCGCGAGCGAACAAGACAAATCCCCTGATTTCTGCACTCGCTCCGCCGATACAGCGCCAGGATCATTACTTTGTCGGCGTGCAGTCGGGATGGAATATTGTAGCTTTCAGGAAGTAAGCGGTAGGACGCTCAAACACTCGTCTTGCGGGGAAGTTTCATGTTTCGAACAAACCACGACGGCTTGCGAACTACTAGATGCAAATGGCCGTAACGGAGACGGATTTTCGTATGAGCGGGTAGGGGAAGCCGTGGTTAACGTACTCAACCTCCAATTACGCCTTCACCCTCGCCAGGCATTTTCAGTTCACAAGCTCTTCATTCCCTCGCCTGAACGAAGAGCCTGGTGATCATCAGCGCACAAACTACGCGCCTGAGTATCGGGCAGCTTCACCTTTTGCCGGCCACTCGTCCTCGTCGGCTTTTTCGCCACCTTCAGCCTGCCGCGTGGGTTCGTCTGAGCCGCTTTCCCATTCGCCAGAGACGGGGTCAACAGTGCCCGCAGCAGACGGCTGCTCTTCTTCCTGAAGCTGTTCTCGGGCGAGCAGCCAATAATGTACTTCAGCGCCATCAGGACGAGCATCCCTTTCCCACAATTCATAAGCTCGTTGCCGGATTTTCGATTCGTCAATCATGGTCATTCCTCCTGTGATCGAGCGTTTCCATTGCTCGGAATGCGTGGCAATGTTCCATAGATTAGGGGCTGCCCTGGGTCGTAAAGGTTCAAAAAAAACCCGCCGGAGATTGGCGGGTTTCAGATGGAGGCGTTTCACGCAGGCTCAAAGGTCCCGAAGCAACACCGTCTTGCCGAGGTTTTTGAATACTTGTACATATTGCCTGCGCCAGTTGTCCCGCCAATACGCCGCATCAGGAAAGGTGCCGTCCGACGACCTGGCCGCCAGGACGTCGCTTGCAACGACTTCTTCGGGCTGTTGCTGGCTCAGCATGGGGAAGGCCATGTAGGCTTTGAAATGCTTTGAATAAATCTTGTCGATGGCGATCCCGGTGTAGGGGGCATGTGCCAGCAGTTGTTCGCACGCGCTATTGGACAGAATGTAGGCATGGGTGCCCTTGGCACGTACCCGGGCTATTCCCCTGTGCCAGGTCAACCAGACTTTCCCCAGGTTTGCTCCCAGGTAGAACAGTCCAGGGTCTTTCCGGTTCATGAAGGCATTCATTTGACGCAGCTGGTCCGGTTTGAATGCAACAAGGGTCGCGTCGTCTTCGAGGACCAGAATACGTCGATAATTACGCTCCAGGGCCATCCTCGCGCATTTGATGTGGGAGTCGAAACAGCCTCGTTCGGGGCTCTCGTTGTCGCGGTCCACTATCAGAAACTCGATGTTCAGCCCACTGCCTTCGAACTCACGGGCCAAGAGCTCCCGGCGATCGGTCCGACCCCGGAGACTGATGCAGAAAACGCCATCGATCTGTAGTTGACTCATATCCTTTTTCTTTGACAACTCATTCTCCACAGCTTCATCGAACGGAACCAGCCGCCAAGCATATCGCTATCCATCGTCGGGCACTGATAAAGCAGCTCAATGGTAGCGAGCCAAAAATTATTTGACATATGTTATTTGTGATCACATATTGGGCCCACAAGAACGTCCAATGTGAGCCATTACTCATGACAGATCGCCCAACCCTCCTGCCCACTCTGCGTCAGGTTTCCCGCGATACCCTGCAGGATCAGGTCTACCGTCAGATCCGCGAAGCGCTGATGAGCGGCCGTTTCCAGCCAGGTCAGAAGCTGACCATCCGCGGTCTCGCCGAGGCGCTGGGTTCCAGCCCGATGCCCGTGCGCGAAGCGCTGAACCGCCTCAGTGCCGAAAACGCCTTCGAAGTCACCGAAACCTCCCGTTTGCGTGTGCGCATGATGACCCCCGATCGCCTGCGGGAAATCCGCGACGCCCGGGTGGCGCTCGAAGGTCTGCTGGCCGAGAAGGCCGTTCTGCTGCTCAACGACGCCGACCTTAAAGACATCAGCCACCTGTGTGACCAGATGCAGCAAGCCGCCGACAGTGTCGATGTGGCCCGTTATCTGTGGACCAACTTTGCCTTCCACCGGCGCATCTATGCGGTGGCCAAAGCTGAGCTGACCATCGCGGCGGTGGAAAATTTCTGGCTGCACATGGGCCCCTGTTTTGCGCTTGTCGCACCGGACAGGGCGCACCTGCAGCGCTCGATGGAAGCGCACAACCGGATCGTCGAGGCCCTGGCCGCGCGCGATGGGGCTGCGGCCCGGGCGGCGGTCACCGACGACATCATGCAGGCGGCCGACTCCCTGGCACGCCTGATCGTCAAGGGCGACCGTTCGAAGTCGCCAGTTTCTGGAGTGAAGAAAGCATGAGCGTTCTCAATCGACTGATTCCCTACACCGGCCTGCGGGTGTTGATCTCTGGTGGCGCAGCCGGGATCGGCGAAGTGCTGGCAGCGGCTTACATGGAGGCGGGTGCGAAAGTGCATGTGTGTGACGTCAGCGAGGCCGCCCTTGCTGCGTTTCGCGACCGTTATCCGCACAGCGTCGCCACCCGTGCCGACGTGGGTGACCCGGCGCAGATCGAAGCGGTGTTCAAGGTTCAGCGCGAACAGTTCGGTGGCCTTGATGTCCTGGTCAACAACGCCGGGATCGCCGGGCCGACCGCCGGGATCGATGCGATCACCGACGAGGAATGGCAGCGCACCATCGACATCAACCTCACCGGGCAATACCGCTTTGCCCATCACGCGGTGCCACTGCTCAAGGCGTCACCCAACGCGCATCTGATCCACATCGCGTCGGTGGCCGGTCGCCTGGGTTACGCCTGGCGTACACCCTATGCCGCGACCAAGTGGGCCATCATCGGCCTGATGAAATCCCTGGCGTCCGAGTTGGGTGAAAGCGACATCCGCGTCAACGCCTTGCTGCCCGGCATCGTCGAAGGCCCGCGCATGGACGGGGTGATTCGCGCCCGCGCCGAGCAGATGAACGTGCCTGAAGCCGAGATGCGTGAGGAGTACCTGAAGAAGATCTCGCTCAAACGCATGGTCACCGCCGAGGACGTCGCCGCCATGGCGCTGTTCCTGTGTTCCCCCGCCGCACGCAACGTGACCGGCCAGGCCATCAGTGTGGATGGCAACGTCGAGTACCTCTAAGCGTCTCGACTTCAGTGACACCAACGGCCGGACATAATCCGCGTCGAGTGACCCCAACAACTTTCTCGCCAAGAACAAGAACGGAGAACACTCATGTCCAAAAATCGCCCGATCATCATCACCTGCGCCGTCACTGGCGCCATTCATACGCCGTCGATGTCGCCGCACTTGCCGATCACGCCGCAGGAAATCGCCGACGCCGCGATCGGTGCCGCCGAGGCCGGCGCATCGATTGTGCACCTGCATGCCCGCGATCCAATCGATGGGCGGCCGAGTCAGGATGTCGACCTGTTCCGTCAGTTCCTGCCGCAGATCAAGGCCAAGAGTGATGTGGTGATCAACATCACCACCGGCGGCGCGCCGACCATGGGCGTGGAAGAACGCCTGCAGCCTGTGGCACAACTCAAGCCGGAACTGGCATCGCTGAACATGGGGTCGATGAACTTCGGGCTTTACGAAATGCTCGATCGTTTCACCGAGTTCAAGCACGACTGGGAGCGGCCATACCTGGCCGAGAGTGACGACCGGATCTTCCGTAATACCTTCCGCGACATCGCCCATATTCTCAACGCCTGCGCCGAGAATCGCACCCGCTTTGAAATTGAGTGCTACGACATCGGCCATCTGTATACCGCCGCGCACTTCCTGCAGCGCGGGTTGCTCAAGGCGCCGATTTTCATTCAGTCGGTGTTCGGACTGCGCGGAGGCATTGGCGGGCATCCTGAAGACCTGGCGCACATGCGCCGTACGGCCGACCGCCTGTTCGGAGACGCTTACCAATGGTCGATTCTGGGCGCCGGCCGCAATCAGATTCCGCTGGGTACCATGGGCCTGTCGATGGGCAGCCATGTGCGCGTCGGCCTTGAGGATTCGCTGTGGGACGGGCCTGGCAAACTGGCCGCGTCCAACGCCGATCAGGTCAAGCGTATTCGCACGGTGATCGAAGCCCTGGGCGGGCGCGTGGCGACCCCGGATGAGGCGCGGGAAATGCTCGATCTCAAGGGCAAGGACCAGGTCGATTTTTAACAGCGTTTACATGAGGGCGCAGGCCTTGGTGGCCGGCGCCTGCTGTTGACGGCGAAGCCTGTCCTCTCCATAAAAACAGTCAGCTCAGTTTTTTTGCTCACGGCGGCCAGCGTTGCCGTGACTTCTCTACAGCTGTAGCTGCAAGAGGTTTGCGCGATGACAATAACAAGAAACATCGAAATACCTGATGCCCCCCGCGACGCGGCGACGTTGAACAAGTTGATGTTCGTCAAGCTGATGCCGTTGCTGATTGCGGCCTACGTGCTGAGCTTTCTTGACCGGACCAACATCGCGTTGGCCAAGCATCAACTGGATATCGACCTGGGCATTTCCGCTGCCGCCTACGGGTTGGGCGCCGGGCTGTTCTTTCTCACCTACGCACTGTCGGAAGTGCCCAGCAACCTGATCATGCACAAGGTCGGCGCGCGCTTCTGGATTGCGCGGATCATGGTCACCTGGGGTCTGATTTCTGCGGCGATGGCGTTTGTCCAGGGCGAAACGTCGTTCTACGTGTTGCGCCTGCTGCTGGGCATTGCCGAAGCGGGTCTGTTCCCTGGCGTCATGCTGTACCTGACGTACTGGTTCGGCCGCGAACAACGGGCCAGGGCCACCGGTTATTTTCTGTTGGGCGTGTGTTTTGCCAACATCATTGGCGGGCCGCTGGGGGCCGCGCTCATGCAGCTGGACGGTGTGTGGGGCTGGCGTGGCTGGCAGTGGATGTTCATGCTCGAAGGCCTGCCTGCGGTGTTCTTCGCCATGGTGGTCTGGAAAAAATTGCCGGACCGTCCAAGCAAGGCGCCTTGGCTGAGCGCCGCCGAAGCCGAGCAGATCGAGCGGCGGTTGGCCGCTGAAGCGGAGGAGGGCGCAGGCGCCGGCGGTCACTCGTTCAAACAATGCCTGACCCCGCAGATCCTGTTGGCGATCCTGGTCTATTTCTGCCACCAGATCACGATCTACACGGTGATCTTTTTCCTGCCCGGCATCATCGGCAAATACGGCGAGCTGAGTACCTTGCAGATCGGCTTGCTGACCTCCCTGCCTTGGCTGGCGGCGGCAGCGGGCGCGATCGCATTGCCTCGATTTGCCACCACCCCGGCGCGTGCCCGGCACATGCTGGTAGCGGGGTTGCTGACCATGGCCGCAGGCCTGGGAATCGCCTCGCTGGCGGGACCGGTGATCAGTCTGCTGGGCTTCTGTATATCGGCGGTGATGTTCTTCGTCGTGCAGTCGATCATCTTTCTCTACCCCGCTTCGCGACTCAAGGGCGCCGCGCTCGCGGGAGGGTTGGGATTCGTCAACTCGTGCGGCCTGCTGGGCGGTTTTGTCGGCCCCTCCGTGATGGGGTTGATCGAACAAAGCACCGGCAATGCCATGAACGGCATGAAAATCGTGGCGATTATCCTGGTGCTCGCGGCGATTGCGGCATTGCGTTTGCGCCAGGGCCATGAGCAGAAGGTGGGTAAACAACGGCTGCAAAGTCGGCGACAGCCTGTATGAGTGCGCGGTGACAACGATGCTGCCCGCGTCAAATGAAGCGTAAAAAACTGCCCCGGATGACTCCGGGGCAGTTTTTTTGTGCCTGCGTACTTACCGAGGATTAAAGAGCCGCCTGCGGATTACGCCCGAATACCCGGCTGTATTCGGCTTTGGCGGTCTGCTCGGTAAACTCTCCCGACCATTTGGACACCACCACTGTCGCCACGCTGTTGCCGATGGTGTTGCAGGTGGCGATGGCCATGGACATGAAGCGGTAGACGCCGAACAGCAAGGCCAGCCCCTCCACCGGCAGCACCCCGATGGCCGTGACCGTCGCGGCAAACACCACGAAGCTGCCACCGGACACCGCCGCTGCACCTTTGGACGTCACCAGCATGATGGCGATGGTGCCCAGTTGTTGCTCCCAGCTCATCGGCACGCCATAGGCATTGGCGATGAACAGCACGCACAGCGACATGTAGATCGACGTGCCATCGAGGTTGAAAGCGTACCCCGTTGGCAGCACCAGCCCGACGCTCTGCTTGGAGCAGCCGAACTTTTCGAGTTTTTGCAGCAGTCGTGGCAGGGCGCTTTCCGACGAAGCCGTGCCCAGCACGATGAAAATCTCATCCTTGATGTACTTCAGGAATCGCCACAGGCTGAAACCTGAAATACGGCAGACCACGCCCAATACCACGAAGATGAAGAACGCTATGCAGACGTAGAACATCAGCACCAGGTTGGCCAATGACATCAGCACGGCAGTGCCATTGGCACCTACGGCATAGGCCACGGAACCAAAGGCACCAAGCGGGGCGAACTTCATGATCAGGTTGATGAACTCGAAGAAGCACTCGGAGATCCGGCTCAAGCCGTCTTCGATGACGCTGCGACGCTCGGGTTTCAGCGCGAGCAAGGCGAAACCGAACAGCACCGAAATCACCAGCACTTGCAGCAGTTGGCCACCGGCAAACGCACCGACGAAATTGTCCGGGAAAATCCCATAGATGAAGTCCATGGTCGACGCCGGCGCGTGGCCCTTGGAAACGGCAGCGCTGGCCGCTGCGGCGGCGGCACTGCTGGGGTGCGCGTCATGCATGCCGGAGCCGATGTTCAGCAGGTTGCCCCACAGCAGGCCGAGGGCCAGGGCAATAGTGGACACGACTTCAAAATAGATCAGCGCCCGCAAACCGACCTTGCCGACACGCTTGATATCGCCCGCCGAGGCAATGCCGTGGACGACGGTGAAAAACACCAGGGGCGCGACGGCGGTCTTGATCAGCTTGAGAAAGATATCGCCGAGGATCTTGAACTTGGCGGCCAGTTCCGGGGCCAGGAAGCCGAAGGCAATCCCCAGCACCATGGCGGCGATGACCTGAAAGGTCAGATCCTTGTAGAACGGCTTTTTGTTAACGGTGGTCATGTCTGCGATCTCGTTGTTGTTTTTGGCGAGCTGCGGGCAGAAGGGCTCGATTTTTTCGAGCCCCATGAGGATCAGCGTTTAACCGAGCCCTCTCGCGCCAGGGCGATGTCGACCATCTGCGGGGCAAGACCCAGGTAATTGGCCGGATCGGTCAGGCGCTTGAGTTCCTTGATATCCAGTTGCGCCGTGGCTTCGCCTTGAGCGAGCAAGGCGTCGAGCAGGCTGGTGCCTTCGTCATTGGCCATGCGGCAGGCGGCATACACCACGTCATGGGCCACCTGGCGGCCCAGCGCCGGTGCGAGTCCCATCATCACGGCTTCAGCGACGATCAGGCCCTGGGTCATGTCGAGGTTCTTGCGCATGCGTTCGGTGCGCACTTCCAGCCCGGCGAGCATGAACTTCGCCTGACCGAGAGACGCCGCGCTCAATGCGAAGGCTTCGGGAATGGCGATCCACTCGGCCTGCCAGGGGCCGGTGGAACGCTCGAAGTCCTGGATCATGGCGTCGAGCATCAGACCGGCGTGCTGGCGGACACCCTTGGCCGCGGCGTACATCAATTCGCAGGAAATCGGATTGCGTTTCTGCGGCATGGTGCTGCTGGCACCCCGACCCTTGACGAAGGGTTCGTACACTTCGCCCAACTCGCTGGTCATCATCATCATAACGTCCAGGGCGACTTTGCCCAGGGAGCCGGTGACCAGCCCGAGGAAGTTCAGGGTTTCGGCAAGCCCGTCCCGGGCCACGTGCCACGTGGCCTGCGGTATGCCCAGGCCGAGCTCGGCCATCAAGGCTTCCTGGACTTCCAGGCCTTTGTCGCCCAGCGAAGCCAGTGTGCCCGCCGCACCGGCGAACTGGCCGATTTCCACCCGTGGACGCAGCTCCACCAGGCGTTCGGCATGACGGTCGAACATGCTCAGCCAGACCGCGCATTTGTAGCCGAAGGTGATCGGCAGCGCGTGTTGCAGATGGGTGCGGCCGGCCATCGGCGTATCGCGGTAGCGCCGGGCAAGGTCGGCGAGCAGACCGCGGACGGCCTGGATATCGCGCTCGACGATCGCCAGCGCAGCGCGTACCTGCAGCACGACGGCGGTGTCCATGATGTCCTGAGTGGTAGCGCCCCAGTGCACGTAGCGCCCGGCTTCACCACAGGTTTTCGACAGTTGTTCCACCAGCGGCAGAATCGGGTAGCCGACGATCTCCGTCTCGTGCTGCATGAGGGCCATGTCGAGCGAGGCGTAGGTCGCGAGTTCTGCGATTTGCTCGGCAGCTTCGCTGGGGATCACGCCGCAACGTGCTTCGGCCCGGGCCAGGGCCACTTCCACTTCGATGTAGCGTTCAATCAAAGCCTTGTCGGAAAACACGCCACGCATCTCGGCAGTGCCGAACATGTCGCGGAAGAGGACGGAGTCGAAAACGGTGCTGGACATGAGGTCATCCCGAATATGTTTGTTATTGATCGGACATATTCAATATGTCCGTACATAATTCTTACGTGCTCGCTGATACACTGTCAACTCGGTAAATCCTCGGGACTGATGAAAGGTATGAACCAGACGCGCTATGCGGTCGTTGCAAAAGACTTGCTGGAGGGGATTTCCAGCGGGCGCTACCCGGTCGGGACGCTATTGCCCACCGAGTTCGAGCTGTGCGAACTCTATGACGTGAGCCGACACACGGTCCGCGCGGCCATTACTCAATTGCAGAATCAGGGACTGGTTTCCCGGCGCAAAAGGGTCGGTACCCGCGTTGAAGCGTCCACACCCAAGGGCGGTTATTCACAATCGCTGGCCTCGGTCTCCGACCTGGTGCACCTGGCCGAAACCCAGGTCCGCAGCATCCAGAGCGTGCATCACTTCGTGGCCGATATTGCCTTGGCCAAGCGCTTGGGGCTGGAACCCGGCGAGCATTACTTTTGCGTGTCGAGCATTCGGGTCGACCAGGAAAACCTGCACGCGCCGCTGTGCTGGACTGATGTCTACGCCCAGGACATTTATTCAGAGGTGATCGAATTGGCCGAGCAGCATCCGGACGAGTTGATTGCCGCGCTGATCGAGCAACACTACGGCCGGCACATCGAGGTGGTGGATCAGCAGGTACGCGCGGTGTTGCTGACACCGGGCATTGCCAAGAGCCTGAACGCCGAAACCGGCTCTCCAGGGTTGAACATCATTCGCCAGTACCGTGACGAGGAGGGGGGTTTGATGGTCGTGTCGGAAACGGTCCATCCCGAGGACAGGTTTACGTTGGTCACTCAGATGAAGCGAGAAAAAAGCACGAGCGCCTGAACCGTTCTTCCGGCCAGCGCTTTACCTCGCATACGGAAAATCATATATTCGTTAAACCGTATATTAGCCAGGCACAGAGCACAACGATATGACTATCAAAGTTGGCATCAATGGTTTTGGCCGGATCGGTCGACTTGCTCTGCGCGCCGCCTGGCGTTGGCCAGCGTTCGAGTTCGTGCAGATCAACGATCCGGCAGGTGACGCGGCGACCCATGCGCACCTGCTGAACTTCGACTCGGTGCATGGCCGCTGGCATGGCCAGGCCGATTCCGAAGGCGACAACATTGTCATCGACGGCAAACGAATCAAGGTCACGGCCAACAAGGCGATTGCCGACACCGATTGGTCGGGCTGCGACCTGGTGATTGAGGCCAGCGGCAAGATGAAGACCGTCGCCGTGCTTCAGGCTTATCTCGACCAGGGCGTAAAGCACGTGGTGGTCAGCGCCCCGGTGAAGGAAGAAGGCGCGCTGAACATCGTCATGGGCGTCAATCATCAGCTGTTCAATGCGGCGGAACATCGCATTGTCACGGCGGCGTCATGCACCACCAACTGCCTGGCGCCAGTTGTCAAAGTCATCCACGAGAAGCTGGGCATTCGCCACGGTTCGATCACCACCATCCACGACCTGACCAATACGCAGAGCATCCTCGATCAGCCGCACAAGGATCTGCGCCGTGCACGTGCTTCAGGGATGAGCCTGATTCCAACCAGTACCGGCTCGGCCACCGCCATCGCCGAAATTTTCCCGGAGCTGCGCGGGCGCCTCAATGGTCACGCCGTACGCGTGCCGCTGGCCAACGCTTCGCTGACGGACTGCGTCTTCGAGGTCGAGCGGGCCACCACTGTCGAAGAGGTCAATTGGTTTCTCAAGGAGGCCTCCGAGAACGAGCTCAAAGACATCCTCGGTTTTGAAGAGCGTCCACTGGTGTCCATCGACTACCGTACCGATCCGCGCTCATCGATCATCGATGCGCTGTCGACCATGGTCATCAACGGCACCCAGGTCAAACTCTATGCCTGGTACGACAACGAGTGGGGTTATGCCAACCGCACCGTCGAACTGGCCAGGATGGTCGGTCTGGCAGTCTGAGGAGCGGTCATGAAAGCGTTGTCCGCCCTTGCTCCGGAAGTGCGGCAGTACTTGCTCGTCACGGGCAACTACTGGGCCTTCACCCTCACCGATGGCGCTTTGCGCATGTTGGTGGTGTTGCACTTTCACGCGTTGGGCTACAGCCCACTGCAAATCGCGGCGTTGTTTCTGTTCTATGAACTCTTTGGCGTGATCACCAATCTTGTGGGTGGCTACCTCGGCGCTCGGCTGGGTCTGAACCGAACCATGAACATCGGGCTGGGCATCCAGGTCGCGGCGCTGTTGATGCTGACCGTGCCGGTCGCCTGGTTGACCATCCCGTGGGTGATGGGCGCTCAGGCGCTGTCGGGCATTGCCAAAGACCTGAACAAGATGAGTGCCAAAAGCTCCATCAAGCTTCTGGTTCCTGACGGGCAGCAGGGCAAGCTTTACCAGTGGGTAGCGATCCTCACCGGCTCGAAGAACGCACTCAAGGGTGTCGGCTTTTTTCTCGGTGGAGCCTTGCTGGCATTGCTCGGCTTCAAAGGTGCCTTGCTGGTCATGGCGGGTGTCCTGGCGTTGATCTGGATCGGCAGCCTGATCCTGTTGAGCAAGGACCTGGGCAAAGCGAAAGCCAAGCCAAGGTTTCGCGACATCCTGTCCAAGAGCCGGGCGATCAATATCCTCTCGGCAGCGCGAATGTTCCTCTTCGGCGCCCGCGATGTCTGGTTTGTCGTGGCCTTGCCGGTGTACTTGAGCAGTGTGTTCGGCTGGGACTTCTGGGAGGTTGGCGGCTTTCTTGCAGCCTGGGTGATCGGCTACGGCATCGTGCAGTCCGTGGCGCCTGGCATCACGGGAAAGAAACGTGGTCATGTACCGGATGGTCGCGCGGCATTTCTGTGGGCACTTGCACTGGCGGGTCTCCCGGCGGCGATCGCTCTCGGGCTGAACACCGAACTGTCGCCACAGGTGGTGCTGCTCGGCGGGTTGATGGCTTTTGGTGCATTGTTCGCAGTGAACTCGTCGCTGCACAGCTACCTGATAGTGTCCTACGCCAAGGAAGATGGCGTGTCGCTGGATGTGGGTTTTTACTACATGTCCAACGCCATGGGCCGCCTGATCGGCACGGTGCTCTCCGGCTGGGTTTATCAGGTGCATGGGCTGGGCGCGTGCTTATGGATATCGAGCGCATTCGTGCTGGTCGCTGCGTTGATTTCCATCGGGCTGCCGAGACATGCCGTGTAGCGCTGGCGGGTGTTTTATTGCCGCCCAATCCGCGGGCAAGAGCCTGAACCAGTGGGCTGACGAAGTGTTCGAACGTGCCTCGCACGCGTGATGCCAGACAGAAAAAAGCCCGCAAGGGCGGGCTCTTTATTGGGGTCAAATCCTTTTGTACGCTCAATGTGCGCCTTGAGTTGTGAATGCCTTGTGAAAAGGGTGTCGCGAAAACGGAAAAACCCGGCATCAGGCCGGGTTTTCTCAACAAGTGAGCATTATTGCCCTGGCATTGTCCAGGATCCCAGCGTGTAGCCCTCCTGGTTCAACTTGGCGCGCACCTCTTCCAACACGCTTTCCAGCTGCGCCGGGTCGGAATAGGCACTGCTTGGAATCTGCTTGCGACAAATACGCGTGCTGGCCCGGTCGACGACGGTCAGGCTCAGTTCGCCATTACCGTCTTGCGGAGCCCAGGCGATACATTGAAAAGGTTCGAATGCGTGACCCGCAATCAAAAGTGCTTCGTTGATGCGGAGCGGGGTGCTCATGGGGTCGTCTCTCCTTGTACCCAAACAAATGATGTGCATACGGTTGGGTGCTGATTTCTGCTTATTTTTTTTGTGCTGCAGGAAAGTAGATTGTTCGGTATCGAAGGGCCGCGCGGAAGTGTTTGAAGGTGACGTTCCCCTGTCCATCGGTGCCAGTTTGAGCCGGGCACGATCAACGGTCCGTCGACCAAAGCGTTGTTGCTGAAAACATCGAAGAATTGACTGCGTATCGCTGCTGGCATGCACGAAAAGGTGACCACGAAAAGGTGACGGATCTATTTTCGAAAAGGTGACGGATCTATTTTTTCGCAGAGGTGACAACCACAGGCAGCCGCACCCATCCCGGACCTGCCTATTGCGACAAGCGTTCCATGACCACTTGCAGCCGACCATCCCGATCGAGATGGTAGCGTTGTAGATCCTGCGCGAGGATCAACTGGCCCGTGAAACAGGCCGCTGCTTCCTCGTGGATATCGCCAATGAACGGGCTTTGCCCGGGATTGGATTGATAGCGCGCACTGAAGTGGGTAAGCACCAGGTTCGGTATACCCGCCGACTCGGCAAAGCGCGCGACGGCGGCGGCGCTGCTGTGGCCGTAACTCTCGCGGGTGCGATCAATCAATGACTGGCAGAAGGTGGCCTCGTGCACGAGCACGTCCGCGCCTGGAACCACCTTGGCCAGCAGGTCGGGGGTGTCGTTATCGCCACAGATAATGAAGCGTTGTCCGGGTCGCGCCGGGCATAAATAGTCCTGCGCACGCAGCAGGCGTCCGGCATGCTCGACCTCACGTCCATGCGCCAGCTCACCCCAGATCGGGCCGCGAGGTATGCCTTCGGCTTCCAGGCGTTGCACATCCAGGCGCGGGTCAGGATTGGATTCGGCAAATAGGTAGCCATGAGAGGGAACACGATGAGACAGGGCAACGGTGTCGACCTGGACATGGCCGTTTCGCCAGCCATTCAAGGTTTCGCTTGCATGCAAGCGCACCTCGAAGGACAGGCACGACCTGCTGGCGCTCAGGCTGAGGCGCACCCAGTCATGCAGCGCAACCGGCAACACGATATCGAGCGGTTCCAGGCGCCCCGACATGCCGGCCGTGGCGAGCAGCCCGGGTAAGCCGAAGCAATGATCGCCGTGTACATGGGTTATGAAGCACCCGCGAAGGTTTTTTAACGTCAAGGGTGTGCGTAGCAGTTGATGCTGGGTGGCTTCGCCGCAATCCACCAGGTACCAGCCCTTGCCTGAGGACTCGATGAGCGCGGTGCCACTCACATTTCGATTTCGGGTAGGGGCGCCTGCTGAAGTACCAAGAAATATGAGATCCATGGCCGATCCTTCCTTCAGGCAGTTGATCTGACAAACAGCCAGAGGCACTGAAAAAAATCACGATTTCTACCTCCGGCATGCGTTCGACACCAGTGATATGAGTTTGGCTCTAAGTGACTTTCCGTCACTTTTTTTTCGCGTCTGCAGGCGGCGGGCCTGTTCCGTTTGTCGTATCGACGAGACGAAAACTTAGGGTGACGATCCAAAGTAAGTCACTATTTTTTGTCTCAGGAGATTGGCCATGACCAAACGACAAGAAACCCATCACGGCTTTTCCGACGACCCGCAAAAAGTCAAAGAGGCGGGACGCAAAGGCGAGCCAAAGGCCAATGTAGCCATCGATAAGGCAGAGAAAGCCCGGATCGGTGGACAGCACAGTCATGGAGGGACACGCGGAGAAAAATGATCTCTGCTCGACCTGCTGACAGGCTCCAGTCAGCAGGTCGGTGGCCTCAAGACACGGCTCAGCCTTGCAGATACACCGCATGGGTATGGGTGTATTCATACAGCCCGTGCTTGCCATCCGCGCCGCCGATGCCTGACTTGCGCACGCCAGCGTGGAATCCTTGCATCGCTTCGAAGTTCTCGCGATTGACGTAGGTTTCGCCAAAATCCAGCTCGCGCATCGCTTGCAGGGTTTTGTTCAGGTCGCGGGTGTAGATCGACGAGGTCAGGCCATAGTCGCAGTCGTTGGCCAGGGCGATGGCTTCGTCGAGGTCGTCGATGATCTGGATCGGCAGCACCGGGCCGAAAATCTCTTCGCGCATGATCTCCATGTCGGCACGGCAGCCGGCCAGCACCGTGGGCTGGAAGTGAAAGCCATTGGGCAGATCGGCAATCTCCCCGCCACTGATCAGACTCGCGCCCTGACTCAACGCGGTGCGGACTTTACGATCGACGCTGTCCAGCCCCTGACGGTTGATCAGCGGGCCCATTTCGATATCCGGCTGGGCGATCGGATCACCGTAGCGGGTCGCGCTCATCGCCGCCGCGATGCGCTCGATAAACTGATCGGCGACCTTACGCTCGACGTACACCCGCTCGGCGCAATTGCACACTTGACCACTGTTGATGATCCGCGAATCGCGGATGGCTTTTACCGCCAGGTCGAGGTCGGCATCCGCCAATACGATGGCCGGCGCCTTGCCGCCCAATTCCAGATTGAGCTTGGTGATGTTCGGCGCCGCGGCGGCCATGATCCGCGAGCCGGTAGCGACACTGCCGGTAAAGCTGATCATGTCCACGCCCTTGTGCGCACTCAATGCCGCGCCGACTCGGCCGTCACCGCAGACCACGTTGAACACGCCGGCCGGCAGGTCGGTTTCGGCGACCAGTCGGGCGAATTCGAAGCAGTTGTTTGGCGTTTCTTCGCTGGGCTTGATCACGATGGTGTTGCCGGTCAGCAGTGCCGGGGCCATCTTGCGGGCGATCAGGAAGAACGGGAAATTCCACGGCAGAATCCCGGCGACCACGCCCAGGGGTTTGCGCAGCAGAAAGATGTTTTCGTTCTGGCGGTCGCTGGTGATGATTTCGCCTTCGATGCGCCGGGCCCATTCGGCCATGTAGTCGAGGTAGTCGGCGGTAAAGTTGACTTCGACTTCTGCAAGGCCACTGACCTTGCCTTGTTCCAGGGTGATGGTGCGCGCCAGGTGGGCGACGTTTTCCCGCAGCTTGGCGGCGATCCGCCGCAGATGCCCGGCGCGTTCGATCGCCGGTTTGCGCGACCAGTCTTTTTGCGCAGCGCGGGCGGCGGCGAGGGCGCGGTCGACGTCGTCGGCCGTCGACGCCGGGACCTTGGACAACAGGGCGCCAGTGGCCGGGTTGATCACGTCGAGATGGGCGGCGCTGGCCACGAATTGGCCGTTGATGAAGTTTTCGTAAACAGGCACGGACGACATTGGGACAACTCCTGGGCTGATCAGTAGGTGCGCGAGGGCGCTTGCTCGGTGGCGGGTGTGCGGTAGCGCGCGAGGGTGGCCGTGGCGCTTTGGCGCAGCAGGCTGATGTCGATGGCCACCGCAATGAACTGGCAGCCCCAGCCCTGATAGCGCCGCGCATCTTCTTCGTTGGGCGCGAGGATTCCACAGGCCTTGCCGGCCGCGAGGGTCGCTTTCACTGCATGTTGGATGCGCTCTTGAACCTCGGGATGACCCGGATTGCCGGCATGGCCCAGGCCAATGGACAAATCCGCCGGCCCGATGAATACCGCGTCGACGCCTTCGACGGCGGCAATCGCTTCGACGTTTTCAACACCCAAGCGCGATTCCACCTGAACGATCAGGCACAACTGCTCATGGGCAGTGTTGAGGTAGTCGGGCACCGCATCCCAGCGCGTGGCGCGGGTCAGACCGCCGCCGACGCCGCGAATACCGTGGGGCGGGTAGCGCATGGCGCGCACCAGGGTGGCGGCTTGTTCGGCGGTTTCGACCATCGGGATCATCAGCGTCTGCGCGCCGATGTCCAGCAGTTGCTTGATCAGGTTGGCGTCGCCGGTCACCGCCCGCACCACCGGGGTGGTGGAGTAGGGCGCCACCGCCTGCAATTGGGCGAGCACGCCGGGCACGGTGTTCGGCGCGTGTTCGCCGTCGATCAGCATCCAGTCGTAACCGGTGGTGGCGACGATCTCGGCGGCGTAGCCGGTGGCGAATCCGGCCCAGATACCATACTGGGTTGCGCGGTTGTTCAGCGCGGCTTTGAAAGCGTTGTGCGGCATGTTCATGACGGGGTCCTTTCTCAGCGGTTGTACGGCCGATGCAGTTGGCATTCCGGGTTCAGGGTCACGCCGAAGCCGGGCTGATCGAGCGCCGACAGGCGCATGCGGCCGTTCACCGGCACCGGTTCGCCGAGCAGTTGCGGGTGGAACATCGGCACCACTTCATCGGCCTTGGGCGCCATCATCAGGAATTCGGCGAACGGGCTGTTATGCCGGGTGGCGACAAAGTGATAGCTGTACACCGAAGAACCGTGGGGAATGACCAGTGCGTTATGGGCGTCGGCCAGCGCCGAAATCTTCACCAGTTCGGTGATCCCGCCGCACCAGCCGACGTCCGGCTGGATGATGTCGCAGCAGCCCATCTCCAGCAGCATGCGGAAGCCCCAACGGGTCGCTTCGTGTTCGCCGGTGGTGACCAGCATGCCTTTGGGCACGTTGTTGCGCAGCGCCGCGTAGCCCCAGTAATCGTCCGGCGGCAGCGCCTCTTCGATCCACTTCAAGCCATGTTCGTGAGCACCGACCGCCAATTTGGTGGCGTAGTTGAGGTCCAGGCTCATCCAGCAATCGAGCATCAGCCAGAAGTCCGGGCCGACCCGCTCGCGCATGGTCGCCAGTTCTTCGAGGTTCTTGCGCAGGCCTTCTTCACCTTCGGCCGGGCCATGGTGCAACGGCATCTTGCCACCGATGAAACCCATTTTCTGTGCCAGGTCCGGACGGGCGCCGGTGGCATAGAACTGCAATTCGTCGCGCACCGCACCGCCGAGCAGCTGATGCACGGGCTCCTGGCGGATCTTCCCGAGCAAGTCCCAGAGCGCCAGGTCGACGCCGGAGATCGTGTTGATGACGATGCCTTTGCGCCCGTAATACAGGGTCGACTGGTACATCTGATCCCAGATGCGCTCGATGTCGGTGACTTTGGCGCCTTCCAGGAAACGCGCCAGGTGCTTCTCGACGATGTAGGCAGCCGGTTCGCCACCGGTGGTCACGGCAAAACCGACGGTGCCATCGCTGGCTTCGATCTCGACCACCAGGGTCCCGAGCACGTTGATGCCGAAGGTGCGGCGGCTCTGGCGGTACTCGGGGTATTTGCTCATCGGCGTGGCGATGTGATCGTCGATCCAGTGGCCGTCCGCCTGATCGTGATAATCCGCGCCGCCGCCTCGCAGAGTGAAGGCGCGGACGTGCTTAATGGTTGGAATGCCCATGGTGTGACTCCTCAGGTATTAAATGGTGGCCGGTTTTTTGGCAGCGCTCGGAATGGGCGAGCGGATGCCCAGGACCAGCAACGCGGCGATGACGGTGGTAGCGGAAAGCAGGTAGAGACCGGCGGCCGGTGAATGGAAGGCGCCTTCGGCCCAGTTCTTCAGCACCGGGGCGATGAAACCGCCAAGGGCACCGAACGAGTTGATCAGGGCGATCCCGGCCGCCGCGGCGCTGCCGGCGAGGTAGCTGGAGGGGAATGTCCAGAACACCGGTTGCACGGCGATGAAGCCGGAGGCGGCGAAGCACAGGGCGATGATGCCCAGGAACGGGCTGCTGAAGGTCACCGAGCAGGCGATCCCGGCCGCCGACATCAGCAAAGTCAGGCACGCCGTGCGGCGTCGTTCGCCGGTGCGGTCGCTGTAGCCGGGGATCAGGTAGGCGGCGACGATCGCGCAGATCCATGGAATCGCCGTGACCAGTCCGACCATCAACCCGACCTTGGTGCCGAGCAAGCCGCCGACCTGGGTAGGCAGGTAAAACACCACGCCGTAGACGCTGGCCTGGATCAGCAGGTAGATCAGGCACAGGTACAGCACCGAGGGTTGGCACAACACGTTGAGCAGGCTGCGGCCGTGATTTTGTTTATGGCTGTCTTCCTGGTCGAGCAGGGTCTTGATCTGCAAGCGTTCTTCAGCGGTCAGCCACTTGGCGTCAGCCGGGCGATTGTCCAGGTACCAATAGGCCCAGATGCCCACGGCCGTCGCCATCAGACCTTCCACTGCAAACAGCCATTGCCAGCCATGGAAACCGGCGAAGCCATCCATTTCCAGGAGCAGGCCCGACAGCGGGCTGCCGAAAATGAACGCCAGTGGCGCGCCGAAGTAGAAGAACCCCATGGCCTTGCCGCGCACCGCGTTGGGGAACCAGTAGGTGAGGTAAAGGATGACGCCCGGGAAGAAGCCGGCTTCGGCCACGCCCAGCAAGAAGCGCAGGACGTAGAAAGTGGTTTCGTTGTGGGCGAAAACCATGGCCGCGGACACCAGGCCCCAGGTGACCATGATGCGGCACATCCACAGGCGGGCGCCGACGCGGTGCAGGATCAGGTTGCTCGGCACTTCGAGCAGCGCATAGCCGACGAAGAACACCCCGGCGCCGAAGGCGAAGGCGGCGTCACTGATGCCGGTGTCGGCTTGAAAGGCTTGCTTGGCGAACCCGACGTTGGCGCGGTCGAGGAAGGCCATGATGTACATCAGCAGGAGAAACGGGAGGAGCCGCCAGGAAATTTTGGCGAGCAGAGGCGCGGGTAGAGTCTTCATCGCAGTTTTCCTTTGGTAGGGCATTTGTTCTTATGGGAAAGACTGTACGACCGCGGATCTATGCGTTACAAATCGAATTTAGCTTACAACTGATACCCTGAAGGTATCGATAAAGAAGGCTCGCCAATGCCCACGCCGACCATCTCCCGCAGCCTGCTCAACCGCCTGCGCTACAAGCATTTGCATATGCTGGTGGCACTGAGCACCAGTCAGAACCTGCACCGCGCCTCCCAGACCCTGAGCATGTCGCAGCCGGCGGCAACCCGCATGCTGCATGAGATCGAGGACATGTTCGGCTGCGATCTGTTCGAACGCCTGCCGCGCGGGATGCGGCCAACGGCGCTGGGCAGTGAGTTGATCCGTTTCGCCGAGTCAGCGATCAGTGGTCTCGATCGTTGCGCCGAAGACCTGATCGCACGGCAGCAGGGTGGTTTCGGCTACCTTTCCATCGGCACCATCATGGGCGCCGCGCCGGACCTGGTGATGGACTCGATTGCCGAAATCAAGGCGCTCAATCCGCAACTGCGCATTCGCATCATGGGCGACACCAGCGATCAGGTGATCCAGTTGCTGGAGCAGGGCCGCATCGATCTGGCCATCGCCCGGCGCAATGCCGCCACCGACAGCGAACATTACGATTTCGAACAGCTGGGCAACGAACGCCTGCTGGTCGTGGTGCACGCCGGTCATCCCCTGGCCCGCCGCAAAAAACTGGAACTGTCGGAACTGGTCAGCGGCTGGCCGTGGATCCTGCAACCGGAAACCAGCCCGGCGCGGATTGGTCTGGACCAGGCGTTGCAGCGCCTGGCCCTGCCGTTGCCGGCGGACATCATTGAATGCAGCTCGGTGTATTCGATGCAGCAGTTGATTCAACTGACCGACGCGATCATGGTGCTCTCGGAAACCGCGTTGCGCGACTACCTGAAAATGGGCCTGGTAGTGGCGCTCCCGGTAGAACTCGACGTACAACTGGCGCCGTTCGGATTGCTGCTACGCAAGGGCGAGCACATCAGTCGAGAGTTGGGTCTGTTCATCGATTTGCTGCGCAAGCGGCGTTAGCTCGTCGTACTCCGCGACCCGCCCCCGCGACGGTTGGACTGTTCCTCGAGCTCGATGGCGAAATCCGTGGCCTCCTGGTAGTGATGGAAGATCCAGGTTTTGCCTGTGTGCCGCTCGATGACATGGAAGAGGCCGAGCTTCTTGGTCACCACCTGGAAGCGAGCACCGCGGCGCGACTTGAATCGATTGCGCCGGAAGAACTCCAAGGATGCTTCATTGGAGTGGACGAGCAGGGCGCCGAGCTCATCGATGTGCTGCTGAAAGGATGGATGCATGTCTGATCCTCTTAGTGGAGAACATGTATTCGCAAGCACTGTGTTGCCAGTTGCTTGCCTATGCAGGCAGAGGTGTGTTCCGAACTAAAGGTGACTGATCCATTCAGGCGAGCACAAACGAACCTGCCTGAAAGAGATAAGTCCATTTTTGGCCACCGGGTTTTATGATCACATACCGTTCGTCCAAAGTTGCGCACTTGCAGTGTCTCGCGCTTCTAATGTTAAAGCGGATACATCACGCACATCAGAACGGAGAGCCGGCATGGACATTGATAAAAACGCGCCAGGAAACATATCTCAGCAGGGTGTAACGAGCGGTACGGATAACGAAGTCGGCCCTGATCCCAGTCGCAACCCCGAGGTGCCGCTGCCACCGGACGACGAAGCACCTGTCGAGGAAGAGCTGGCCAATGTGGATGCCAGCAACTCAGTGTCGAGTGAGCATCCCGACCCCCTGTAGGCGCGGAGCAAGCTCCTGCCGAACTTACCCCGCCACCAATAGGGCCCACTTTGCACACTGCGATCTGCAGTATCAGTGTCCTTTAACTTTCTTGATACGCAGCACAATGAGCGCAAGGATGCCGATCGCCAGGGGCGTCATGGCCAGCATGGCTTCCCGTGGGGCCACGTCGACGCCGAGCAGGTGCAACCCCGAATAGCCCAGCTTGAGCAGGCTCAGCAGGTAGTAGGTGATGGCGATGATCGACAGGCCCTCCACCGCGCGCTGGATCTTGATCTGGGCATCGGCGCGGGCGTTCAGGCTTTTGAGGATCTCCGAGTTCTGCTCTTCCATTTCCACCTGGACCCGGGCCTGCAACAGATCGCCCAGGTTGGCCACGCTTTTGGCCAGGTGCTCCAGCCGTTGTTCGGTGGCGGTGCAGTACCTGACGGTGGGCTTGAAGCGGCGATCGATGAACACCCCCAACCGCTGGCAATCCCCCACATGACTTTCCCGCAGTTCGCCCAGGCGCTCGAATACCAATTGGGCGTACGCCTGGGTGGCGCTGAAGCGATGGCGGGTTTTCGCAGTACAGCTGACCACCTGCGCCGAAAGGCTGGAGATGTCCGCCAGCAGCGCCTTCGCGTTGCCACTGTCGGCGTCGGCATTGCGTCCGGACAGCGTGACCAGGGTCTGGTCAAAGACGTTGAGTTGCGCGCTCAAGGTCTTGGCCGTGGTCAAGGACAGCGAGGCCATCATCCGGTACGTCTCGATTTCCAGCAGGCGGCGGATCATCCGTCCCTGGCGGTAGGCGTTGAGGCGCCGGTTGACGAACAGCAGCCGGTTGCTGCCGTCCTCGCTGAGGCGAAAATCGCTCCAGACCACCGCGTCGCCGCCGCCCACGCAGGAACCGCATGGATCCTTGAAACCGTAGCTGGCGAGGTCCAGGCCGGCTTCGCCACGCACGACGATCTGCACCGAATTGATCAGCTGCGGCAGATGCCCTTCGACCTTTTGCGCCAGCACCTCGGGCAGCGATGTCCAGGACAAGTCATCGCAGGACGAAGTGACCACCAGGGTCAGGGTGAAGAATTCGGCGTGGCGTTCCCATTTCAGCGCGTGGCCATCGAGCCGAGTGATGCCCTGGGCGGCATGCGGATCGATCGGCCCCGGGCAGCAGCGATCCAGCAGCGCATTGCACTGCGGTTCCGTGCCGAGAAAGGCCATGTGAAACACATGGGCCGGCTCGTCGAAATACAGTGAAGGGCGTGCGTGCAGTTCGTTGTGCAGGGTTTGTCTGTGCGGATGCATGCTGTTCAGGCCATGTGGGTCGACTGCTGGTGTTAGTGGGACTGGTGGGGGAACTCACGAGTCACTTGCAGGAATCGATACTTTTTCTGGCCTGATGCCAATGGCTCTTTTTGCTTGATAAATTTTATTCAGAACCGGTCTTTACCTGGTCACTGATAAGTTGGGCCAACGTTCTTACAGGCTCAGTCAAACTCTGCCGAGCCCGATGCACGAGCCCGATATCACGATGGAAGGTGTACTGCCCCAGGTCCAGCACGCGTACACCAGCGGGCCATTCCTGATGGGTGGCTATCTGCGGCACCAGCGCTACCCCCACACCATTTTCAACCAGCTTGACGATGGCTTCCAGTTCATCCAGCTCGCAAACCTCACGCAAGGTGAAATGCATCTGCCGAAGGAAGCGATCCACCTGTCTGCCCCCGAATGATGATCGGTCATAGCGAATGAACGGTTGGCTGGAAAGCAGTTCCGACCAATCTTCTCCCGGCAGGTCACACGGCACGATCAAGCGGTAGGGCTCAAGCGCCAAGGTCGTCCAGCGCAGATCGCTTTGAAGTGAGAAGGGCGGGCGAATGATTGCCGCCATGTCGATTTCGCCGGCATCCACGAGGTTGACCAACTCCATCGATAGCCCTGGGACTACCCGGGTGCGGCATTGCGGGCATTGTTGGTGAAACCTGGCTAATGCGTCCGGTAAAAAGGATCGCTGCACGGAAGCGATAGCACCGATATTCACCAGCACGCTCGCAGGCAGTCCGACCGTGGTCGAACCCAGGTTTTCATAAAGGCGAAGCAGCTCTTGCGCTTGCAGGAGTATTTGGTGGCCCATTCTGTTGAGGTGGGCCGAGCGCCCCTTTCGGTCGAAGATTTCGAAGCCGAGCTCAGCCTCCAGACGCTGAATCTGGGCGCTCACCGCTGCTTGGGTGAGGCCGATTTTATTCCCGGCAGCGGCAAATGTTCCTTCCCGTGCAACGGCGATGAGTGTTTTGAGTTCTTTGATCATTCACAAATATTAATTGTGTTTCTAAGAAAATTATATTGATTTTTTTGTTTTTAGGGCCGCTCTACGATGTGTCCATCCCCCGGCAACAGCCCGAACCTCCAGGCCGATGTCGGTGGACCGCGGAACTTGAAGCGTCGTGAAAAATTAACGGCCAGCATTTTTATGCTCCGTCCTTCACCAACAAAAAAATGTACTGGAGTTCTGATGAGCCTCTCGCCTTTCCACCTCGCAATCCCTGTTTACAACCTTGCTGGCGCACGCACCTTTTACGGCGAAGTGTTCGGCCTGGAAGAAGGTCGTTCCAGCGACCAATGGGTCGATTTCAATTTTTATGGTCACCAGCTGGTTATTCACGAACACCCAAAAACCGCTTCCCAGGAAAGCGTCCATAGCAACCCCGTCGACGGCCACAACGTACCTGTTCCGCACTTCGGCATCATTTTGGGCTGGGAACAATGGGAAGCGCTGGCCGAGCGCCTCAAGTCCTTTGGCATTGAGTTTGTAATCGAACCCTACATTCGCTTCAAAGGACAGGTTGGCGAGCAAGCCACCATGTTTCTGTTCGACCCTTGCGGTAACGCGCTTGAATTCAAGGCCTTCAAGGATATGAGCCAGCTCTTCGCAAAATAAGAAACGGGTGGCACAACAGCGTTGTGCCATTTGAACTCAAGTGAGCTGGAAGCTCATGACTCTAGCAACTGCCAATTAACGCAGTCCTTTAATTCCAACAAAAAGGCTAGACATGAAACGTATTCCCCTGGTGTGGCAAATCATTGCCGGGCTGTTGCTTGGCGTGCTCGTCGGTTGGTATTTCAATACCCATCCGCAATATCAATCGTGGGTCAGTGCAGAAATCCTGAAACCGCTTGGCGATATCTTTATCAAGATGATGAAGATGGTCGTTGTACCGATCGTGTTCTGTTGCATGATCCTGGGCATCGCAGGAGGCGGCGATAACAAATCATTTGGTCGTATGGGCATAAAGTCGTTGGGCTATTTCTTTGCGATCACCGGCCTGGCGATTGTGATGGGACTGTGTTTCGCAAACATCTTCGAGCCTGGCACGGGCACCGATATTTCGGGCATTACGCATAGCTCTGCATCCATCACCATGGAACCTTCGAAGGGGGCATTGGTGATTGTGCAGAACATCGTCCCGGATAACGTTTTCGTGGCGATGTCGGAAGCGAAGCTGCTGTCGGTGTTGTTCTTTGCAGTGTTATTCGGCATGGCGCTGAACTCGCTGCCCAGGGAGAAGAGCGCGCCAGTGGTCGCGGTGGTTCAGGGTATTTCCGATGCGATGTTCAAAGTCGTTTCAATCGTCATGGCGTACGCACCGATAGGTGTATTTGGAATGATCGGCGCTACCGTTGCGACCTTTGGCTTTGCCTCGCTATTGCCTTTGCTCAAGCTGATTGGTGTGGTTTACCTGGCACTGATTGTCTTTGCGTTGGTGGTACTCGGCGGTATTTGCTATTTGATCGGCGAGAACATCTTCAAGCTGATCAAGTACTTCCGAAATGAGCTGATTCTTGCGTTCTCGAGTGCCGCGTCGGCAGCGGTCATGCCACAGCTGATGAGCAAGCTGGAGAGCTATGGCGTTCCGCGCCGTATCGTCAGTTTTGTGGTGCCGGTGGGGTATGCGTTCAATCTGGATGGTGCGTCGATCTTTCTTGGCGTAGCGACGATTTTTGTCGCACAACTCTATGGTATCGATCTGTCGCTGTCGCAGCAGATTTTGCTGGTGGTCACGATGGTGCTGACCTCCAAAGGCGCTGCCGGGGTACCTGGATTTGCCATCATTATCCTGTCCGCCACATTGGCGTCTGCCGGTCTTCCATTGGAAGGGGTAGCGCTTATCGCGGGGATCTTCAGGATTATCGATAGCGGAACCACCACGCTGAACGTGCTGGGTAATGCCATCGCACCCTTGGTAATCGCCAAGTGGGAGAGGGCGGACCTTGAGCCGTCACGAGTCAATCAGGCAGTACAAAAAGCATAGCTATGCGCGCCTGCGTCTTGGTGCGGAACTTACCATCGCGCCACGTGAAAGTTACTACGGCGGAGGCGCCAAGGGCTATACCGATTGGCCAACGGCCAACTTCAACTAATGAGAGATTCTCCTACATAAGGAATACATCATGAGCAATCCAACTTACGTCCAGGAATACAACGCGATCGTCGACGTACTTAGCCAGTACAACGAAGGTGGCGCCAAGGCTGACAGCACCTTGATGAAACCCGCGTTCAACGAACAGGCCACACTGTTTGGGGTCGACGGCGACAAGCTCGTCGGCGGCGCGATCCAGAACCTGTACGACGTCATCGACAACTCTTTCCGACCCTCTCCGGAGGCCAGAGCCGCGATCGTTAGCATCGACATCGTGGGCACTGCCGCCAGTGCGCGGGTCGATACTGACAACGTTTCGGGTTTTCGCTTTACCGACTTCTTCAACCTGCTGAAGGTAGATGGCCAGTGGACGATCGTCAGCAAGATTTATCACACCCACCCGAGCGCTTGAACCCTCGAGGTGCCTGGAAGGTCATCGCCAAGGGTTATCACCAATTTCAAGGTTGAGCATCCTTCGATCCCTGTTAAATGAATGTTGGGATCGGAGCATGGCTCCGATGCCAACGAGTCCTGGCATTACCCGCAGGGGCCTTTTTAACCATTGGCTGACGTTGATTCTAGAGTTGGATTACACCGTTCGTTTCGTGAGCTGCTTGTGGGTATTTTTAAGCCATTTTTGCCAATGCAGAAGACTCCCGCATTGCTACTCGTGCCGCCAGGAAGGCTAGAACCGCTGCCACGCCCAGCAATGCTGCGCTCAACTCGAAGGTCGCTCGGTAACCGCTTGAGTCAAAGACCAGCCCACCCACGGTCGCCCCAAACGCGATAGCGAGTTGGATGATCGCCACCATTAAGCCGCCTCCTGCTTCGGCCTCGTCAGGCAAGGTTCTAGCCAGCCATGTCCACCATCCCACGGGCGCTGCCGTAGCAACCAGTCCCCATAGGGCAAGCAAGACAGTCGTGGTAGCCGCCGAGCTTCCGAATGAAACGAGCGCCAGCGCAATGACCGCCATCAGGATCGGGATGACGATGAGGGTTCGATACAGGCCATTTTTCAAGAACGCTTCAATCAGGAAGGTTCCGGCAAGTCCCGCCAGGCCCAGAACGAGCAACATCAATGACAGCATGGAGACACTGACGTGCGTGACCGTTTCAAGGAATGGGCGCAAATAGGTAAACAGCATGAACTGGCCCATGAAAAACACACTGACCGCCACCATGCCTAACGCGATCGGCGTGCTTTTCATCAACTTGAAGACGTTGCCGGTGCCTGAACGGCTTTGCGTTGCCATCCGTGGAAGGCTAAACAATAGCCATATACAAGCGACGATCGCGACTGGGATGACGCACAGGAATGCACCGCGCCAGCCAATCAGGGCGCCAAGAAAACTGCCCAATGGTGCTGCAATCACAGTCGCCAAAGCGTTGCCGCCGTTGACGATTGCCATGGCGCGTGTGACCTGGTCATCAGGCACAAGGCGCATGGCGGTTGCCGCCGACAGTGACCAGAAGCCACCAATCGCAACACCGATCAGTGCGCGCCCGATCATGAATACAACGTAGTTCGGTGCGAACGCGACCACTGTTCCGGAAAGGATCATCAACAGCGTCAGTGAAAGAAGTAGCGGTTTACGGTCTACCCGCGCCGCCACCAGAGGGATAAGAAGGCTGGTGAATAAGGCAAACAGCCCCGAAACGGAAATGCCCTGGCCGGCTTGTCCTTCGGTGATATGCAGATCGGCGGCAATGGGGGTCAGCAGGCTGACGGGCATGAACTCCGATGCCACCAGCACAAAGGCGGCGAGCGACATGGCGAATACGGCACCCCATGATTTATGGGGCGCGGGGAGGGAAAGATCAGTCATTGCTTGAATCCTTTATTGCGCGAAGCGTCGTAGCCCCGAGGACGAGGCTACGAGAGAGGAGATGCCCGGCCAGGGCACCGAAAAGTCGGGAAGTTGTAGGTGCCGACCATCTCGTCGCAGTAGTTTTCCAGGCCTGTCTCACAGTCGTTACAGTGTTTACAGCTGTCGACGACGCAGCCGACACCGACCAGATCGCCGACTTTGAAATCTGCTACATGTGCGCCCACCGCCGATACGCGACCGACAATTTCGTGCCCAGGAACACAAGGAAATTGCGTGCCTGCCCACTCGGCGCGCACTTGGTGCAAATCCGAATGGCAGATGCCACAGAAGGCGATATCGATCTGAACATCATGGGCTGCCGGCGTGCGGCGATTGATCTGCATCGGCTCAAGGGGTTTGTCGCCAGCGTGAGCGCCATAGGCTTGTACCAGCATGGGAGAGACCTCAAAGGATTTGTAGGATGGACATTTTCCCGGTCGGCCAAGGCTTCCTGTAGTGCATTCCACTGGATTACTTGCCTGATTCTATGAGTCTCTGCTTTTTTGCAGGACGCTCGGGAGCTGGCGAGTTAGAGTTCAGCGAAGAGGTACCAGACGAATATGACGAACACTCCCAACACCGATTCTGAACAGACATCGCCACAGGAAAAGCTTGCGCAGATCATCGGCGCGCAGGTCTCGAAACCCGGTGATTACGGGACGGCCATTACAGGTCTCGGCTTCTTCAGGCGCGAACATCCAGCACCGCCCACTGTCTGCATGGTCGAGCCAAGCATCATCCTCGTCGCCCGGGGTGAGAAGCAGCTCTGGGTAGGTGGCGAAGGCTACCCGTATGACAGGTCGCGATTTCTGATCACCTCGTTGGACTTGCCTGCCAATTCAGAAGTGCTGGCGGCAAGCCCGGAACAGCCATGCGTGGGGCTGACGTTGAAACTCGATCTGCGCATGCTGGCTGAGCTGATAGCGCAAAGTGACTTGCCGCCAACCCGTGATCGATCCGTTGCAAAGGGGGTAGGGATTGGTTCAGTGACTCCTGCGATGCTGGCGTCATTCGAGCGTTTATTGGCACTGCTCGATGAGCCGGAGTCCATCCCTGTTCTGGCCCCCTTGATCCAGCGCGAGATTCACTACCGTCTCTTGCAGAGTGATCAGGCGAGCCGGCTTCGACAAATAACATCCGTCGATGGCCAAGGTTATCGGATCGCGAAAGCCATCGATTGGCTGAAGTTGAATTACACCTCGGCACTTCGCATCGATGAACTTGCAGCCCGTGTGCAGATGAGCACGCCGACCTTTCACCACCACTTTCGCCAACTCACCGCAATGAGCCCGTTGCAGTACCAGAAATGGCTGCGTCTGAACGAGGCAAGGCGATTGATGCTCAATGAGCACCAGGACGTATCCAGTGCGGCTTTCAAGGTCGGATATGAAAGCCCGTCTCAGTTCAGTCGTGAATACAGCCGTCTGTTCGGCGTCGCTCCCAAGCGAGACATTGCGGCGTTGCGAGGGCATGGCTAGATATCATAACGAGCCTCTCTTGGAATTTACGCTGAAGTTGGAATACGAGAGTCCTCGCTGGACGTAATCAGGCTCGATAGGTGACGCTTGGCGCCGCCGCCAAGCGTAAGGCTGTGAACTTAAAAGGACGCCACCGGTTCACCGAAAATGCCCTCTTCAGGCACAACGCCCAAGCCGACTCCTTGTGGGCGTTTGATGTAACCGTCTTCCACCCGTATTCCATTTTTTTGGTCGTAGTTCCCGTCGATCATTGGCGCCGCGATCCAGACGCCTTCCAGCAGTTCAGGAGCGACGGTCGCGCCGATGTGAGTGCAGGCGGCCGCAATGAGATCTCCGCCCCATGCGTCATCACAGGTGTGGGGTAAGTTTCGTGCTGCACAAATGTCACGGAACGCCCGCATTGGATGCAAGCCACCCAGCGCTGTGACCTTCATTCCGAAACCATCGACCAGGCCGGTTCCCGCTACAGTGATTGCAGTATTTATTGTGGTGCAACTCTCGTCCATGTACATCGCATGGCTAATCTGCGATCGGATTTTCTGGAAGTCTTCGATGGTGTTGCAGGGTTGTTCAAGGATAAAAGGAACGTTTGTACATTCGCGGCAGAGCCTTAAGGCGTCGCGTGTATTCAGGCCTCGATTTGCATCTACGGCGAGCTTGGTACGTGAGCCGCCTACCGCTTCCCACACCTTTTGAACGGCCGCGATATCTTCCTCGATTGGTCTGCCACCTACCTTTATCTGTAGTCGGGGATAACCTTGGTTGCGCTTATCGACAGCAAGGCGGGCTGATTCGTCGGGATCACTGATTCCAACAACAGAGTAGGAGGGGATACGATCTGCCAGGGCACCGCCCAGGAGATCCGAAACGCTGAGACCCAGATGCTTCCCTAACAGGTCATGCAAGGCGATATCGATCGCTGCTTTGGCGTAGTTGTGGCCTTTGAGTAATCCATCCATGCGTCGATGCAGAGGAACAGGCAGCACTTCAGTGCCAACGAGCCCTTTGGCCATTGCAGCCAAAGCCGCCACCGCACCTCCTGAATGTGACTCGGAGAAGGTCGGGCCAACAGGGCACGTCTCGCCCCACCCAAACAGTCCGTTATCCGCTACGAGTTTTACCAACGTGGTTGTCAATGAATATACGACTTGATTGGCCATGGTATATGGACCGTCAAGGACGGGTAATTCGTAGGTATAGATATGAACGCTAGCAATTTTCATTGATTTACCTCTGGAATGATTAAAACCAATTTGCCCAGGTGCGCCTTGCTCAAGAAGTCCTCTTGTGCTTGATGAATCTCATTTAGCGGATAGGTTTTAGCCACAACGGGACGTATTTCACCCGACTCTACATATGAGATGACATTGGTTAAAACCTCGTCCTCTTGAAAAGTGCAGCCATAAAGAGTGAGGTCTTTGAGGTAGAGTGTTCGAAGATCAATCTCTGCCATAGGGCCCGCAATTGCACCCGCAATGGCATACCGGCCCCCGAGACGAAGTACCCGTAAAAGATCTGGCCAGTCCTCACCCCCGACGATGTCGACCACCACGTCCACAGAGTTTTCGCCCAGGATCGAGACAAAATCGGCTTTGCGATCAAGGATGCGATCGGCGCCCAGCGCTTGCACCTCTGATGCTTTGGCGGCAGAACACTGCGCGATGACCGTCGCGCCCCTTCGCTTGGCAAGTTGCACGGCGGCAGATCCCACGCCTCCCGAAGCGCCGGTGATTAACACCACCTCGACACCCAATTTCGTTCTGTGCAACATGTTTTCTGCAGTTGAGTATGCGCAAGGTATCGATGCCAGCTCTGCATCTGTCCAATCGCATTCAACCTTGAGTGTTTCTTTCGAGGGTGCAACGGCAAACTGTGCAAAGCCGCCGTCACATTCGCTACCAAATGTCCAACATTCATAGGGCCTATGGTCGACGTAAGTACGTAGCAGATTGCTTACTATCACGCGTTCGCCGATGCGTGAAGCTGCAACACCTTTGCCAACGGCAACGATGTAACCACAGCAATCCGCACCTTGAATGCGTGGGAATTTCAACGAGGCGCCTGACCAGGAGGCATCATCGCCGTTCACGCTGTCGAATCCGCCTGCACCACCGGAGCCGGTATCGCTGCTAATCGACTTGGAGTACCAACCAATCCTCGTGTTGATATCCGTATTATTGACAGCAGAGGCACGTACCTGAATCAGCACTTCACCGTCCTTGGGTTGGGGGACGGCTACATCAGTCCGGTATTCAAGTTGCTCTAGTCCACCGAGTCCATTTAGTAGCACTGCATGCATCGTTGCGGGTATTGAATGTGACATTATGTCCCCCTAATGTGGCGGTCGAAATTCGATGCGTCGCTTATTGAGTATTTTTTTTGTGAGAAAGCTAGACGTCATAACGAGCTTCCTTTGAAGGCGGATGACCGAAGAGGGTGCTGTAGCATCTGCTGAAATGACCAGATGAGACGAACCCACAGGCAATGGCAACATCGATGATGGCTAGTCTCGAGTTTTGTATCAGTCGCCGGGCCGCTGTCAGTCTTAGCTCCAAATAGTATTTTTGAGGAGGGGTGCCTAATTGCTTTTGGAAAAAACGTTGAATTTGACGCCTGGAAAGTTGAACGCAGCTTGCAAGTTGATCGAGGTCCAATGGTTCTTCAAGATTAGACTCCATTAGCTTGATGATGTCTCGCATTGGCGCGGTGACTTTTTGGTCTCGCGTGATACTTGTAGTACGAAAACGAGATTGGTCATAGTCCAGCAGATCAAACACAGCGTCTGCTACTTTCGGATCGAGAACCTTGTAAAGCCATTTAATCATGACTTGAAAAGCGCCTGCGGGCGTGGAAGCGGTGAGCCGGTCTCGATCAAATACCACGGTGTCCAGCGTCACGCTGGTAGTTGGGGAGTACTCCGCCAACGCTATTCTCTGCTCTGCATGAATTGCGCAGCGGTAACCATCTAAAAGCCCGGCCTTGCCAAGATACCAGGCGCCGTTCCAAAGCCCTCCGAGCGCGACAGGTAGGCTTGCGAGTTTTCGCAGCAGGTTTACCAGCCAATTCGGAACCGTTCTCGGTGTACGTAGACCACCGCATATCACCATTAAGTCCAAATCGGAAATCCTGATGTCGGTCAATGGTGTATCGGGTCTGATTGGTATTGCCAAGTCGCTTATGACTTCAGAGTTGTTTCGACTGAAAGTATGTACTTTTACAGCGCCTGGATGAAT